>NZ_CP078143.1:2244190-2553381 GCF_019891395.1 Nitratireductor kimnyeongensis | reverse complement strand
ACACGGCAGCGCGGTTTGTTGCGGCGATGTCGCCAGCGCCTGCCATGGTCATGACGGCTTTATTCTATACCGGCATGCGGCCGATTGAATTGTTTTCGCTGACCGTCGCTGACGTGAACGTTGGCGGCAAGTGGATCGTGCTGCAGTCGACCAAGACCGGCGAGCCGCGCGGCGTGCCCATGCATGATTTCCTTGTGCCGCTGTTTGCAGCGCTTTGTGCTGGGCGTGAGGGTGGGGCGGCTTTGTTCCTGACGCACAAGGGTGAGCCTTATGAGCTCGTGGAAGGTGCAGGCGGCCAGATCAAGGGCGCGATCAACGGCGCGCGCAAGCGAACCGGCATTCGCAATGTCAGCCCGTATACCGGTCGCCACACGGTTTCGACGCAGTTGGTTGTCAATGGCGTGCATCCGCATGTCAAAGACCAGATCCTTGGCCATGCCGTCGATTCCATGAGTCGCCATTACACCAATGTTCCGCAAGCGCCGCTGCTTGAGGCCATCAACACGCTACCCGTTCCGGATACCTGGCGCTCGCTGTGGTGGTGGGATGATCCCATCAAGCGGCGCGCGGAGTTTGTGAAGTGGGGCGAGATGCGGGGTGAAAGGATGGCAGGATGAAAATTTCTGACGAAGGAGCCAAGAAGGGCATTTTGGGATACCTTTCCACCAGATGCGATGTTAGCAGTCAGCACAAACTTCCGACCGTGGAGGACATCCTTTCCACATGGACGGCAGAGACCATTGGCAGAGTGCGAACATCATCGCTGGTCGATGAATTGCTTCAAGAGGGGCGACTCATATCCTACGGACCCTACATCAGCGATCACCCGATCGATGTCCTGTAGCTACTCAACCCCGCCGGAGCGGGGTTTTTCTTTAGCACAAACGCAAAACACACCGAGAACATGCGTTCTTATGTACTGTACAGAATTTGTACGCAATGGCGTACAGTTTCACGCTTTGTTCTGTACATTCTATGTGCGATTGCGCATTCTTATGTTTGGCGCCAATCTTGTAAGTCGTTGATTTTATTAGTTTTTAATGGTGCTGCCGGAGAGATTCGAACTCTCGACCTCTCCCTTACCAAGGGAGTGCTCTACCCCTGAGCTACGGCAGCAGCGCCATAACGAAGGACGCCTGAAGAGCGGGCGATCCGCTTGCGTCCCGGTCACGGGAAGACAGCGTCGCTGCCCGCCCTTGTGATGCGGCGGACTTCTGCCACAATGATCGGCATTGCGCAAGCACACATTCGCATTCATTTGCTCAGTTTGATACATGCCTGTGAAAATCGTCACGGCCCTCATTGATCCGCCGCTTGCAGCGTCACGGCTGAGGGGTAGGATCGTTGTCCGCTTGTCCATGGAGTTTCACTTGAGCAAAGTCAGAAAGTCAGACGCTTCATCTGCCGGAGAAAAAGGTGACGAGGAGCGAAAGAAGCGACTTGCCGCCCAACTGCGGGCCAATCTCGCCCGCCGAAAGGCGCAGGCACGGTCGCGGCGTCAGGGAGAGGCCGACGAGCGTCCCGATGGACTGGGCGCGAACGCAACGGATACCGACGAATAGCCTATACGCCCCTGCAATCACCGCCTTGCGCGGCGCGCGGCCATGTTTTAGGACCATTTGAAACGAATACATCTTGCAACAACTGCTTCGCGGTATCGCATCCACCGCCTATCGCATCAGAAGCGGCCTTTACGATACCGCAAGGCAATCGGCGCATTCTGGCAAGTCGGGGACAATCCGAAATTGACGATCGACAGCGGGAAATGCGCCCGGAAAGTGAGAACGGATGGATCGCATACGCATAACCGGCGGCAACGCGCTTAACGGCACATTGCCCATTTCGGGCGCCAAGAATGCCGCCCTGCCGCTCATGATCGCGTCATTGCTGACCGATGACACGCTGACGCTCGACAATGTCCCGCATCTGGCGGATGTGGAAAGCCTGATCCGTATTCTCGGCAATCACGGGGTCGACTATTCGGTGAATGGCCGCCGCGAAAACCAGCAGAAAGGTTATTCGCGCACCATTCATTTCACCGCCCGCAGCATTGTGGACACGCTCGCGCCTTATGAACTTGTCTCCAAAATGCGGGCGAGCTTCTGGGTCATCGGGCCGCTTTTGGCGCGCATGGGCGAGGCACGTGTTTCGCTGCCCGGCGGCTGCGCCATCGGAACACGCCCCGTCGATCTCTTCATCGACGGTCTGCGCGCGCTCGGTGCGGAGATCGAGATCGAACAGGGCTACGTGAACGCGAAAGCAAGAAACGGTCTGATCGGCAATCGATATGTGTTCCCCAAGGTTTCTGTGGGCGCGACGCATGTCCTGATGATGGCCGCATCGCTTGCAAAGGGCGAGACCGTTCTGGAAAATGCGGCGCGCGAGCCGGAGATCGTCAACCTTGCCGACTGCCTCAATGCCATGGGAGCGAAAGTTTCCGGCGCGGGGACCGACACGATCAGGATCGATGGGGTGACGAGCCTTTCAGGTGCGCGGCACCGGGTCATTCCCGACCGGATCGAGGCCGGCACCTATGCGATGGCCGTGGCTATGACCGGCGGCGACGTGATGCTGGAGGGCGCGCAGGCGGATCTCCTGGAATCAGCGCTTGGCATTCTGGAGCAGACCGGCGCCGAGATCACACGCGCCAATACCGGTATTCGCGTGCGCCGCAATGGTGGCGGCATCAACCCCGTCGACATCACCACCCAGCCCTTCCCCGGTTTTCCCACCGATCTGCAAGCGCAATTCATGGGGCTCATGACCATGGCGAAGGGGCGCTCGCACATCACCGAGACCATTTTCGAGAACCGGTTCATGCATGTGCAGGAGCTGGCACGCCTCGGCGCTAAGATCTCGCTCTCCGGCCAGACCGCTGTCGTGGACGGCGTGTCGCAACTGCGCGGCGCTCCGGTGATGGCGACCGATCTGCGCGCCTCGGTGTCGCTCGTGATCGCCGCACTTGCGGCGGAAGGGCAGACGGAAGTGAACCGCGTTTATCATCTGGATCGCGGTTTCGAGCGACTCGAAGAAAAGCTCACCGCTTGCGGCGCTGCGGTCGAGCGTATTTCAGGCTGAACTTGACGAGCCAATGGTCATGGATTTTCTCAAGCTCGTAGCGCTCGATGATATCGATCTCGGTATCCTGTCCGCGCATTTGCAGGATGCGGTGATCAAGGTCGGCGATCTGGCTTTCGAGCCCTCGAACCGGCGGTTTGCTGTCGCCTGCAACCGATTTGTCTGGGAAAACGAAACCAAACGCAGCTTCATGCGCAAGACGCCTCATGAGCGCCGCCGGTGCATCGTCCACTTCGACCGGGTGCTGCATGTGCGTGCAGCGGGCATTGACCGTGGCCGCACGGAAGACGTTCTGTCGCTTCTGGCGGTCAAGTTTACACCATCTGCGGAGGTTCCCGCAGGGGTTGTCGAGCTGATCTTCTCCGGTGACGCCGCATTGCGGCTTGATGTCGAATGCATCGAGGCACGACTGACCGACCTCGGCGCGGCCTGGGAGACACCAAGCCGACCAAGACACGACGTTTGAGATGACCGACCAGGGCTCCGATACGGCACGTTTGATCGATGTCGAACTCGATGAGTCCGTAGGCCGCGGGACCCCGGACATTGAGCATGAGCGCGCGGTGGCCATTTTCGACCTGGTCGAGGAAAACAGCTTCAGGCCTGTCGGCGACACGGGTCAGGGGCCTTACAAATTGAGGTTGTCGCTCGTTGAAGCCCGGCTCGTTTTCGCCATTTCACGGGAAAATGGTGAGTCCGTGGTGACACATATCCTTTCTCTCACCCCTTTTCGCCGCATCGTGAAAGACTATTTCCTGATCTGCGAAAGCTATTACGATGCCATTCGCAGCGCGACGCCCAGTCAGATCGAGGCGATCGATATGGGACGACGCGGCTTGCACAATGAGGGATCGCAGACGCTGATGGACCGCCTGAAGGACAAGATCGAGGTGGATTTCGACACCGCTCGGCGGCTATTCACACTGGTTTGCGTACTGCATTGGCGGGGCTGATACGCGTCAAGAACGCCGCCCCCATAGGAGCGCGGCCATGACTCCCGGCGCAACAGGCAGACAGCCGGCGCCGCAGTCGGTGCTGTTTTTATGCGGCATGAATGCCATTCGTTCGCCCATGGCTGAGGTGCTTGCCCGTCAGTTGCTGCCCCGCAGCGTCTTTCTGGCCTCCGCCGGCCTGCGCGCCGGCGAACGCGATCCTTTTGTCGATGCGGTTCTGGATGAAAAGGGTCTTTCGCTTGGAGAGCGTCAGCCGCAATCCATTGAGGAGCTGGCCGACACCAATTTCGACCTCATCATTACCCTTTCGCCGGAAGCCCATCACCGCGCACTCGACATGACCCGGACAATCGCGACGGATGTCGAATACTGGCCGACCATGGACCCCACTGTCGTCAGCGGCACGCGCGATCAGATCATCGCTGCCTACCGCGATGTGCGCGACCGGTTGGCCGCTGCCATTGCGCAGCGCTTTGAAACATGAAACAAAACCGACACAAATTGACGCTTGCCGAGCTTTGGCTTGTTCACAAAGAGTGATGAATGAGCTAGGTTCCGCGCCAAATTCCGGCCGTCGGTCGGGAAATTCTTTAAAAACCGAAGGTAACGGATGCCAAAGGAAGAAGTCCTGGAGTTTCCAGGCGTGGTCACCGAACTGCTGCCCAACGCGATGTTTCGCGTCAAACTGGAAAACGAACACGAGATTATCGCCCATACGGCCGGTCGCATGCGCAAGAACCGCATTCGCGTTCTCACGGGCGACAAGGTGCTCGTTGAAATGACGCCCTACGACCTGACCAAGGGTCGCATCACCTATCGCTTCAAGTAAGCACAGTCGCGGCTGGTGAACTTGCAATGAGCGCACTGCACAAACTCGTGCTGGCTTCCGGCTCACCCCGCCGCGTCGAGCTTCTGCAGCAGGCGGGTATCGAGCCTGATCGCCTGGCGCCTGCAAACATCGATGAAACGCCGCTCAAGAGCGAACATCCGCGCTCGCTTGCCAAACGCCTGTCGCTCGGCAAGGCAGAGAAGGCACACGAACGACTGAAAAAGGACGGAGAGGCAGAAGGCTGCTATTTGCTGGCTGCCGACACGGTGGTTGCTGTCGGGCGTCGCATTCTGCCCAAGGCCGAGATGGTGGATGAGGCCTCCAACTGCCTGCAACTCCTCTCCGGGCGCACCCATAGGGTCTACACCGGTCTTTGTGTGATTACCCCTTCGGGAAAGGTGCGCCAGCGCCTCGTCGAATCGCGCGTCCGCTTCAAGCGTCTCTCGCATGAGGAGCTTGAAAGCTACCTGGCGTCCGGAGAGTGGCGCGGCAAGGCAGGCGGGTATGCCATTCAAGGTCTTGCCGGGACTTTCGTGGTCAAGCTTGTGGGCTCCTACACCAACGTCGTGGGTCTGCCCCTCTACGAGACGGTCAACTTGCTTGTGGCGGAAGGATACAAGGTTCATTTCAACTGGCTGTCAGGTGCCGGGGCACGTTAGAATGAACCAGAATTCGCCTGAAAATGTCACGCCACTGCGTCCAAAACGCCCCTGTCCTGAATGCGGAAAGCCTTCGGAACGAGCATTCTATCCGTTCTGTTCGAAACGCTGCAAGGATGTGGACCTCAATCGCTGGCTTTCGGGCAGCTATGCGATCCCCGGCCGCGCGGTCGACGAGGAAGATGGCGACCCCGCCTGACCGGCGCTTTCCGTTCCAAAAAAAAGCCCGGTCCAGAGGACCGGGCAATGTGCAGGCTGCCGGGGGGAAGCCGGCCTAGCGGGAGTCATGCCTGCATAGGGAGACAAACCTCTTTGATGTCAGATGCGCAGCGTCGCCCCGCCGTGGAGCGCGCTCATGCGTGTGCGTTCATGTGCGATTTCCTGTAGGGCTTGCGTTGCGAGCTTTCGCGGGCCCCGTAAGGCCACCATGTCCACATCGCTTCGCGTCAGCCCGATGTCGGCGAGTTGCCAGTCGGACATTTCGGAGAGATGGCGCATTGCGGTTCGCGTCTGGCGGTAATTCTTTGCCTTGGCCAGAATTGACGCCGCAATCGCGCGCACCACGCCGGCCGGCTGTGAAGCAGCGGTCATGGCGAAGGGCTGGGTCGCGGCGCGGGTCATCGTTCTGATCCTTTTGTGTCTTGAACGAAAGTGATGAGCGGGCACCCCATCCGGTGGATCCGAAGGGCCCGTCTCGTGAATGATGGCAGAGTGACAAACTGTTATTGATTAGTCGAACGAATGTTTTTAATCTCTGTCATCAACATCTATGATAGGTTTTGCCATGGCCGCCCCCCTCGACCTCGACCAGCTCACGACCTTTATTGCAATTGCCGACACGGGAAGCTTCACGCGGGCGGCCGAGGAAGTGCACCGCACCCAGTCGGCCGTCTCCATGCAGATGCGCCGTCTTGAAGAGCGGATCGGCAAGGCCCTTTTTCAGAAGGATGGCCGAACCAACCGGCTGACAGAGGAAGGCGAGCGGCTCCTGACCTATGCGCGCCGCATGTTGCGTCTCAACCGCGAGACGCTGGCGGCCTTCGACGATGCCAGCCTTGAGGGCCATATCCGGATCGGCACGCCGGACGATTACGCCGACCGCTTCCTGCCCGAGATCATGGCGCGCTTTTCCCGCTCCAATCCCCGTGTCGAACTTTCTGTTGCGTGCGAGCCCACGACCAATCTTGTCGAACACATCAGGCGGGGAAACCTCGATCTCGCGCTTGTTACCCATGATGATTCCAAAGGTGGTTCGGAGCCCGTTCGGCGAGAGCCGGTGCTTTGGGTGAGTTCGGCAAACCACACCGTGCACGAACGTGAGGTGCTGCCCATGGCGTTCGGACGGCCCAACTGCCTGTGGCGACGCACCGCCTGCGCAGCGCTGGAAGAGGAAGGCCGGCAGTATCGTGTTCTCTTCACCAGTTTTTCGGCCACAGTCATCGCCACTGCTGTTCTGTCCGGTCTGGCCGTCTCTGTCCTGCCGGAATGTGCTTTGCGGCCTGGTATGCGGGTTCTCGGCGAGGCCGACGGTTTTAAGCCCCTGCCCGATTGCCATATCGGTCTGATGCGCGGACACACCGGGCAGGTGGAGATCATCGATGCGCTTGCTCGGCATATCAGCGAAAGTCTGGACAACCTCTCCGTCCCTGCATTCATGGAGGAAAGCGGTAATCTCGACTTTCAGAGCGCCTTTCTCAATTCACGCGCCAAGCGGCTGCGGCCCGGTCAGGTGATGAATGGCTGGTAGGAGAGCCATGTGGATGGATTTGCCTCGCGGGCTTGACCCTGCGGGTGCGGCCCGTCTCAATCCCTTGCCATGAACACATCCCGCCCAGCCGATTCGCAAAGCAACGTTGCGGAGTTTTCCGTCAGTGAGATTTCCGGTGCGCTGAAGCGCACCGTGGAAGACGCGTTCGGCCATGTGCGCGTGCGCGGAGAAGTCTCCGGCTATCGCGGTCCCCATTCCTCCGGCCACGCCTATTTCGCCCTAAAGGACGACCGCGCGCGGATCGAAGCCGTGATCTGGCGCGGCGTGTTCTCCAAGCTCAAATTCCTCCCGCAGGAAGGTTTGGAGATCATCGCCACCGGCAAACTGACCACCTATCCGGGCTCCTCGAAATATCAGATTGTCATCGACAGCATCGAGCCGGCCGGTGCCGGCGCGCTGATGGCGCTTCTGGAAGAACGCAAGAAAAAGCTCGCCGCCGAAGGCCTCTTCGAGGACGCTCGCAAGAAGCCGCTACCGTTCATGCCGCGCGTCATCGGCGTGGTCACCTCGCCCACCGGTGCTGTCATCCGCGACATCATTCACCGGATTTCCGACCGTTTTCCCGTCCACGTGATGGTATGGCCCGTGCGTGTGCAGGGCGAGACCACGGGGGAAGAGGTGTCGAACGCCGTAGCCGGCTTTAACGCACTGCCTGAAGAGGGCCCCCTGCCCCGACCCGACCTTCTGATCGTGGCACGCGGCGGCGGCAGTCTTGAAGATCTGTGGGGCTTCAACGACGAAGCGGTGGTGCGAGCCGTTGCGGCATCCGATATCCCGGTCATCTCCGCTGTCGGTCATGAAACCGACTGGACGCTAATTGACCTCGTTGCCGATCGACGCGCGCCTACCCCCACGGGTGCTGCGGAAATGGCAGTACCGGTCAAGGCGGAAATGGAAGCCTCTCTTGCGCGGCTGTCGGCTCGTCTCAAAGGTGCGATTTCCCGCGAAGGAGATCGCAAGCGTCAGGCTTTGCGGGCGCTTTCACGAGCGCTGCCATCGCCCGATCAGCTTCTTGCCCTGCCTCGGCGGCGCTTTGACGAGGCGGCGGGGCGCCTCGGTCGCGCTCTGTCTGCTGCGACACAGCGCAAGCGCATCGCCTTCAACAGTCTGCGCCTTTCGCCAGCGACGTTAGAACGCCGGTTGACCGAGGCCAGACGCCGCACGAGTGTTTCCGGCGAGCGGCTGCCGGGCGTGTTTCTCGCACTTGTCCGCGCCCAGCGGACGCGCTTCGACCGCGATGCGGCCCGCGTGACTCCCGTTGCACTCAACCAGCGCATCACCCATTGGCGTGATCGCCTTGCTCAGAGAGGGAGGCGCGCGGACACACAGGTCGATCTCCTGTTGAAACAGGGCCACGCCAGCGCTGATCAGGCCATGCGGCTTGCCAAGTCGCTTTCTCACGAAGCAGTTCTGGAGCGCGGATTCGCGCTGGTGCGCGGGCCCGACGACCTGCCGCTGAAACGCGCGGGCGACATTCAACCCGGTCTCGAGCTGCAAATTCAATTCGCCGATGGTATGGCGCGTGCCGTCGCCGCCAGCGATGGCCGCAAGGTCGCTGCCAGCGTAAAGAAAGGCAAAGCTTCCGAGGATGGGCCGAAGGGCCAGGGAAGCCTCTTCTAGCAAGTCCCGCAGGAAGCCGTGACAGATCGCTTCCTTTACCCCATGGAAACCTTGAGGGCCTACCGTCCCGGCAGAGTGGGGGCAGTATGATGACGTACGCGCTGCTGGTTTCCGGCGTTTTGCAGAATTTGGGGATCGCGGCGATTGCCGCGCTGTTTTACGATATCGTCCTGCGCAGTTGCCCCACACCGAGCGTGCGTCACACGCTGGTCGCGATTGTTTTCGGTGCCGGCGCCGTGGGTTCAATGATGCTGCCGGTAGAAGTCGCGCCGGGTATCATTTTCGATCTGCGCAATGCTTTTGTCATTCTCGCGATGACCTTTGGTGGCTGGCTAGCCGTCGCCGTTACGACACTTGCGGCTTTTACCTACCGGTTGTGGCTGGGTGGAGCCGGCGCGCTTCCCGGTGGGGTCGGCATATTGGTGTGCGCGAGTGCCGGCATCGCTTTTGCCCTGTATTTCAAGGGCCGGCGCACTGGTCTGGTTTCTTTCGCCCTACTCGGTGTGTTCTGCGCTGGTTCGCTGGTCTCGATGTTTCTTCTCCCGTTTGAAACAGCGATGGGCATATTGAAGAACGTCGGTCCTGTCATGCTGGTCATGAACATTCTGGGCACGATGATCGTCGGTGGCATCGTTGATCGGCAAAAGCGACAGTTTGAGCGTGAGAGTGTCCTTACTCAGGAAGCCTCCACGGATTCGCTGACGCGTCTGGCGAACAGGCGCGCCTTCGACCTGCGAGGCCCCGACCTGATGGAAACCGCCAACCAGCAGGGCGATGCCTGTGCACTGATGCTTATCGACATCGATCACTTCAAGCAGATCAACGATGCCCACGGACACGATGTCGGCGACAAGGTTTTGCAGCACCTGGCCGTTCTTGTTCGATCCAATGTCCGCAAGACAGATCTGGTGGCGCGTTACGGCGGCGAGGAAATTGCCCTTGTTTTGCCCTCGCATGACGTCAAACGTGCGTTCAGCCTCGGCGAACGGCTTCGCAAGGCCATCGCCGGAACGCCCTATCGCCATGAAGGAAAGCTGGACGTCACACTCAGTGTGAGTATCGGCCTTTACGCAAACGATGGCGCCACGGAATCCGAAGCCTTCACGACTGTTTTCAAACGCGCAGACATGGCGCTCTACCGTGCCAAGAAAGCAGGTCGCAACCGGGTCGAGATCGCCTTGGCAGCCTGATAGCGCCGATCTGCGCCTCCCTCATCGATGGTCGATGTTCCGCCATCTATGCAGCAACTCGGCTTCAATACCCTTGAAGCAGAAATAGAACGCCACGATCAGCAATCCCTTTGCAAGGATCGACAGGAACTGCACGAGCCCGCCATCGGCAATGCCCATGAGGCCGTGCTTCAGGATGAATTCAAGATTCGCCAATGCGATGTTGACAAGCTGAAACGACAAAAAGGCTGTGGCGAAGGCACAGAGGGACATCACCAAGAACAGAACCGACCAGTGGTAACGCGACAATCGAAGCAGATCCTTCATGCTTGTCTCCGGGTTCTCCATCCGCCGCACGCGTTACACGGCTCTGCTGACCGAAAGGCCGGAATGGTCCCTCCTTAGAAGCGCCGGCGCACGACGCCGATGATCATCAGGCTGCCGCCGATCACGGATGTCGCTTCCCATGCCGCCGTGTTGATCGCGATCATGGCGCCGGCCCCGACCAGTTCCAGCGCATCATGCAGCAGTTTTCTGCGTTCTTCCGGCGAGGCATGGACCGCTTCATTCCGTGCCCTCTCAGCATAGCCGCAACAGATCTCTCTCGAGACCTGGAACAATCGATTGAGGTCCTCGGTTTCCGCGATCCACCGCTCCACTTCAGCGGCATGCGTGACGATCTCGCGCAGCGCCGCAAGAAGTGTGACCGCCGCCTGTTCATCCATCTGGGACTGGACGAGGAGCGCGCGTTCACGCTGAGCAAATCTCTCAAAGAACCCTCGGAAGTCCTCAAGCCATCCCGGCGCGTCTGTGTCCACCGTGTCACGCAGGGCGATCACTTCTTCCAGATCTCGGGCGTAGTCCGGATCAGACAGAACCTCCGAGAAGGTTCGACAGCCGATCTCCAGAATTTCCGCTAGCTCCTGGTTCGAAATCGGCCGGTCGGGTGGCGGGAAACTCAACCACATCCGGTTCGTGGCCATTGTCCAGAATTTCTCGTCGACCAGAACGCCCATCTCGACCTCCCTGCTACAGGCATTGACCAGTCTGGGAGAATGATCCGCTATCGGCAAATGATAAAAAGGCGTAGGCCGCCAGAAGGGACCGATTTACGGCACCGCTGCAATGAAGGAAGAAATCCGGAAGATTTTTGGAGAAATGGTACGGTTGGGTGGATTCGAACCACCGACCTCAGGAGCCACAATCCTGCGCTCTAACCAACTGAGCTACAACCGCACACGGCCGGCGCACACGACCCGTGACCGGCGTCCGCGTCAATACGGGCAAATGATCGCTTTTTCAAGCCAAAAGAACAAAAGAAAAAAGACCGGGGGGAGGATCCCGGTCTTTTTCACAAGGGACCGAAGGGAGGAGGTTTCGGACCCACTCGGCAGCGACGGGAGGAGGAGTGCGCTGCCGGACTTTCTTTAAGCGCTAAACGCCTCAGGCGACGCGAAGTTCCTTGACCGTTTTCTCGAAGACGTCCTTCATCGGCTTCCCAACCGTTTCGGCCGACTTCTGCGAGGTAGCCTGGAAGTCCTTCATCTGGTCCACAGCCACTTCCATGCGCTTGCGCATGAAGTTGCTCTGCATCTCGATCAACTCGGCAAACGAACGGGCGCCAGCCAGAGCCTCAAGATGAGCGAGATTGGCTTCGGTGCCCTCGCGCAGCGCAGCAATCGACTTCGTGGTGAACTCGTTGCTAGCCGATTTGGCATTTTCAAAGGTCGCCTCGAGAGCCTTCTGGGTCTCTTCAGCATTCACCTTCATGCGGGCATAGACTTCTTTCGTCTGCTCGGCGCTCTTCTCGGCGAAAGCGCGAAACTGTTCGCTCGCCTGCGTCGCGTCAAACGTTGGGAACTCAACGGTTCCGTTGTCTTTCTGCGTGGTCTTGGTCATATCCAAGGTCCTTTGGTTCTCGTTCACGGCGGTCTCCGTCTGGTTGACACCCGCCCGACAATTCATGGTGCGTATATAGCATCACGTATTGTGCATTGCAACATTTTTGTTGCGATGCAGCATTTCCACCTCCACGCGATTAACCAATCAACGAGAATTCAGGGTCATCGGCGATAGGCATTTGTGGACCTCGCGGCCACATGCTTTTATTAATAAGGTGTTAACGTCGTTGTCGGGATGCCGCGTTCTGCGGTTGAGGATGGCAGCCCGATGCTGTTTGAACCGTTGCGATTGCCGTGCCCTGCGAATCTCCGGCCGGCCCGCGTGAAGAAAAGTGTTTGGCTCGTTTGAATGGCGTCTGTCTCATACTCCTTTGTTGACATTGCGGTTCTGGATCAGGTGCGGGAGCGCTTTGCCGCTGGCGATGCACTGCTCATCCTCACCACCGCGCTCGACACTGTGATCTGGGCGAACGGCCCCGGCGCGGCGCTGATCGGCCATGGCAACATCGATGAGGCCATTGGCGCCGAGAGCGGCCTGTCCATGACAACCCGGCGCCAGATTTCCGCCACGCCGGGCTTTCCGAGAATTTCCGGGGAACGCGGTGTCGCCACCCGACTTGGACGCGGTGTCAGATCTCCGATCGTCAATCTGAGTGCATCGACGATTGTGTTGCCCGGCGGCGAGGCGGCTATATTGCTCGCATCCAAGGCGACTTCGACGCGCATGCGCGAGGACAGCTATCGCGCAACAGCCGCGGTCCAGGGCTTCGACGCAGCTGACCAGTTTGCCGCCCTTGTGGACGAGAATGGCTCCATTGCAGCGGCTTCCAACAATTTTGAAGCGCTGGGCATCGAACGCGACACGCTGCGCACGCTGGTCCAAGAAGTGCGCGAAGAGAAGGACCGGTTGGTCAAGCGCATGGTAGAAGGTGGGGGGCGCCGCCGTCCCGCTGCCTTCGCAAGGCTGACTGACGACCCCGCCTGGCATCTGCTCGTGGTGGTCGACGAGCAGAACGCGCCGCTCCAGCAAGACGAGCATCCGGGCCCGGAGGCGGTTCTCGCGGCCGCAGACACCGCATCGTCACCGACGGATCGAACGCTTGTCGAGGCCCCGCTGACCGAGACGCCCGAGCGTGTTTCAGACGTGGACGTCCCGGAAGCCGCGACAGACGACCCGCAGGTCATGAAGGAAACCCCACCTGCCCGAACCGCTGCACATGTTACGGAAGAATGCGCCTCATCGGCTCCGGTAGAGCGCCCCAGAGGCACTGTCCGCTTTGCCTGGCGTACCGACGCGGAGGGCCGCTTTACCGCGTTGTCCGATGCTTTCGCCGAGGCCGTCGGCCCAGCGGCAGCCGATGTTATGGGTCGCCGGTTCCGCGAAGTGTCCAACGCGTTCGGACTTGATCCCGAAGGCCGTATTTCGGCGCTGTTGGAGCGTCGTGACACGTGGTCCGGTCGCACGGTCATGTGGCCTATCGAAGGAACTGATCTGAAGGTTCCCGTCGATCTTGCCGCCCTTCCCATTTATGGCCGAGGCCGTATTTTCGAAGGCTTTCACGGATTCGGTCTGGCGCGTATGAACGACGCTGTGACAGACCCCGAGGGCATCGGTCTCGTGCTCGCACCCGGCGGCGCCCTGCCCTCGCGCGATGAGACGGAATTTACAGCGACTGAGCCTGCCGCGCCGGAGGAGCGCCTGGAATCCCAGCCGCACGATGTGGAGGACCCGGCGACGGAACCGACACAACCGCCAGCCGGTTCAGATCCAGCCGGTTCAGATGCGGAAGTCGAAATCCCCGCAACGCCCCAGCCTTCTCAGGAAACAGACGGCCCCCCATCCGAGCAGGTCAAGATCATCCGCCTTGCGGAGCACCGCACCCCGCTGACCTCTGAAGGCGGTCTCTCTCCGACGGAAGCAACCGCCTTCCGTGAGATCGGAGCGCGTCTGCGCCAGGAGAATCATCCGGAAGACGAAGTGGGGAAGCGCGATACGATCGCAAACGATACATCCTCGCAGGTGCGTGAACAGGCGTTGGAAAGCGCATCGGACGAGCCGGCTTCTGCCGCTGACAGTGCGCGCAGTGAAGACGCATCACCAGCTGAGCAAGAGCCCGAGGCAGCGGCGACCGATGATCGAACCGATCTGCCGGCCATGGAGGCCGACGATCCGGTGCCTGCTCCAACGGCGTCACCGGCAATCGTACCCTCGGCATTTTACAGCATGCCCGCAGGCAGCGACGAGAACAGCCCCGGTTTGCTGGCCGGGCTACCGTTGCCGATCCTCATTCATGCGGGAGACAGGCTCCATTACGCCAACAAGGCGTTTTTTGATCTGACCGGCTATGCGGATTTGAAAGCGCTTGAGGAAAGCGGCGGCCTCGACGTGCTTTTTCCGGAAAGCTACGAGGCTTCGCAAGCTCCCGCCGATACCCAAGCGTTGACGATCCGCACCGCCCAAGGGGACGAGCACGACGTTCATGCGCATCTGCAATCCGTTCCCTGGCGCGATGGTAAGGCGCTTCTTCTGGCACTGCAGCCTATCGAAAACGAGATGAACGGCGCTGCCATAACAGCAGAGACCGGCGCTGCTGATACCCAGGCCGAAGCGGTGAACGACGCCGAACTGGAGGCGCAGACCGCCGAGCTCCAGATGCATCTGGCCGAGATGCGCGCGATTGTCGACACCGCGACAGACGGTGTGGTTATCATCGACAATGACGGCAATGTCCGTTCGACCAACCGGCCGGCGGAAGCTCTTTTCGGCTTCGACGCCCAGGACGTGACCGGCAAACCCTTTACCGCATTGTTTGCCATTGAAAGCCAGGGAGCGGTGCGCGCCCATCTGGAAAGCCTTTCCGACAACGGCGTCGCCAGCGTGCTCAATGATGGCCTTGAGGTCATCGGACGCGAGGCTCAGGGGCGCTTCATTCCGCTCTTCATGACGATCGGACGCCTTCCTCACAGCAGCGGGTTCTGCGCCGTTCTCCGCGACGTCACACAGTGGAAGCGCGCGGCCGAGGAATTGACGCAGGCGCGCGCCGAAGCCGAACGCGCCTCCTCGCAGAAAACCGAATTTCTGGCCCGCGTCAGCCATGAGGTTCGCACACCGCTGAACGCGATTATCGGCTTTTCCGAGTTGATGCTCGATGAAAAATTCGGCCCCATCGGCAATGACCGCTATCGCGACTACCTGCAGGACATCAACCGTTCGGGCAATCACGTGCTCGATCTCGTCAACGATCTGCTCGACATTTCCAAGATCGAAGCCGGTGAGCAGGAGATGCACTACGAAGCCGTGTCCCTGAATGATGTCCTGGGCGAAACCGTCGCCATGATGCAGCCGCAGGCCAATCGCGAGCGCGTCATCATTCGTTCGAGCTTCGCTTCCAATCTGCCGGATGTGGTCGCCGATCCGCGCAGCGTTCGCCAGATCGCGCTCAATCTTCTGTCCAATGCGGTGCGCTATACGCCCGCCGGCGGACAAGTGATCATATCGACGGCCTATAGCGCGGACGGCTCGGTCATCATGCGCGTGCGCGACACCGGCATCGGCATGAGCCCAGCAGAGGTCGAGGAAGCGCTGAAACCTTTCAAGCAAATCAACAGCTTGAAGCGTAAGCGCGGGGATGGAACGGGTCTTGGCCTGCCACTGACCCGAGCCATGGTGGAAGCCAATCGTGCAGCCTTTGCCATCAACTCGGTTCCGGGCGAAGGAACGCTGGTTGAGGTTTCCTTCCCACCGACGCGCGTTCTCGCCGACTAAGGCTTCGCTCAAACCAACGTCAGAAAAGATGACATTTGTAGTTTAGAATACTTCTAAACTAATGATATTATTTGTATTTTTCTTGACGCACGGTGTTTTTTCCGCGAGATGTCCCCGCATTGCGGAGCAACAGCTGCGCATTCCCTGGGACCTTTAATCCCACAGGTTTGGAGACACCAATGCTGACAAACAAATTGATCGCTGCCCGCGCCGGTCTCGCCGCGCTTGTTGCAGCGGGAACGCTTGCCACAACCCTGCCTGCGGCTCAGGCAGAGGGAACGGTGAACATCTATTCCTATCGCCAACCTTTCCTCATCAAGCCGCTGCTCGACGCTTTCACCGAAAAGACCGGAATTGCGACCGAAGTCCTGTTCCTGGACAAGGGCCTTGAGGACCGCATTGCGGCGGAAGGCTCGAACTCGCCTGCAGATGTCATCCTGACCGTCGATATTGGTCGTCTAATGAACGCCAAGGAAAAGAGCATCACGCAGCCCGTCGAGGACGAGACCGTCAATTCCGAAATTCCGTCCGAGTTCCGCGACCCGGAAGGCCACTGGTTCGGTGTCACCACGCGCGGCCGCGTTGTCTATGCCTCCAAGGAGCGCGTCGAGCAGGACACGATCACCTATGAAGAGCTCGCCGATCCCAAGTGGAAGGGCAAGATCTGCATGCGCAGTGGCCAGCACAATTACAACATTGCTCTGTTCGCCTCCATGATCGCCCATCACGGTGAGGAGAAGGCCGAAGAGTGGATGAAGGGCCTCAAGGCCAATCTCGCACGCAAGCCGAGCGGCAACGACCGGGCGCAGGCACAGGCCATCTATGCCGGTGAGTGCGATCTGGGCATCGGCAACACCTATTATGTTGGTCTCATGATCAACAATGAGAAAGAGCCGGAGCAGAAGGACTGGGCCGCTTCGATGAAGGTCCTGTTCCCCAATTCCAAGGATCGCGGCACCCATGTCAACATTTCGGGGATGGCAATGGCCAAGCACGCGCCGAACCGTGACAATGCGCTTGAGCTGATGCGCTTCCTGGGCAGCGCCGAGGCCCAGTCGATCTACGCCGAGACCAATTACGAGTATCCGGTTCTTCCGGGTGCCACGGTGTCGGAAACCGTGCAGTCCTTCGGCCAGATCAAGCCGGACAGCCTGCCGCTTGCCGAGATCGCAAAAAACCGCAAGGCGGCCTCCGAAATGGTTGACCGTGTCGGTCTCGATGACGGCCCGGCCAGCTGATCCATCTTTAAGACGCAAAAGCCGGGTCCTTTGCAGGGCCCGGCTTTTTGCTTTTGCGGGTAAACCCGCCGCCATATCGCCTCAGTTGTCATGACCCTCCAGCCAGCGCCGACAGCACCTCTTCGTGAACACCGTTTTCCCCGCGTTCGGGGAGAGCGCCACCGTGCCGCGCGGCTCGGCAGTCTCATAATCGCGCTGGCGGTCATGCTTCCTGTCGCCACCATACTTTTCGTCGCGCTTTCCGGCACGGGGGAAGCCTGGCCGCATCTCCTGCGCTACGTGCTGCCGCAGTCGCTTGGCACCACGCTTATCCTGCTCGGCCTCGTTGCCATGGGTACGGCATTCATCGGTGTCGGATCCGCCTGGCTGGTGGTGGGCTATGAGTTCCCGCTGCGCCGGCTTCTCTCATGGGCACTGGTGCTGCCGCTCGCGGTTCCCACCTATCTGGCCGCTTATGCCTTTGGCGAATTCTTCCACTATGTCGGCCCCGTGCAGACAGCGCTCCGCGCCGTCTTCGGCTTCGAAAGCGCGCGCGACTACTGGTTTCCCGACATCCGCTCCACCTGGGGCGCAGCCCTCGTGGTCACGTCCGTCACGTTCCCCTATGTCTATCTCACGGCCCGCGTCGTCTTTCTCATGCAGGGACGAAACATTGCCGATGTGGCGCGCACGCTGGGCGCGCGGCCGGCACGCGTCTTCTTCCGCATTCTTCTACCTGTCGCCCGCCCGGCCATCGTCGCCGGCCTGGCGCTGGTGATGATGGAGACACTCAACGACATCGGCGCGGTGGAATATCTCGGCGTTCGCACGCTCACTCTGTCGGTCTACGCCACCTGGCTCAATCGCGGGAGCCTCGAAGGGGCGGCACAGATCGCTTCCGTGATGCTGGTGATCGTGTTCCTGCTTCTGACAGCCGAGCAATGGGCGCGCCGCAAGCAACGTTTTCACAGCGCCCGTGGCACCCAGATGCACGTGCGCCCGCCTCGTCTGCCGCTCCGAGGTTTCAAAGGCATCTTGGCAACTGGCGCCCTCGGCCTGCCCATTCTGTCAGGCTTCGGCATTCCGCTTTTCGTGTTCGTCCGCTATGTCTCGAAACGGCTCTACCAGTTTGCGGATCCACAGGTTCTGCAGGCGTTCCTGACCAGCGTTACGGTGGCCAGCATCACCGCGATTGCGACCGTCGTCATCGCGCTGCTGCTTCTCAATGCCATGCGTCTCTCGCGCTCGCCCTACACCATGGCGCTCGTGCGGCTTGCCTCCATCGGATATGCCCTGCCCGGCACGATCCTCGGCCTTGGCCTGCTTCTCTCTCTCGCCGCCATCGACAACACGGTCGACAGCGCTGCACGCACCTATGGCGGCTTTTCCACCGGCCTTCTCCTGACCGGCACGGCAGCTTCCATTGTTATAGCCTGCACGATCCGTTTTCTGGCGCTGGCCGAAAGCGCGGTCCGCTCGGGGCTTGAAAAGCTACCGCCCAATCTGGATCAGGCCGCCCGTAGCCTCGGCAAAACCGCAAACCAGAGCGCGCTCGCCGTTCTCCTGCCACTTCTGAAACCTGCCATCCTGACGGCGGCCATCCTCGTCTTTGTGGACACCGTGAAGGAGCTTTCGGCGACCATTCTCCTGCGCCCCTTCGGCTTCCGCACGCTCGCGACGCATGTTTATGAAAACGCGTCCCGCGGTGTGGTGGAAGACGGCGCCGTGGCGGCGCTCCTCATCATCGCGACGGCTATCGTGCCGGTCGTTCTTCTGTCGCGCCCGCTCATGCGTGATCACAACACCTGACACCCTATCGAGACACTGGTTTGCCTCGTTGATGCGACCGCATGGGCGCCCAAAAATCCGGGCAAAAAAAAGCGCCCGTAAAGGGCGCCTGAAGGATCTTGAATGCTGTCAAAAACGAGGCTTGGCGAACATCTGCATGAACAGTCGGAACCTGTGTCCGGCTCGTCAAGTTAGCCGGCACTATCGCGCGCAAACCCTTAACAGAACCTTACCGGTTCGCAGAGAAGTTTACCGAACCGTACCACTTGTAAAGTCTCGGTAAATTTCAGCTTCATCATTTGTTTACCATGCCGAACCGGTTTCACTGACGAAGCTCGGGAATGTCGCGATAGAGATCCAGTGCCTCGGGGTTGGCGAGCGCTTCCCTGTTTTTCACCGCGCGGCCATGAACGATGTCGCGCACGGCAAGCTCGGTTATTTTTCCGGATTTCGTGCGCGGGATGTCCGCCACTGCCACGATGCGCGCCGGCACGTGACGCGGGCTTGCCCCTGTTCTGATCTTGGTGCGGATCGTCTTTTCCAGCGCCTCGTCGAGCCTCACACCTTCGGCCAGCCGCACGAAAAGGACAACGCGCACATCGTCTTCCCACTCCTGTCCGATGCAGATCGCCTCGAGGATCTCCGGCAGTTGCTCGACCTGATTGTAGATCTCCGCCGTGCCGATGCGCACGCCGCCGGGGTTCAGCGTCGCGTCGGAACGGCCATGGATGACAATGCCGCCATGCTCCGTCCATTCGGCAAAATCGCCGTGACACCAGACATTGTCGAACCGGTCGAAATAGGCTGTGTGATATTTTTCGTTTTCCAGATCGTTCCAGAACCCGATCGGCATGGCCGGAAACGCGCGGGTACACACGAGTTCGCCCTTACCCTTTTCAAGAGGACGCCCTTCATCGTCCCAGACTTCAACCGCCATGCCGAGTCCCGCCGCCTGAATCTCGCCGACCCAGACCGGCAAGGTAGGCACCCCGAGCACAAAGCAGGAGACAATGTCCGTCCCGCCTGAGATCGAGGCGAGATGGATGTCTTTCTTGATCCCCTCATAAACGAAGGCGAAATTCTCCGGCGCCAGCGGCGAGCCAGTAGAGGATAATGTCTCGACCGTAGAAAGGTCGTGGCTTTCCATGGGCTTCAAACCGGCCTTGCGCACCGCATCGATGAACTTTGCCGAGGTTCCGAAATATGTCATGCGCTCGGCATCGGCATAATCGAAAAGCACATTTCCGTCAGGATGGAATGGAGAGCCGTCATAGAGCAGCAGCGTGGCTTCCGACGCCAGCCCGCTCATCAGCCAATTCCACATCATCCAGCCGCAGGTGGTGAAATAGAACAGGCGGTCGCCGGGCTTCAGACCTGCATGGAGGCGGTGCTCCTTCACATGCTGGAGAAGTGTGCCGCCCGCCGAATGCACTATGCATTTCGGAATACCGGTCGTACCGGAGGAAAACAGGACGTAGAGTGGATGTGAAAAGGGAAGGCGTTCAAAGACAAGCTGCCCCTCCTCGTAGCGCTCCGCCGCCTCACCGTAAGCCTCGGCCTTGCCGATCTTTGCAGCGGACTCTTGAGCATGCCCGAGATAGTCGACAATCAACGCCAGCTTCACGCTCGGCAGTTTATCGAGGACGGCAGCGGTCTTGTCTGAAACGTCGAAGGATTTGCCGCCGTACCAATAGCCGTCCGGCGCAATGAAAATTGTCGGCTCGATCTGGCCGAACCGATCGAGCACCCCCTGAATGCCGAAATCGGGCGAACAGGACGACCAGACGGCACCGAGCGACGTGGCCGCAAGCATTGCAGCGAGCGTCTCGGGCATATTCGGCATCATCGCCGCCACGCGGTCGCCGGCCTTCAGGCCCCGATCGCGGAAGAGCTGTTGCAGACGCGACACCTGCGCACGCAGCGCATCCCAGGAGAGCCTTCGCTCTACCTTGTCTTCGCCCCGGAAAACCACCGCATCGTCGCTGCCGGTCCTGCGCAGCAGATTCTCAGCGAAGTTCAGTCTCGCATCCGGGAAGAATGAAGCCCCCGGCATTTGCTCGCCATTTGCCAGGATGCGAGCGCCCTTGTGGCCGATGACATCGCAAAAGTCCCAGACGAGAGACCAGAACGCTTCACGGTCTTCGATCGACCATGCGTGAAGCGCATCATAGTCAAGTAGGCTACGGCCAGCGACCTTCTCTGCGCATCTGGCGAAAGCCGATATCGGCGCGTCGGTCTTCCGCCCCTGAGATGGGGTCCAAAGTGGCTCCGTTGCCTTCATTCTTTCCTCCTCGCGGCCCTCCAGGCGTATGCTCTTCTTATGCAATTCCGCCTCACATCGGCAATGGTTTCATTTGAATCAATTCCCGTTTCCGGCATCAAACCCGCCAGGTTGTTGCAGAAAGCGGTGCAATACCCCTTCACGGTGCGACAAGTCCTTGAATTGCCATACGTCATGTTTAAACCCGTAAGGAGCTGTGAAGTCGGTTTGCCGGCACAGCTGTGTCGTGGCATTTCCGGCCATCAAGTTGACCGCGTTCACTCTGGCCGCAAGTTTGCCGGGCGGAACGCCGAAGATGAGGTTCCATGCCCTCGCCGGCAATGAAGAAAAGCATTTGGGCTCTGTTGATCGCCGCCGTGCTTGCGGCATTGGTGGTGGTTTGCCTACCGATCCTGGCTTCCACGCAGATCGTGCGCGACAGCGTGGCCCAGCAGCTCAGCGCCTGGAGCGGATATCGCATTCGCCTGGACGACGCCCCCCAAATCCGTGTCTGGCCTACCTTCAGCGCAGTGCTGAATGATGTTGTGCTGTCCGACTGGAACGACGATGGCGCACCGGTCATGGAAGCCGAGCGTGTCGAGATTGACCTTTCCGCACTCGCAGCCCTGCGTGGCAAGGTCGTGTTCACTAAGATCCGGCTGGTGCATCCGGTTCTGCGGCTTGATGAGACGGACGGTGTCATGCGCATTCCGACCATCCCCAATTGGGGCAAGCTCGCACAATCGGTTGATACGGCCCGCGAGCTGCTTGCAGCGGATCCGGCATCGCCTGACAAAAGTGCATTGCCGAGCGACAGTTTCGCGGCAGTCGAAGTCGAGGATGGCCGGGTTATCGCGCTCAACGGGGACAACAAACCGCCATTTCTCAGCGGCCTTACGGGGACCTTCAACTGGCCTGCCCTCAACCGCGCGGCCACGCTTTCAGTCAAAGGCATCTGGCACGGCGAAAGTCTCTCCTTTGATGCCTCGACCGACGAGCCGCTCTTTCTGCTCGCGGGCGGCAAGACCGCTCTTTCGCTCTCACTGAAGAGCGCGCCGCTGACGCTGTCTTTCAAAGGTGAAGCCGATCTCGTAGACAATGCCTTCGTCAACGGCACTCTGGAAAGCTCGGCCCCCTCCCTTCAGCGTGTACTGGAATGGACACTGCTCGAGGACTGGCCCGGCAGCACGATCAAGCCTGCAAAGCTTCGCAGCACAATCATCGGCGATGCCAAACGTGTAAAATTCGAGACCGCGGAATTCAGCCTCGGGGACAGCAATGCAACCGGCGTCTTCGACGTGGCGTTTACCGATCCGCGTCCGACCATCTCCGGAACGCTTGCCTTCAATGCGCTCGATCTTGGCACTCTGCTGAAAACCCTTGCCCCCGAACCCGACGCACCGGCGCAGGCAGTTGCGGCTTCCTGGGCGCATGATCTCAACTTCGACCTTCGCCTCTCGGCCACGCAGGCTTCTGCAGGTTCGGTATCGATGACCGATGTGGCTGCGACCGCGCAGGTTCGTGACGGCCTGGTGAGCCTCGACATTTCCGACGCCACCGCTTTCGGAGGTATGCTTCAGCTCGGTGTCCGACTCGACAATGTCGAGGGCCGTGATCATGCCGAACTTCGCATTGCGGCCGAGAACATTGACGGCGGGCTGATGGGAGAGAAGCTCCATTTCACCGCCTTCATGCCGAGAGCCAAAGGCTCCTTCTCAGTGTTTCTCAAAGGGCATGGCGAAACACTGAACCAGATCCTGGAAACATCCGATGGTTCCATCTCGGCCAATTTCGGCAAGGGCAGCATTGTCGGCCTCAATCTCGAAACCTTTCGGGAGCATAATGACAAGGGCAGCTTTTTCCCCTTGCAGGACATCGCCGATGGCGAACTCCCCATCGAGGGTGCGGACTTGAAGGCGACTCTGGCAGGGGGCATTGCGTGGATCGACACGGCGGAAGCCCGTCTTTCCACTGGAGAAAGGATCACGCTTGGCGGGCTGGTTCCGTTTGCAGGCCGGGGCATTGCCCTTTCAGGCAGCATCCTGCCGCCGCAAACACCTTCCAGCGGGGAGACTGCAGCGGAGGAAAACCTTCCGGATCAGGGCCCGCGCGAAACCTTCTTCGTTGGCGGTTCCTGGAACGCGCCCTTCATCGCACCCTTTCTGATCGAGTAGCCGAGCCTGCGTCTGGCTCAGGCTGCGACTCTTATGGCTGCCTGCTCGTCGCGACGCCGCTGAACTTCCTGCCGCTTGGTAACGATCGAAGCGGCGATGACGCCCAGCGCCACAATCCCGATCAAAATGGTGCAGACCGCATTGATTTCCGGCGTCACGCCGAGCCGCACCTGGCTGTAAATCTTCATGGGAAGCGTCGTTGCACCGGGACCTGAGGTGAAGCTTGCAATCACGAGATCATCGAGTGACAGGGTGAAAGCCAGCATCCAGCCTGAAATCACCGCCGGCAAAATCACGGGCAGCGTGACCTGGAAAAACGCCTTCACCGGCGTTGCGCCGAGATCGAGCGCAGCCTCTTCAAGCGACTGATCGAAGCTCATCAGGCGGGACTGAACCACCACCGCCACGAAACACATGGAAAAGGTGATGTGCGCGATGGTGACCGTGAAGAATCCACGGTCGAAATTGATCGCCACGAACAAAAGCAGAAGTGACAGACCGGTGATGACTTCCGGCATGACGAGCGGCGCGAAGACCATTCCAGAGAACAGAAGCCGCCCCCGAAACCGCGTATAGCGTGTCAGCGCAATGGCCGCCATCGTGCCGAGCACGGTTGCCACCGTGGCCGACAGGAAGGCAACCCTTGCCGTCACCCAGGCCGCATCCATCAGGCCACGATTGGAGAAGAGCTCCACATACCACTTTGTCGAGAAGCCCGCCCATACCGTGACCAGTCGCGACTCGTTGAAGGAATAGATCACCAGCAGAAGGATCGGCAGGTACAGGAAGGCAAACCCCAGCACCAGTGACACAATGTTGAAACGTCCCCAACTTCCGGCCATGGCTAATTCCCCGCCTCGCGTGAGCGCGCCTGCGAGCGCTGGAAAAGCATGATTGGTATGATCAGGATCAGGAGCAGGATGACCGCCACGGCGGACGACACCGGCCAATCACGATTGTTGAAGAACTCGGTCCAGAGTGTCTTGCCGATCATCAGGGTCTGCGACCCGCCCAGAAGATCGGGAATGACGAATTCGCCCACTGCCGGAATGAACACCAGCATGCAGCCGGCCACCACTCCGGGCAGCGACAAGGGAAACGTCACTTTCCAGAACGCGGCGATGGGCGGACAGCCCAGATCGCGCGCTGCCTCGATCAGCGATCCGTCCATCTTTTCAAGCGTCGAATAGAGCGGCAGAACCATAAAGGGCAGATAGGAATAGACGATGCCAATATAGATGGCGGTGGTTGTGTTGAGAATGACGAGCGGCTCGTCGATCACTCCCAGGAACAACAGGAACTGGTTGAGCAACCCCTCCGGCTTCAGGATGCCGATCCATGCATAAACGCGGATCAGGAAGCTCGTCCAGAAAGGCAGGATCACCAGCATGAGAAGCGTGGGCCTGATCGAGGCCGGTGCCCGCGCCATGCCATAGGCGATGGGATAGCCCACAGCCAGTGTGATCAGCGTGGAGATGCCGGCAATCCAGATGCTCGAAAGATAGGCGTTCACATAGAGCGGGTCATCGAACAGCCACAGATAATTGCTGAACGAAAGCGCGCCCAGTTTCTCAAAAAACGCCGGAAATCCCGCAAAGAGATCGAAAACCGGTTGATAAGGCGGCATGGAAAGCGCCGGTTCCGAAAGGGAAATCTTGAAGACGATGAGAAACGGCGCAAGGAAGAAGACAAGCAGCCACAGATAGGGCAGCGCGATAACGAAACGGGCGGCGATTGCTGAGATGAAACGCGCCATCGTCAGCTACCGCGTCAGAACGACGCCGGCATCCGCCGGAAAAGAGATCCAGGCCCGGTCATGCCATGTCAGCACATCGTCCGCCGCTCGGCGGCGGTTGATGCTGCTGGCCTTCACGATACGGCCGTCATCCAGCTTCACATGGTGGATGGTCATGTCCCCCAGATAGGCGATATCCCAGACCTCTCCCTCAACCGCGTTGACCGCACCTTCCGGCCGGTTGCGGGAAATATCGATCTTCTCGGGGCGCACGGCGAACCAAACATTCGCCCCCTTCTCCGCGCCCGCGCCATTGAGCACCGAAAGCTCGAACCCGGACGCGTCGGCAATGTTGGCCATCTCGTTGTCGGAAGCGGTCACCTGCCCCTCGAACATATTGATGGAACCGACGAAATCGGCCACGAAACGTGAGTTCGGTGCCTCGTAGATTTCCGCTGGCGTCGCCACCTGAATGACCTTGCCCCGGTCCATCACGGCAATGCGGTCGGCCATGGTCATGGCCTCTTCCTGATCGTGGGTCACAACCATGAAAGTGAGGCCGAGATCATATTGCAGATCGACCAGTTCGAACTGCGTCTCCTCGCGCAGCTTCTTGTCGAGCGCGCCCAGGGGCTCGTCCAGCAATAAGAGCTTCGGCCGTTTGGCGAGCGAGCGGGCGAGCGCGACGCGCTGACGCTGACCGCCCGATAGCTGGTGCGGCTTGCGCTTGGCAAAAGGCTCCAGCTTCACCAGTTTGAGCATGGCAGCCACCCGGTCGGCGATCTCGTCTGCGGGCATGCGATCCTGCTTCAGGCCGAAGGCGATGTTCTTTTCCACCGACATGTGCGGAAACAGCGCATAGGACTGGAACATCATGTTGACCGGTCGCTTGTGCGGGGGGATGCCCGAAAGATCCTGCCCGTCGAGAAAGATGCGGCCGGAAGTGGGCTGCTCGAATCCCGCCAGCATACGCAGCAACGTGGTCTTGCCACAGCCAGAAGCGCCCAGGAGCGCGAAAAACTCGCGCTCATAGATATCAAGGGACAGGTCATCAACCGCCGTGAAGTCACCGAACCTTTTGGTGACATTCTCAAACGAGATATACGGCTTCGCCTGGGGATCGGCCCAGGGGGCAAAGCTGCGACGTGTGCTGCCGAGCGATTTCATCGGCGTCCCCTGCCCTGAAACGACCTACTGGCCCGTCACCACCTTGGTCCACATACGCGTCACCTGGCGCTGCGTGCGCATGTCGTAGGGGAGCGGCGCCTGCAGTTTCTCCATCGTGGCCTCGTCGGGATAGACAGCCGGGTCGCCGACCACTTCTTCGTCCATCTCCGCCTGGGCCGCCTTGTTGCCATTGGCGTAGACGACATAGTTCGACGCCTTGGCGATCACATCCGGACGCATGATGTAGTTGAGGAATTCGTGCGCTTCCTCGACATTCTTTGCATCAGCCGGAATAGCCATCTGGTCAAACCAGAGAAGCGCGCCTTCCTTGGGGATCGCATAGCCGACGGTTACGCCCTGATCGGCTTCCGCCGCACGGTCGCGCGCCTGAAAAATGTCACCCGAATAGCCGAGCGCCAGGCAGATGTCGCCATTGGCAAGACCATTGATGTATTCGGATGAATGGAACTTGCGCACGTATGGACGCACCGAAAGAAGCAGTTCTTCCGCCTTGGCGAGATCGTCCGCAGAGGGTGCGTTCGGATCAAGGCCCAGATAGATGAGTGCTGAACGCACCACCTCGCTGGCTGAATCCAGCATGTAGATGCCGCAATCCTTGAACTTCGCCGCCAGTTCCGGCGTAAACATCACATCCCAGGTATCGACCTTGGAGGTGCCGAGAATCTCTTCCGCCTTGCCGACATTGTAGCCGACGCCTGTCGTGCCCCACATGTAATTGATCGAGTATTCGTTGCCGGGATCGTAGACCGCCACGCGGTCGTTGATCATGTCCCACATGTTGGACAGGTTGGAGAGCTTGTCCTTGTCGAGCTTCTGGAAGACGCCTGCGCTGATCTGCCGGCCGAGAAACTCGCCCGATGGCACCACCACGTCATAGCCCGAGCCGCCCGCGAGCAGCTTTGTTTCCAGGATCTCGTTGGAATCGTAGACGTCATAGACGACCTTGATGCCTGTTTCCTCGGTGAAATCCTCAAGGATGGAGTCATCGATATAGTCCGACCAATTGTAGACGTTGACGACGCGATCCTGTGCATTCGCCGCCATCGAGATCGAGAGCGCAGCAAGGGAAACGCAGGAGGCTAGAAGTGTTTTACGCAGCATGGAAATTCTCCCCAAGGGACTGTTTTTGCCGGCACACAGATCGCCGCCGACACCCGCATGTTTTCATCAACCCTATTGACGTTTCAGGGATGCGACAAGCGCCAAATTTCTGTTTGCGCTCAAAGATAAGTGGTGCGTTCAAGCGGTGTTATCTCACTCCAGAAGGCGATGATTTCAGCACGTTTCAGATCTCGATAGACCTTCGCCAACAGCTGCCCGAGCGCCCGGTCGATGAAACGGCTTCTTGAAGCAAGCTGCAGGGCGTCATCCATGTCGTCGGGCAATTCTCTCCCGATATCCGCTCTCTCGTCATAGGCACTGCCTTCCACCGGTGGCGGCGGCTGCGCGCCCGCTTCAATGCCCTCGATCATGCCCTGGATGATCGCCGCCATGACGAGATAGGGATTGGCATCTGCCCCTGAAATTCGATGCTCCACACGGCGGTTCTCCTCGGTTGACACGGGAATTCGCAGTGCCACAGAGCGGTTGTTTTCCGCCCACACTGCGTGGGTGGGCGCATAGGAGCCGGGCGTGATGCGCCGGAATCCGTTCCAGGTATTGATGTAGAGAATGAGCGATTCGGGCATCGTGTCGATCAACCCGGCCACCGCCGACAATAATCGTACGCGCCCGGTCTCGCCGGCAAACACGTTTTGCCCGTCTGCATCGAGCATGGATGTGTGCACGTGCATGCCGTTGCCCGCATAATCGATGAAGGGTTTGGCCATGAACGTGGCCGTCAATCCATGCTCGCGCGCGCAACCCATCACGATGCGGCGCAGAAGGATCACGTCATCTGCCGCCCGCAAAGGGTCCGTCCGGTGTTTCAGATTGACCTCGAACTGGCCGGGTGCTGCCTCCTTGATGATCGTGTCGATCGGCAGGTTCTGTGCGTCCGCCGCATCGCGGATCATGTCGAAAAGTGCCGCGTTCTCGGCGAGGTCGTCGAGCCCGTACATACGCAGCCGGTCCGGCCCTTCGCCCGCGCCAAGCGGTGTGGGCATGCCGGCCGGATCCTGCTTTTCAGGGTCGAGCAGGTAGAATTCCAGCTCAAATGCCGCGACCGGAAAGAACCCCTTCGCATTTGCTTCCGCCACCTTGTGCTTCAGCACCTGGCGTGAATCCGCCATGAAGGGTTCTCCCTCAGGCGTGAAGGTCTGGAGCAGCACCTGCGCCGTCTTGCGCCGTGCCCATGGCACGATCGCAAGCGACCCACGCGTTGCCCGGCAATAGCCGTCCTTGTCGCCGGTTTCGATGTGGAGCCCTGTTTCCTCGACTTCGCGACCCCAGACATCGAGGCCGTGCAGCGACATGGGAAAATTCACCCCTTCCTGAAATGCCTTCTTGAGGCTGTCGCCCGGCGCCCATTTGCCGCGGATGATGCCGTTGGGATCGACAATCAGAAATTCGACCGCCTCCAGGTCCGGGTGCTGTTCGACAAAGGCGCGGTATTCGGCCTCGTGATCGGCGGAGATGAAATCTCCACAGGCAGGATCAGCTTCTGTTGAAATTTCGTCGCCGGCTTCTGGCGAAACGGCAGGACTGGGCTTAACGTCTGTATCGATATTCGTTGCGGGGCGGTTCAAGATTGGCCTGTTTCATGATTGCGGATGACAAAGCCTGCGCCGGATTTTCAAACCTTGTCAATGGTTGGAAGAGTTGGTGCCGCACTAGCAGACGAGGCGGGAGTAAGCATTGAGAGCAGCGTGGTATGAGCGTAACGGAACGGCGCGCGATGTTCTGGAACTGGGCGACATGCCCCTTCCCGCGCCCGGCCCCGGCGAGGTGCGTGTCCGGCTTGTTACCTCGGGAGTCAACCCTTCCGATGTAAAGGCACGGCGCGGCCGGCCACTAAATGCCGAGCGTGTCATTCCGCATAGCGATGGTGCTGGCGATATCGATGCCGTCGGGCCCGGCGTGGATCATGGTCGCGTTGGACAGCGTGTCTGGGTGTGGAATGGCCAGTGGCGGCGCCCCTTCGGCACCGCTGCCGAGGCGATCGTGTTGCCGGAAGCGCAGGCTGTTCCCCTGCCTGCGAATGTCGATTACGCGACGGGAGCATGCCTCGGCATTCCCGCGTTGACAGCCATGCACGCCGTCAACCTCTTCGAGACCGTGGGCGGCAAGACAATTCTGGTCACTGGTGCCGGCTCTTCTGTCGGGCATTATGCCACGCAGATTGCAAAAGCCCGCGGCGCCCGGGTTATTGCGACCGCCTCGCCCAGCCGCGCCGCCCATGCCCGCGCTGCGGGGGCGGATTTCGTGATCGATTACAAGGCCAAAGACGTGGCCGCCACGGTGAAAGGCCTCACCTCCGGCAAGGGTGTGGACGGTCTCATTGATATGGACCTCTATTCCACCACCGCGATCATCTCGAATGGCGCGCTGGCGCCCCACGGCAAGATCGTCTGCTATGGTTCCAGCCTGGCAGGCGACATACCCGTTTCATTTCCCACATTGCTGTGGAACAGTCTGACACTCCAGGTTTTTGTGGTCTATGAACTGCTCGCCCGGGAGCGAGAGACCGCGATCGGCCAACTTACCGCCATGCTTGAGAAGAACGCGCTCAAGCATTCGATCGGCGAGCGCTTCGCCCTGCGCGATATCGTCAAGGCGCATGAAGCTGTAGAACGCGGCGACGTCGTCGGGAATGTGGTGCTGGATATCACCTGACCGCGTCATTGAAAATCGAAGGCGCTCAAACCCGTCACCATTTCGTCAAGCCCCAGGGGCCGCGTCACGGGCGGCTCGGCACGGGCGAGGCAACCTGTCCGTTCGCACAGACGGCAGGCCGGGCCCACCGGCGTCAGAGCGTAGGTGGGCGCAGCGCCGGACTTGCCAGGCGTTCCCGGCAGCGCATCACCATAAACCACGCTTTCCCGAAACCCCAGGTCGCATCCCAGCAGAATTGCGGTGCGGCGCGGGCGCTCGGCAAAGGCACCCTGCGGCCCCTCCAAGGTGCGCGCCACGGTCAGGAACTCAGCGCCATCGGGCATTTCCACCGCCTCCACCAAGACCTGCCCCGGCTGGGCAAAGGCGGCATGGATCGCAAGCTTGGGGCAGCCGCCTCCAAAACGTGCCTGTGGAAACCCCTGGGCGCCAGCCTTGCGGAAGCGATTGCCCGCGTGGTCGACCTCAAGCATGAAGAAGGGGACGCCCGAAGCGCCCGGCCGGGCGAGCGACGTCAGCCGGTTTGCCGCCTGTTCGAATGACACGCCAAAGCGCGATTTCAGCACATCGACATCGTATCGTGCGCGTTCAGCTGCCGACAGGAATGCCTGATAAGGCATCATCAGCGCGTGTGCCGCATAGCGCCCGAGTTCAAACCGGGCAAGCCTGCGCGCCTCGTTGCTTGAGAGCTTCAGCACCTCGATTTCTGCCGCGATCGCGACTGACATGCGCAGCAGGCACGCCTCCATGGCGATCTCGCGCAGCTGATCGGCCGGCGAGAGGCGTTCGGAGATGAACAGCCGCTGGGAGTGCCGGTCGTAGCGCCGCCGCCAGTTCGGCATGGTGGCCACCGGAAGCAGACGCACCACGATCCCGTGCTCCTGTTTCAGCCAGTTCCTGATTGCGCCAGTGAGGTCCTCACCCGGCGCGATCAATTTGTGGAAGCTTTCAACCTCTTCTTCGAGAGAGGCGAAATGGTTTGCGTGCCGTTCGAATGTCTCGCGCACCTCGTCACTTGGCAGGCGCGTTGCGGAAATGGCCGTGGCGCGCCCTTCCCGCGCAAGCAACTCCGACAGATCCGACATGCGATCCGCCTGTTCGCGGTAGGCGCGATAGAGCTTTACGAGCGCAGCGGCTGCATTGGGCGCAGCCTCGGCCACATCCACCAGTTCCTGCTCGCCCGGCAACTCGCCGGCCAGAAGCGGATCGGAAAACACCTCACGCAGTGCAGCCAGCGAGAGACCTGCCTCGCCCTGCAATTCGTCGGGATCCACTTTGTAGACGGAAGCAAGCTTTAGAATGAGCGAAACGGTGAGCGGCCGCTGGTTGCGTTCGATCAGGTTGAGATAGGACGGCGAGATGCCCAGACCTTCGGCCATGGCCGTCTGGGTCAACCCCTTGGCTGTGCGAATCCGCCTAATGCGCGGCCCGGCGAATATCTTCTGGTTGGCCATATCGAAATCCGTTGCTCTCTGCACCCTCGGCGGCACGCGCGCCCTCCGGCCTGGATGACGCTTTACATTATTTTACAAAACCGTCGCATAAATTCGCCTTTACATAATTTACAAATTTACACGACCTGCATGTCAAATTCCAGACATGCTGACACGAAACCTTCCCTTGAAATGCTGATTTTTCTCTACCTTCGCTGCATTGCAATGTAAATTCTGTAACGAACTTGGAGCACAAGGGCAGCGCGCCAGATAGCTCCACCAGCGAAAAACCATCCCGTGTGGAGGAAATTATGACGGATTTTTACAATCTTGTTCCGGGCGCAACGGAAGGACGTTTCGATGGCATCGAACGTCCTTACACAGCGCAGGACGTCCAGCGTCTTCGCGGCTCGATTTCGGTCCACCATACATTGGCCGAAGAGGGCGCAAAGCGCCTTTGGAAGCTCATCCATGAAGAGGATTTCGTCAACGCGCTCGGCGCGCTCTCCGGCAATCAGGCCATGCAGATGGTCCGCGCCGGGCTGAAAGCGATCTACCTCTCCGGCTGGCAGGTCGCAGCCGATGCCAACACGGCTTCAGCCATGTATCCCGACCAGTCGCTCTACCCGTCCAATGCTGGCCCGGAACTCGCCAAGCGCATCAACCGCACGCTCCAGCGCGCTGACCAGATCGAGACGGCGGAGGGCAATGGCCTATCGGTCGACACGTGGTTCGCGCCCATCGTTGCCGATGCGGAAGCCGGCTTCGGCGGTCCGCTCAATGCCTTCGAACTGATGAAGGCCTATATCGAGGCTGGTGCGGCCGGCGTCCACTTCGAGGACCAGCTTGCATCTGAAAAGAAGTGCGGTCATCTGGGCGGCAAGGTGCTGATCCCCACGGCGCAGCACATCCGCAATCTGGATGCCGCTCGCCTTGCAGCCGACGTCATGGGTGTGCCGAGCCTGGTCATCGCCCGCACCGATGCCGAGGCCGCCAAGCTGCTCACCTCCGACATCGACGAGCGCGACCAGCCCTTCGTCGACTATGAGGCCGGCCGCACGGTCGAGGGCTTCTACCGCGTGAAGAACGGGCTGGATGCCTGCATTGCCCGCGCTGTCGCCTATGCGCCGCACACAGATCTCATTTGGTGCGAAACATCGAAACCGGATCTGGAGCAGGCGCGCAAATTCGCCGAGGGCGTTCACAAAGCTTATCCGGGCAAGCTGCTTGCCTACAATTGCTCGCCCTCCTTCAACTGGAAGAAGAACCTGGACGACGCGACCATCGCCAGGTTCCAGCGCGAGCTTGGTGCCATGGGCTACAAGTTCCAGTTCATCACGCTTGCCGGCTTCCATCAGCTCAACTTCGGCATGTTCGAGCTGGCGCGCGGCTACAAGGACCGGCAGATGGCGGCCTATTCGGAGCTGCAGGAAGCCGAGTTTGCGGCCGAAGCCAATGGCTACACGGCCACCAAGCACCAGCGCGAAGTGGGTACCGGCTATTTCGACGCCGTGTCCATGGCCATCACCGGCGGACAGTCTTCGACCACTGCCATGAAGGAATCCACTGAAACTGCCCAATTCCGCCCGGCGGCGGAATAACCCAACGGCCAAAACGGCCGGGAAAGGAGAATGGAAATGACACCGAACACCCGCGTCAAGGAAAGAGCAGAGGAACAGGCAAGCGCTATGTCGTCCGACCAGCAGGCCCTGATCCGCATGGTGGCAAACGATCTGCACAGGCTCAACCAGGCAGTCATGAAGGCGGTCGATTCCGGTGTGTCCGTCGAATTGGTCCGCTCAGCCCGCCACCATGGCGGGGAGGGAAACTGGGGCGACCTCCTGGTGCCGGTTATCGTCACCAATCGTCTGGCAGGATCCTGACACCGGCCTGACGACCTCCAGTAGAGCGCCCGCGCAAGGTCTCCCGCGCGGGCGTTTTCTCAAAGGGCAATGGCTGCATCCACCCGCACTCAAGCAACACAGTAATTCAATTTTGAATTATATTTGCCGTGGCACCGAAGATCCTGGGGCTGAACACATTAGCAGAAGAACATGTTGATTCTGACGCAATTGTAACTTGACTTCTCAACTACTGTGATAATGATCCGGTTATGGCTCAACCGGGCATTGAAGCCCGCATTCCAGTTGATGGCGAACGCCTGATGGCAGAGAAAGATGCAATCGATCAGCTCGCAGCCGCCACGGAGAGTGCGGTGACAGCGACCTGCGCTGCCGACCCAACGCAGGCCTTGGTGATTGCAGCTTCTCCAGTCAATCGGATCGTGCTTTCGCGGATTGCCCAGCGCGCCTATCTCAGGGTTCAGGCAATGGATCCGGAGGAAGCGCGACGCATCTTGTCATCGGCGTCCCCGCGATCCCGTCCGGGTCTCGTGATCGTCGATATCGATGCCCAGGTGCAGCCTTCGGACACGCTTTTCCTACACCTGGAACAACATAGAAACGCCTCGCCGCGGCGGCTTCCTCTCGTCATCACGATCATCCCTTCCCGCCTCGGCGCGGTTCCCCAGGCTGAGCATGTGGATGCGCACGTGGTCCGACCGGTAACGCCAGAAGCCCTGCAGCCGGTCATTCAGCGCCTGTTGACCGCCCTTCAGACATGAAACTTGGGCTCTTCCCTTTCCTCCGGCCCCAAGTCTATACTCCGGCATCCAAACAATGATCCCTGGTGATTGATGCCTGACAGGAAGAAGCTAGCCCGCCGCGCCGGTCGAGGTGAATCCGTTCGCGCGCCCGCATTTCTGAAGAATCTTCGCGGTGTGAAGGACTGGAAGCAGGCCACGGCCTGGCTGGAATGGCGTGGCATCGAGGACATTGAGTGCATCACGCCCGATCAGGCCGGCGTTGCCCGTGGCAAGATGATGCCCTCCAAGAAGTTCACGTCCAACACCTCTCTGGCGCTGCCCTCGGCCGTGTTCATGACCACGATCTCAGGAGAATACCCCGAAAACAGCGGCGATTTCGTTTATCCGGAAGACGATGGCGACCTCAAGCTTGTGCCGGATCTTTCCACGCTCTCTTCGGTTCCGTGGGAGAGCGATCCGACCGCGCAGGTGATCTGCGACCTTGTGCATCAGGATGGGCGCGACGTCGCGTTCAGCCCGCGCAACGTCTTGAAGCGCGTGGTCGCCGAATATGCGAAACACGGCCTGAAGCCTATCGTCGCGCCAGAAATCGAGTTCTATCTCGTCCACAAGAACCCGGATCCGGATTATCCACTGACACCCCCGGTCGGACGCTCCGGTCGGCCCATCGGTGGCGGTCAGGGTTATTCCATTGCCGGCGTCAACGAGTTCGACGAGCTGATCGACGACATCTACCATTTCTCCGAGGGCCAGGGGCTCGAGATCGACACGTTGATCCATGAAGAAGGGGCAGGCCAGCTCGAGATCAACCTGCGCCATGGCGACCCGATCGAGCTTGCCGATCAGGTCTTCATGTTCAAGCGCACGATCCGTGAGGCGGCGCTGAAACACGATACCTACGCCACCTTCATGGCCAAGCCGATCCAGAACCAGCCGGGCTCCGCGATGCACATCCACCAGTCTGTGGTGTCGCTCAAAAACGGCCAGAACGTCTTCTCCGATGAAAAGGGTGAAGAGACGGACACATTCCGCCATTTCATCGGCGGTCTGCAAAGGCATATTCCCAACGCGCTCATCATGCTGGCGCCCTATGTAAATTCCTATCGCCGGCTCACACAGGGCACCGCGGTTCCCGTCAACACGCGCTGGGGCTATGACAACCGCACCACGGCCTTCCGCGTGCCGCGTTCGGATCCCGCCGCGCGGCGCGTTGAAAACCGCATTCCGTCCTCCGACGCCAATCCCTATCTGGCGCTGGCCGCCTCGCTCGCCTGCGGCCTTGTCGGCATTCTGGAAAAGAACAATCCCGATGCCCCCGCCGGCACCGCCGTCAATCAGGACGAGATCGAACTACCGCGCGGCCTTCTGGAAGCCGTCGCCCTGTTTGAGGATGATGTGAGCCTCAAGGAGATGCTCGGCGCCCCCTTCGTCTCCACCTTCGCGGCGATCAAGCGGGCCGAATTCGAGACCTTCATGAAGGTCATCAGCCCGTGGGAGCGCGAGTACCTGCTGCTCAACGTTTAGGCACACGCCATGCCCTACCAGTCGCCCGTATCGCCCGGCCTCTCCTGGTATGAAGCGACCGTTGGCGCGCGTCCTGAATATCCAGCCCTTGATGACGATTGCCGCGTCGATGTCGCTGTCATCGGCGGTGGGTTCACCGGTCTTTCGGCAGCGGCACACCTGGCCAAGGCGGGCGTCAATGTCGCGCTGATCGAGGCGCATCGTTTCGGTGACGGCGCATCAGGCCGCAATGGCGGGCAGCTTGGCACGGGCCAGCGCGCTTGGGCGGAGGAGCTGGAAGCGGAACTCGGCCTAACCCGCGCCAAAGCCCTGTTCGACCTCGCCGAAGAGGCAAAGGCCCATCTCATCGATTTCGCCGCCGCCAACGCCATCGAGATCGACTATCGACCCGGCCAGATGTCGGTGGTTCACAAGAAGCGCTATCTGGACGAATATCGCCGGCATGCCGACATCATGCGCGACCGCTTCGACTATCCGCACATTCGTTACATGGAAGCTACCGAAACCGCAGAACGCCTCGGTTCGACACGCTATTACGGGGGCATTCGCGACACCGGCACCGGCCATATCCACCCACTCAAACTGGTGGTCGGCACCGCGCGTGTGGCCGCGGAGGCTGGCGCACAGCTCTTTGAAGGCACCCCCGCCACGAAGATCGCCTCGGATCGCGGAGGCGTTCGCATCGAGACTCCGCGCGGCACCATCACCGCCGAAAAATGCCTCATCGCCACCAATGCCTATGGCGGCAATCTGGAAGCGAAGAGTGCGGCCCACGTCATGCCCATCGGCTCGTTCATCGGCGCAACAGCCCCGCTCGGCGACGACAGCCCGGTGCTGCCGGGCGGTGAGGCGGTGGACGATTCCCGGTTCGTGGTGCGTTATTTCCGGCGCTCTGCCGACGGTCGCCTTCTCTTTGGCGGGCGGGAAATCTATGCCCCGGGCGAAGACACGGCGATCCACCACCATATCCGCCGCCAGATCGCCGAACTTTACCCGGCGCTGAGCGATGTGGAGCTCACCCATGCATGGGGTGGTTATGTGGGCATCACCGTGCCCCGAAAGCCCTATGTGCGCGAGGTCATGCCGAACGTGATTTCCGCCGGCGGCTATTCGGGCCATGGCGTCATGCTGTCGAATTTTGTCGGCAAACTCTATGCCGAAACCGTGTGTGGAAACCGCAACCGCTTACGTCTCTTCGAAGAGCTGAAGATACCGCCCTTCCCCGGCGGTCGGCGCCTGCGCCCGATCCTGATGTTCCTGGCCCTCAACTGGTACGCCCTGCGCGATCGGCTTTAGGGTCGAAACCTCCGTGGCCTTGACGCTGTGCGTGGTTCGACAAGCTCACCATGAGGGAGGGTGGAGACCTGCTAATAGCATCGCGCAGCACGTCATACTTGCAAACGCGCACATTCCTCATGGTGAGCTTGTCGAACCACGCACCACGCCCCCCACAACGCCGTCACCATCCTACAATGGCCAGAAGAACAAGATCGCCGGCACCGACACCGCAATGATCAACACTTCCAGCGGCAACCCCATGCGCCAGTAATCGCCGAAGCGATAGCCACCCGGCCCCATGATGATCGTGTTGTTCTTGTGACCGATGGGCGTCAGGAAGGCACAGGAAGCCGCCACGGCAACACCCATAAGGAAGGGGTCCGGCGAAACGTCGAGACCCTGCGCTATGGAAAGCCCCACCGGAGCAGCAATCAGCGCCGTCGCCACATTGTTCAAGAAATCCGAAAGCGTCATCGTCACGATCATCAGGATCGCAAGGATCGCCCAGGCGGGTAGCGCTCCCGTCAGCGAGAGGATGGAATCGGCAATCAGCTTGGTACCGCCGGAATCCTCGAGCGCGAGCCCAAGCGGAATGAGCGAGGCCAGCAGCACGATTACCGGCCATTCAACGGATTCATAAACTTCGCGCGCGCCAACCACATTGAACAGCGCATAGATGGCGACTGCCCCGGCCAGCGCCACGGCAAGCGGAATTAGTCCCATCACGGAAAGCGCCACCGCAGCCGCAAAAACGCCAACGGCAAACAACGCCTTGCCGCGCTGGATCACCGTGTGGCTCTTTTCAGCCAGCGGCAGTACGCCCAGCCAGTCGGCTGCATCATTCACGCGGCTTTCGGGCCCCAGAAGAAGCACCACGTCGCCCGGCTTGATGACGAGCTTGCGCACCCGCTCGCGGAACCGGCGTCCCTGACGCGAAACACCCAGAAGCGTCACGCCGCGGCGATAAAGAAGCCGCAGGTCAAGTGCGGTGCGCCCGACCATATGCGCATTGTCAGGTACGATGGCCTCCACCAGCACGAGAGACTTGCCGCGAATGCCGCCATGCTCCTCGGACCCCGGTGCATCCAGGCCGGCAGCACCTATGAACGCTTCAATGGATTTCGGATCGCCTTCAAGAATGACGTGATCGCTCTTGCGCAGTTCCTCGCCGGCGGCAAATCCCGGCAGACGCTTGCCGCGACGCACGATACCGAGAACGGTCACATCGTGTTCATCGGCAAGTGGGTAGAGTTCGCTGACCGCCTTGCCGATATAGCTTGATTTCTCCTTGACCCCCGCCTCGGCGACAAACAACCCTGCCGCACCATCTTCACCGACAGAAGCGGCCTGTCCTGTATCGGGGATCAATCGCCATCCGACCGTGGTGACAAAGGCAATGCCAACAATGGCGCAGACGATGCCCACTGGCGAAAAATCGAACATGGAAAAAGACTCGCCCAGCGCCCGCCCCCGAAACTCGGCAATGACGATGTTGGGCGGCGTGCCGATCAGCGTGATCATGCCACCGAGGATCGTCGCAAAGGAAAGGGGCATCAGCGACCGCGAGACGGGGCGTTTGGCCTTTTTCGCCGCCTCTATGTCGAGCGTCATCAACATGACCAATGCAGCCACATTGTTGATGACGGCGGAAAGCCCCGCGCCGATCACCGACATGAAGCCGATATGTGTGGAAAGTGCGCGCCCGGAAGAAAGCACGAAGCGGGCGATCAGCTCCACAGCACCGGCGTTCATCATTGCGCGTGAGACGATCAACACGAGCGCGATGATCACCACCGCCTCGTGACCGAAGCCGATAAAGGCGTCATGCGCGTCAACGACACCCGCCGCTACCGCAATGATCAGCGCGGCGAAAGCAACCAGATCATAGCGAATGCGACCCCAGACAAGGAATGCAAAGACGACGGCCAGCAGACTGAAAAGAAAGATCTGCTCATAGGTCATGCATGTGCCCCCTGCCTGCGGTCGCTGATTGTCTCAATCGCGCGCCGTTGAATGAACCGACAATGAGGAATTCCGCAGTTGATATCTGGTTCCCCAGTTTGCGAAATCCCTTTTCAAGCCTTCATGTTCAGATGCAGCGCCCGCCATCCACTTCCAGCGCGACACCGGTGATGAACTCCGCTTCATCGGAAGCGAGCCACAGGGCCGCATTGGCGATGTCGAGCGGTGTGGAAAGCCGGCCGAGCGGAATGGATGCACGGAACTGCGCGCGCTTCTCCGGCGTGTCCTCGCCCATGAACTGATCGAGCATGCCGGTCTCACCCGCTACCGGGCAAAGACAATTCACGCGAATGTTCTGTGGCGCGAGTTCCACCGCCATCGACTTTGTGGCGGTAATCGCCCAGCCCTTTGAGGCATTGTACCAGGTGAGACCCGGACGCGGGCGCAGGCCGGCCGTCGATGCAGTGGTGATGATCGAGCCCCCGCCCTGCTTGTCCATGATCGGCACGACGGCCTGTGCAGCATGATAGATTGCCTTCATGTTGACGGCGGTGATGAGATCGAAGGTCTCCTCATCGACATTCAGCATGGGGCCGTTGCGATGCGTATAACCCGCATTGTTGACCATGATGTCGAGCCGGCCATGCGCCTGCATGGCGGCATCCACCATCGCGTCCACATCGGCCTTCATGGAAACATCGGCGGTGACGGGCAGCGCAGCCTCACCAATCTCGCCGGCGATCTTTTCCGCACCCTTCGCATTGAGATCAGCAACAATGACCTTCGCGCCTTCCTCGGCGAAACGCTTTGCCATTCCAGCGCCAAAACCGGACGCCGCGCCGGTGATGACGGCGACCTTGCCTTCAAGTCGTGCCATTTCAAAATTTCCTGTCAGTGTTAGCCGTGGTTGAAAACGATTGTCTTTGTCGCGGACATGTCGAACAGGGCTTCAAAGCCCTTTTCGCGCCCGTGGCCGGATTTCTTGAACCCGCCAAAGGGCAGCTCGATCCCGCCGCCCGCGCCGTAGCCATTCACGAAGACCTGGCCGGCACGCACGCGCTTGGCCACACGGTGCTGGCGCGCGCCGTCGCGTGTCCACACGCCGGCCACGAGGCCGAACTCCGTGTCGTTGGCAAGGCGGATGGCATCGGCCTCATCCTCGAAGGGAAAGAGCGAAAGAACAGGTCCGAACACCTCTTCCTGCGCAAGTGCCGCCTTGGGGTCGACCGCACCGAAAAGCGCCGGCGCCTGATAATAGCCGCCTTCCGGCGCGTCCGGATGCACCATGCCCTCGGCCAGAAGCGGGATGCCTGCTTCCATTGCCGCCGCGATGAAACCTGAAACCTTGTCGCGCTGCGCCGGGTTGACCAGCGGGCCAATATCGAGATCGGCATCGTGCGGGCCGGCCACCAGCTTTGAGAAACGTTCCGCAAGAGCCGAAGCCACCTTGTCGTAAATCGGCTTTTCGATCAGCACGCGGCTGCCGGCAGAGCAGGTCTGCCCGCCATTCTGGATGATGGCATTGACGAGCACCGGAAGCGCCGCCTCGATATCCGCATCGGCAAACACGATCTGGGGCGACTTGCCGCCCAGTTCCATGGTCACGCCGCGATTGTTCACGGCGGCTGCCTGCTGGATGGCCGTGCCGGTCATCGGCGAACCGGTGAACGTAACGTAATCCACCAGCGGATGCGCGGAAAGCGCGGCACCGGCGCTGCGGCCATAACCGGTGATCACGTTGAACACGCCTTCGGGAATGCCCGCCTCATGCGCCAGCTCGGCGATGCGGATCGTGGTCAGCGATGCGTCCTCGGCGGGCTTCACCACCAGCGTGTTGCCCATGGCAAGCGCCGCGCCCACAACACGGGCGAGAATCTGCATCGGGTAGTTCCACGGCGTGATGCCCACCACCACGCCATGCGGCTCGCGCAGCGTCAGCGCTGTGTAGCCGTCGAGAAACGGGATCGTGTCGCCGTGAATCTTGTCGGCCGCGCCGCCGTAAAACTCGTAATAGCGCATGGTGGCGGTCACATCGGCCTTGCCCTGGCGGATCGGCTTGCCGGTGTCGCGCGATTCGAGTGCTGCCAGTTCCTCGCCGTGCTTCTCCACCAGATGGAAAAGCCGTGTCAGGCAGCGCCCGCGCTCCACCGCCGGCATGCGGCTCCAAGGCCCCTCGTCAAACGCCTTGCGGGCGGATTTCACCGCCAGATCGACATCCGCCTCATTCGATGCGGGGATGGACGCGAAAACCTTGCCGTCGGACGGGCAGCGAACGTCTATCCGTTCGCCCGAGAGCGAATCGACGGACCGTCCGTCGATGAACTGCATGAAAGCGCGGCCCTCAGCCACGCTGCGCGAAAAATGGGTTCCCATCCCTGCCGCTCCGGTTTGTAATGTCTGTCTGCGAGCCTATGCTCGCGAAGGGAACCATGGGAAACCCGCCATGCGAAGACATGTCAAGGCACAAATGGTCATGCCGGCTTGGCTCAGCCTCGATATGCGCGTGCGACGGAATCCCATCTGGCTTTCTTAAATCGATTAGACTATAGCAACGGCAAGCTGTACGGACGCAGACGGAGAAACCATGACCAGCCAGACAATTCCGGTCGATCCATTCGATCTCGTGGTGTTCGGCGCCACGGGCGACCTCTCCGAACGCAAGCTGTTGCCGGCGCTCTATCAGCGCCAGCGGGCGGGACAGTTCACCGATCCGACCCGTATTATCGGTTCCTCACGCACCAAGCTCTCCGATGAAGAGTTTCGCACCTTTGCCGAAAAGGCGATCCGCGAGCATGTCGCAAAGGACGATATCGAGCCGAAGGAACTGAAGCATTTTCTGGCTCGTCTTTCCTATGTGCCGGCGGATGCGAAATCGGGAGAAGGCTTTGCCGACCTCAAAACCGAAGTCGGTGACAGCAAGAGCGTACGCGCCTTCTACATGGCCGTCGCCCCCAGCCTTTTCGACGACATTGTCGGGCAGGTGGACAAACATGGCCTGTCGACGGACACGGCCCGGGTGATCGTGGAAAAGCCGATCGGCCGTTCACTCGCCTCCGCGCACGAATTGAACGACGCCATCGCCCGCGTTTTCGATGAGCAGAACGTTTTCCGCATCGACCACTATCTGGGTAAGGAGACGGTGCAGAACCTGATGGCGCTGCGCTTTGCCAATGCGCTTTACGAACCGCTCTGGAACTCCGCCCATATCGACCATGTGCAGATCACGGTGGCCGAATCCGTCGGGCTGGAAGGCCGTGCCGGCTATTACGACAAGGCCGGCGCGCTGCGCGACATGGTGCAGAACCACATCCTACAGCTTCTCTGCCTCGTTGCGATGGAAGCGCCCGCCTCGATGGACGCCGACACAGTGCGTGACGAGAAGCTGAAAGTGTTGCGCGCACTGAAGCCCATCACCGCTGCGAGTGCCGAAAAGGCGACGGTGCGCGGCCAGTATCGCGCCGGAGCTTCCAACGGCGGCGCGGTGAAGGGTTATACGGACGAGCTTGAAAGCGGCGAGAGCAACACCGAAACCTTCGTCGCCATCAAGGCCGAGATCGAGAACTGGCGCTGGGCCGGAGTCCCCTTCTATCTGCGCACCGGCAAGCGGCTTGCAACCCGCGTCTCTGAGATCGTTATTGAGTTCAAGCCGATCCCGCATTCCATCTTCGAGGATGGTGCCGGCAAGGTCTTTGCCAATCAGCTCGTCATCCGCCTGCAGCCCGATGAAGGCGTGAAGCAATGGATCATGATCAAGGACCCCGGCCCCGGCGGCATGCGCCTGCGCCATGTACCGCTCGACATGAGCTTTGCCGAATCCTTCAGCGTGCGCAATCCGGATGCCTATGAGCGGCTCATCATGGATGTGATCCGTGGCAACCAGACCCTGTTCATGCGCCGCGACGAGGTGGAAGCGGCATGGCGCTGGATCGACCCGATCATTGCCGCCTGGGAAGACAATGAACAGCAGGCGCAAGGCTATACGGCGGGCACATGGGGACCGTCTTCCTCCATCGCGCTCATCGAGCGCGACGGCCGCACCTGGCATGAGAGCATCTGACCATGGTGGACTGCAAATGGCATGAATTCGCTTCGCCAGAGGCTCTGGCGAAGGATCTGTCGGCAAGCGTCGCGGAAAGGCTCTCCGCTGCCGTCAAGGAGCGGGGTCGCGCAGCAATTGCCGTCTCCGGCGGCCGCACGCCTGCCCTGTTCTTCGATCATCTGTCACGATGCGACATCCCGTGGAACAAGATCACCGTCATCCTCGTGGACGAGCGTTTCGTTCCGGCGGATTCGCCGCGCTCCAATGCCCGGCTGGTCGCTCAGCACCTGTTGCAAAACAGGGCCGCCCGCGCCGCCTTTGTCGGCCTTTACCAGCCAGCAGACAGTATAACCGACGCGGCAGGGAAAGCGGCAGGCGTGATCGCAGGAATTCCGGCACCGCTGGATGTCGTGGTGCTCGGCATGGGCAACGACCGGCACACCGCATCTTTTTTCCCCGACGCCACAACCATCGAGACGCTGCTCAAACCGGCGGAAGGGCCGGACGTGCTTCCCGTCTCCTCCGAGAGTGCCGGAGAGCCCCGCCTCACACTCTCCATGAGCCGCATTGCCGGCGCGCGTTTTCTCGCTCTCCACATCGAGGGCGACGACAAGCGCAAGGCGCTTGAAGGAGCGCTGACGATGCAGCCCGGCCCGACCGCGCCCATCACCGCGGTGCTCGCCGGGGCAAAACACCCTGCCCGAATTTTTTGGGCGCCCGCCAGCCAGATCTGAGGCGCGGGACCAACTGCAAGAACAGGACGCCACGCCATGACCGCCAGAGCCGAAATCGAAGCCGTCACAGCCCGCATCCGCGAGCGCTCACGCGCCAGCCGCGAAGCGTATCTGGAGCGTCTCGACCATGCGGCCGGACAGGCCGTTCACCGCTCCGTTCTCTCCTGCGGAAACCTCGCCCATGGGTTCGCCGCCTGCGGCCCGACCGACAAGGCAGCGCTTTCAGGCGACCGGGTCCCCAATCTCGGCATCATCACCGCCTATAACGACATGCTCTCGGCGCATCAGCCGTTCGAGCCCTATCCCAACATGATCAAGGACGCCGCGCGCGTAGCCGGCGGCGTGGCACAGGTGGCAGGCGGTGTGCCCGCCATGTGCGACGGCGTCACGCAGGGTCAGCCGGGCATGGAGCTCTCGCTCTTCTCGCGCGACGTCATCGCCATGGCTGCCGCAGTCGGCCTGTCGCACAACATGTTCGATGCGGCCGTCTATCTCGGCGTCTGCGACAAGATCGTGCCGGGGCTTGTGATCGCCGCACTCACCTTCGGCCATCTGCCTGCCGTTTTCATCCCCGCCGGGCCCATGACATCCGGCCTGCCGAACGACGAAAAGGCCCGTATCCGCCAGCTTTATGCCGAGGGCAAGGTGGACCGCGCTGCCCTGCTTGAAGCGGAATCCAAGTCCTATCACGGACCCGGTACCTGCACCTTTTACGGCACGGCCAATTCCAACCAGATGCTGATGGAGATCATGGGCCTGCACACGCCCGGCTCCTCCTTCATCAACCCCAACACACCCCTGCGCGACGCCCTGACGAAGGAGGCGGCCAAACGCGCGCTTGCCATCACGGCGCTCGGAAACGAGTTCACGCCCGTTGGCCGCATGATCGACGAGCGCTCCATCGTGAATGGCGTCGTGGGGCTGAACGCCACGGGCGGCTCCACCAATCACACCATGCACCTCGTTGCCATGGCGGCGGCAGCCGGCATCAGGCTCACCTGGGACGACATCGCCGAAATCTCCGACCATGTGCCGCTTCTCGCGCGCGTCTACCCCAACGGGCTTGCGGACGTGAACCACTTCAACGCCGCCGGCGGCATGGGCTTCCTGATTCGCGAACTGCTCGACGACGGTTATCTGCATGAGGATGTGCGGACCATCTGGGGCGAAGGCCTGCGGCCTTACACGGTCGAGGCGAAGCTTGCCGATGATGGTTCCGTCGCACGCATTCCCGTGCCGGAAGTCAGCGGCAACGAAAAAGTGCTTACCACCGCCGCCAAGCCCTTCCAGCAGACCGGCGGCATACGGGTCCTGTCGGGCAATCTGGGCAAATCCATCATCAAGATTTCCGCTGTCAAACCCGAGCACCGGCTGATCGAGGCGCCCGCCGTCATTTTCCATTCGCAGGATGAAATGCAGGAAGCTTTCAAGGCTGGCAAGCTTGACCGCGATTTCATCGCTGTCATCCGCTTCCAGGGGCCGAAGGCCAATGGCATGCCGGAGCTGCACAAGCTCACGCCTGCGCTTGGCGTGCTGCAGGATCGTGGCCGGCGCATCGCGCTGGTCACTGATGGGCGCATGTCTGGCGCCTCCGGCAAGGTGCCGGCAGCCATCCATGTCACCCCCGAGGCGCTCGACGGCGGCATGATCGCCAAACTGCGTGACGGCGATCCGATGCGCCTTGATGCCGAGAAAGGCACGATCGAAGTGCTGGTCGACGCGGACGAACTCGCCGCGCGCGAAAATGCTGCACCCGACCTCACCGCCAACCAGTTCGGCATGGGGCGCGAGCTTTTTGCGGGCTTCCGCCAGCTTGCGGGGCGTGCGGATCAGGGAGCAGCGGTATTCTGATCTGGAACCAACCGTCCTGACCGTGCATTCTCTGTTTGATTGGAGGGGGTTGTGAACGGCTATTGGTTTCTTTTCAGACGGGTTTCGAGAGCCCTTTGGTTTCTGCCTGCGCTGTTTTGCCTGTCGGCAGTGCTCGTGGTGGCGCTCGCCTATCTTTCTGCCGCTTTCTTTCCTGAAGAGCTTGAGGAAAGCGCCATCCCGATCACCGTCTCGGCCGATGCGCTGCGCAACATTCTGGGCATCGTAGCGTCAAGCATGCTCACGGTGGCGGTGTTTGCGCTCTCCACCCTTGTGAACCTGCTCACGAGTGCGGCGCAGACCGGCTCCCCCCGTGCCGTCCCGCTCTTTTCGGGCAATCGCGCCGCGCGCACCACGATTTCGGTGTTCATCGGCGCCTTTCTCTTTTCCATCATAGGCATTATCGGCCTGTCGAGCGGCATCTACACACTCGGCGGACGCCTGATCCTGTTCATCGCCACCCTTCTTGTCGTCTTCGCCGTTGTCTGGGCGCTGATCCGCTGGGTACGCGAAATCTCCGTCGTGGGCCGCGTGGTGGAAATGACGAGCCGCCTGGAAGATGCCACCCGCCAGGCACTCGACCGGCTTGGCCGCGACGGTCTCTATGGCTGCAGTGAGGGCGAAGGTTCACCCATCGGGCACGAGGTTGCGGCAGGCAGCGTCGGCTTCGTGCAGCATTTCGACCCCCACGCGCTTCAGGATATTGCGGAAGAGAAGGGGCTTGTCATCCATGTGCGTGTCCGGCCCGGAGACTATGTTGACCATACGACGACCATTGCTGTGGTCGTCGGCGAAGCGGATGAGGCGGTGCTGAAAGCCATCCGTGGCGATTTCATCATCGGCGAGGAGCGCACCTTCGATTCCGATCCCGGCTTCGGCTTTCTCGTTCTGGCGGATGTGGCGCGGCGGGCCTTGTCGCCCGGCGTCAACGATCCGTCGACTGCCAACCACGTGCTTACCGTGCAGACGCGTCTTCTGACCAACTGGGCGCTGAAGGAAAAGGAAGAGGAACGGAAAGACCCACCTTATCCGCGCATTCGTTTTGCGCCAGTCAGCCCGGAGCGTTTGCTGGACGAGGCTTTTCGGCCGATCTCCTATGAAGCCGCGACCGCTGCACCCGATGTTCAAGAGGCACTTTTGCGCGGCCTGACCTCGCTCGCCCGCGTCGCACCGGATGCGTTCGAAAGGGCCGCAGCGACCCTCGCGAAAGATTTCATGGCCCGCGCCGGCTCTGAAGGTTCGCACGAGCCCGACATTGTCGCTCTGCGAAAGTTGGCAGCCGGCTTGACCGAAGGCACCTGGCACAACCATCAAAATGAGCCAGAACACCAATCTCAATAGGTGGTGCGCCGCTCTTCCGAGGGCGGGCGCCCGAATTGCTGGCGATAGCTCTGCGCAAAATAGGAGTGCGAGGTGAAGCCGGTGGCAATCGCCACGTCGAGTATCGGCAAATTGGTCTGGCGCAAAAGCTCGCGCGCCCGCTCCAACCTCAAGCGCATGTAATAGCGCCCGGGCGTCATGCCCAGATGCCGCAGAAACAGCCGTTCCACCTGTCGCACCGAAAGGCTTGCCGCTCTTGCAAGCTGCACCGCGGAATAGGGCTCGTCCAGATTGTCGGCCATCAGCTCGACAATTTTCTTCAGCTTTTCCGATTTGCCGGTGAGATCGCGCTCCGGCCCCGTGCGCTGGCGATCGCCTGGCGAGCGGATGCGCTCGTGCTGGAACTGGTTGGCCACCTCGTTGGCCAGTTCCACACCCAGATCGTTGCGCACGATTTCCAGCATCAGATCGATGGATGTGGTCACGCCTGCACAGGTGTAGCGCTTCCGGTCGATCTCATAGACATTGCCGGTGCACTCGATCTCCGGAAAGCGCTCCATGAAGGACGCGCGGTTTTCCCAATGGATTGTACAACGATGCCCTTCGAGCTGGCCCGCCTCCGCGAGAAGGTATGAGCCGGCCGCCAGCGCCCCAAGGGCCGCGCCCCGACGACCAAGCGCACGCAAACCTGCCAGCACAGTGCTCTTTCCCGGGAATTCCGTCGTCAGGCCCACGCAGACGAAGAGTATGTCGACTGGAGGCAGGTCGGCGATCGCATAGTCGATCTTGATCGGAAGTCCATTGGAGGCCATCACGGCTTCGCCGTCAGCGGAAACCGTGACCCAGCTGTAGACGTCGCGTCCCAGGAGACGATTGGCCGAGCGCACCGTGTCGATGGCCGCTGCCAGCGAAAACATCGAAAACCTGTCTACCAACAGAAAGGCAAACTGCCGGGTATCCTGCCGCGCCTCGCCCATGGCCAATAGTTGTAAAGCAGGCTGGTCGGGCAGGAAAGACATGGCTGATGATCCAGTTTGTCTCAGGGGTTAGAAGGCTGGCGGCTCAAGTCCTGCAGTGCGATAGGCTGATGTCAGCGTATTGGCCATCAACATAGCGATGGTCATCGGCCCTACCCCTCCCGGCACCGGCGTGATCGCTCCGGCATTCTCCTGCGCCTCGGCAAAGGCCACATCGCCGACGAGCCTTGTTTTCCCCTCACCCTTTTCCGGTGCGGGGACGCGGTTGATACCAACATCGATCACCGTCGCGCCCGGTTTCACCCAATCACCCCTGATCATTTCAGGGCGGCCAACCGCCGCCACCAGAATGTCGGCCGACCTTGCAAGCGCGGGCAGGTCTTTGGTCCGGCTGTGGGCAATCGTCACGGTGGCATTCGCTGCCAGAAGCAGGTTTGCCATCGGCTTTCCGACAATGTTGGACCGACCGATCACCACCGCCGAAAGCCCCGAAAGATCGCAGCCACGCATCCGTTCCAGCATCAGCATCGCACCGGCAGGCGTGCACGGCACGAAAGCGCTTCCCAGCGCGCCGGTGCCTAGCCGGCCCACATTGATGAAATGAAAGCCGTCAACGTCCTTGTCCGGATCGATGGCCTGAATGATACGGCCCTCATCGATATGCTCGGGCAGAGGCAATTGCACCAGTATCCCGTGGATCGCCTGATCGGCATTGAGGTCCTCCACCAGCGCCACCAACTCTTCCTCGCTGGTCTCTTTCGGCAAGGAATGCTGCACCGAATGAAACCCGCATTCCTTCGCGCGGCGCGATTTGGAAGCGACATAGACCTGACTGGCCGGATCTTCCCCAACGATCACCACGGCGAGCCCCGGCGTCACACCATTTTCAGCAAGCCTGGCGGTCTCGGTCTTGACCTTCGCCACCACATCTTCCGCGAGGGCTTTTCCGTCAATGATTTCGGCCATGTCTTTCCCCGGTTGCAGCTATCTAGGGATGCGAAGTTTGTCATTGCGGAAAGAGGACCGCATACGAGTCCGCATAATGGGGAAATCCCCAATCCGCAATCCCGCCAGCGCGTCGTTTGCTGACGGAATTGGGAAAGAGAGTGTTTTCGGGTCAGTAGCGCGGCCGGTTGGACCGACGCGCGGTCAGCGCATCCACCTCGCGGCGCACCGCCTTGAGGCGATCATGGATCTCATCGAAGCGCTCGCTGCCTTCATCCTGGTCATCGTCTTCGTCGTCGACGCGCTCCGGCGCATGCTGCGGCATGACCGCGAAATCAGGCTGAAACGGCATGGGAGCCTGCTGCCACATCGGATAGGGCTGCATCATCGGCATTCCCACGACCTGCGGCATCGGCGCCATCATCTGCATCGGCCCGGGAACCATCATGCCCGGATGCATCGCCATCTGAGCTGCCGGCCATGTCGGTTGGTAAGCCGGCGCGGCGACGGTTTGCAGATTTGGCGCAGGCGCTTGCCGGGGAGCAGCATGACGCATGAATTGAGGCTGGGCTGCGGGTCGGGCGCGTGTCCGGGGTTGCTCGTCAACCCGCTCGACGAGTTCCGCGCTTTCATCGGCATCGAACGCATCGGCAAACGCCTCCGCATTCGCCCGATCATCACGCGGGTGCGCAGATGCATAGCGTTCGTTCGGTCGCGGACCCCGATCCGCAGAAGGTTCCCTCTGGGCCGCGTATCGATGACCGCGCTCTTCATTGTCGCGCCGGCGCGCACCCCCTCCAGGCGATGTGGGATCCGGCTCGGGATCCCAATCCCTAACATTCCCATCGTCGGGATCCCTATCATCGGGATCCCAATGGCCATTCCCACCGCCATGGTCACCAGCCTGCCGCTCGGCCATATTTTCACGCAGGCTGCGAATTGCTCCGCCCGTCGCGCCAAGGCCCACGCCGAACATGAAACCCAAAATCATACCTGCCATCGCAATCGACGAACGCGACGGACCGGTCGGGTCGAGTGGTGGCACGGCCTGAGAAATCACGCTGACATTCGCCGTGTTGAGGCGCTCTTGCTGCCCGGTTTCACGTGCCCTCAAAAGCAAGGCTTCGTAAACTGATCGCTTGGCGTTCGCCTCGCGTTCCAGTTCGCGCAGTGTCACACGTTCCGATTCCAGGTTCCCCTTCTGCACCTTGAGCCGGGCAAGCTGCCCCGAAAGATCCTGTTCGAGTTGGACCGCGCGCTGCAGCTCCACCTGATTAGAGGCCACCACACGGCGCAACTCGCGTGCAATCTCATCACGCGCGCCGACCAGTTCCGCGTCCACAGCCTGCCGGTCCGGATGGCGCGGGCCGAACCGAACCGCCAGCCGTCCAGCCTGCTGCTTCAGGCTTGCATATTGTGCGAGCAATTCCGTCATCACCGGTGAGGCCACCTGCTCCGGCAGAGCGCCGCCCAGCACCGTCTCCACATCCAGCGAACGTGCTGCAGCAGCACGCGCGTTCAGCTCGGAGGTACGCGCCCGCGCGACCGAAAGCTGTTCGTTGAGGCGCAGGATCTCTTCGTCCGTGATCAGGCGCCCCTGGGCATCCACGATGTCGTTCTTGGCCTTGAATTCGGCGACAGCCCGCTCGGCCTGTTCGACTTCGTCACGCAGTGACTGGAGCTGATCGGTGATTTCGCGGTTGGCGCGGCCTGCCGTGGCCGACTGCAATTCGCCGTAGGTAGAAAGGAAAACATCCCGCGTGGTTGTCGCGATCAAAGCCGACTTTTCGGCATCTCTGCTGGTCGCACCGATGGTGATGATAAATGTTTTCGCGTTCCGCCCGACATCCAGCGCCTCGAAGAGATTCTCGACTGCAATTGTATGCCGAGCCGAGCCGCCATCGTCATCATTGCCGTTGATCAGCACAGAGATCAACGCGCGCGGACTCAACAACAAGCTCAGTATGCTGCCGCTGCCCGAGCCATTAAATTCCGGGTCATCGGCGAGATCGAGCTCATCCACCACCCTGGACAAAACGTTGCCGGAGGTGATGATCGCGACCTGGTTTTCGATAAGCGCCAGAGTGGCGTCGGAGGGCAGTCCGCCTCGTGTCAGATCACGCTCGACGATCTGCAGATCGCGCGGATCGAATAGAAGCTGCGTGGCCGCGTAATACATTTTCGGCGTTGAAAGGGCGATCATCACACCAATCACCGCGCCGAGGATCGTCGTCAGAAGAATGAGCCATTTGGCGCGCAGGATACCGCCGATCACCTGAACGGGATCAATCAGCGGTCGCCATGTCTGGTCATCGGATGCCCGTCGTTGCGATCTGGACACCGACCGACCATACTCCTTCGGTCTATCAGGCTCTTGAGCCCTGGCATTCTCGTTTCGTGCTGTCCCTCTTCCCTCCGGGCGGCGTGCGCTCTCAGCCCGCTGCTGTTTTTGCGCGGAGGACCCCACCTCGGGCAAAGGGAAAAGCCGGCCGATCAGACGTTCGCGCAGGGGCGGCTTGCGGTCCTGTGTCGCTTCAGACCATGCGCCAGGCTGGCGCCGCGCTTCAGCGCGCATCGCCATTTCAGGGCCCCTCGTGTCTCTGTTGGCTTCAGCCCGCCGAAGATAGGCGTCCGCCGAAGACGCTCTTTCCCGCCGGGTATCCTGAGCATCGCGCGCCTCTTGTGCACGCGAGAGCAGCGATCCACCGCCGCGATCCTTGCGCGCCGAACCCTGTGGTGGGCGGGACGGTTCCGCGGACTCCTCCTCAGGCGTCTGTATTGACAGCAGAGAACGCACTTGTCCGCCGCTCCGATGCCTTTTCTTGCTTGGATTATCGGCGTCGAACATTGTACGCGCAGCTCTCGCTCATCAACGGGAAGCGGGCGCATAAGCCCGCGATTATGTTAACTCAAGCTAAAGAGGCACGGGTAACAAAGGGTTAACGGTAAGCATTTCGAAACAGGTTTTTTGCCGGCGTGGGAATTCGCGGAACAGCGCATTAAGTTTTGTCGGATAGTGTTGCTGCAAAGCGCATATCCAAACCAGGCGATCCGGGGTCTTCTCATTTCAGTGCGTGATTTCATATCCAGCCAGCGGCAGGTGCTGCGCGATTATCTTGCGGCGATCAGCGGGTCGGCCGGGCGGCTGGTCTTTTCTCTTGCCTATTTCGTCATTCTGGCAAACAGCCTGACGATTGCCGATTTCGGGCTGTTCGCCACAGCGTCCGCTGCCGGCGTGATGGTGGGGCGGATCCTTGCACTCGGCTTCACCGCCACACTGTATCGCATTGCCACGGTCAAGCCTCGGCTTCTGGGGACCTATGCCGCAGGTTTCCTTGTTCTGGCGCTTGCCTCGCTACCGCTGATCGCGCTCGCCAGCGCCGTTCTGTATCTCGTGTTCTTCGCGGGCGATGTGCGGGTGCTTCCCTTCGCCCTGGTAATCGTCTCCGAGGCTGTCGCGTGGCGTCTCACGGAGACCGTGATCGTCGTCAACAATGGCCTCAATCGCTTCGGCCGCGCCGCAACGATCCTCATCGTCAGCATCGCCATTCGAGCGCTTGCAGCCTTTCTCTTCACATTTCATGCAACCCAGGACCTGTTGAGCTGGACCGTGTTCTACCTGGTTGCCAATGGCGCATCGCTCGTCTTCGCCTTGTTGTTCTATTGCCCCCGGCAACGCTTGCGGCTGCAAACATCGCTCTATCTACGCCGACTTCCCGACGCGCTCTACGTCGCCGGAGCTGAAGTGCTTTTCTATCTTCAGATGGAACTCGACAAGCTGCTCGTTTTGGCCCTCGGCAATCCCACACTGGCAGGCATCTACGCGATCATCATGCGGTTGGTCGATCTCACCGCAATCCCCATCCGCTCTTTCTCCATGCTGCTCGTGCAACGCATGATGCGGTCCCCGGAAATGCTCAGGAGCTGGAAGCTGCGTTTGGGGATAGAGGGTGGGGTTTTCGCGGTATCGGTTCTTGCTCTCGCGGCGATGGCGACGATCCTCGCCTTCTACCCTACCCTGCTCGGCAGCAATGTGGCGGAGGCCGCTCCTCTCGTCATTCTGGCGCTCGCGGTTCCCGGCCTGCGGAACCTGACCGAATATCAGGCCGATCTTCTCTTCGCCCGCGGTCAGACCTTCCTGCGTGCGATCAATCTCGGAGTGCTTGCCGCTGTCAAAGCTGCCCTGCTCTCCCTCGTGCTGAAATCGTTCTCCGAGACCGGCGACATCATCGTGTCGCTGAATGCCGTTTTCGCGGTGCTCTATCTGTTGTCGATGATGCTGACCTATCGCGCGCTCGCCCTGCCTGCCAAGCGCGTCTGATCCGCTTCAGCGGATCATCCGACGCAGTGGTTCGAGATCGGTCTCGATGAAAGACTGAATACCGATCGCCACCTGGTAGGGCTCCATTTCGGCAATCAGTTTTTCCAGGCCACCAGTGTCGAGTTCACGCCCGAACCAGAGCACATGACAAAGCGCGCGGTCGTCGTGAAAATGCCCGCTGCCTGCAAGCACCTCGTCCACATAACGTCCATAGAGTATGCACTCGGAAAAGCGCCTGTCTGCGGCCACCGCACGGATCCAAGGCTTGCCATGCAGGGTCTCGATATGGCGCAGCATGCCGACCACGCTGTCACGCCGCCACGAAATCAGTGTCGTGATGTAGTCGTGCTCGGTGTTTTGCCCTGCTGGCAGGCCGAGCGTTTGTCCCGCATTGGTCGACCATTGGCGATGTCCGAGATCGACCAATGTGCTCATTCCGCCTTCGCGGCGGTAAAGACGCACCTTTTCACCCTGCCAGAACGCGCCGCAATCGAAAGGTTTCAGAAACACGACATCGGAATCGCAATAGACCAGAACCTCTTGCTCCGCCTTTTCGGCAAAGGCAATTCTTCGCAATTGCTGCACATGCCAGCCGCGCAGGGGCGCCAGCCGTGTGCTCAGCCAAATATGACGCTTGAAGAACACGGTGGGGTCGCGCACCGCATGAAGCCAGGCGGGGAGAAGATCGCGCTCATCCACCACCACCCGGCGATCCGATTCGAGAGCCCGAAAACGCTCGACATCGTGACCCGCAACTAGAAGATAGTGCCGATCAAAACCGGAAACAAAGCGATCCATCGATTCGCAAAGAAGCCGGCAACGGTCGAAGTCACCCGCATAGCTTGGCGTCACGATGGCCACGCTGCGCCCTGCGGCCATGGCTATGCTCCGCCCCGCTTGACGCGGAACTTTTGCCGGAAAACCCTGAGAAGAAAGGCCGGGTTCCCCACGATATAGCGGCGCCAGAGACGGCGCGGCTCCAGCCCGAGGCGAAAGAGCCATTCCAGTCTCAATTTTCGCATCCAGAGCGGCGCGCGCGGAACCGCGCCACTTAAGAAATCGAACAGAGCCCCCACGGCGATCGGCACCGTACAATGCTCGGGTCCCAGATGATCGGCGATCCAAATCTCCTGGCGAGGCACCCCCATGGCGACGAGCAGAACGTCCGGGCGCATCTCTTTGAGTTCAGCAAGAATGCCTTCTTCCTGTTGTGCGTCGAAATAGCCATCATTCAGAAAGATGAAGTCGTGCTGCGGTGCCTCTTCCGCCAGTTTCCCGACAGCCGCGAGAGCATTGTCACGCCGCGCACCCAGCAGGGCTACCGTTAGCTTGTGCTTTTGGGCGCGGAGAAATGCGGGAACGAAATCAGTGCCGTTCAGATTGTCGGGGAATGGCTCACCATAGAGAATTCTCGAGGCCAGATCGACACCGACGCCATCAGCCAGCACGACAAACCTTTCCAGAAACTCACGGAAACCCGTATCCGCAATGGCCACGTTCGCATTGTGTGCATTGAGAAACGTGACAGGTGTAAACAGACGCGTCGCGATGCTCTCCGACAGCAATGTCATCGCGCGTTCACGACCGATAACCGTCACCGCCGTACCCAGTATATCCCGGGTCGGAAGCGTCGCCTGCTCATTTTTCGATGTCGCCACATTCATGCGGCTGCATCCCGCCGGTTGAAGCCAGCCTCATCAAGTCCATCAAGAATGGCCGTGTCCAGCGCCTTTCGCTGGGCTTCGTGGAATCTCCGCCCGTCGAGATCGGTCGGGTCCTCGGCCGCGCGCAACAAAGCTGCCGCAAAGGCGCGGGGATCATCGGCCACAATGCAGTTTTGCGGTTTATATGAGATGCCCCGCAGCGCGCTCTTCGTCGCCACGCTTGGCAGGCCGAGCTCGAACGTTTCGATGGTCTTGAGCTGCACCCCCGTGCCGGCGCGGCTGATCAGGGGCACCACCTTGCCGCTGCGCACGAATTCTACCGCATCAGGGACACGCCCGACAAACGACACCCGCTGGTATCTTTGCGCGAGTTCTGCCGGCGCGTCGCCGGCGACGGCAACGCGAAAACCTTCGGGAAGATGCGGCATCACTTCTTCCAGAAACCAGTCAAGGCCGATCCGGTTCGGCGCCCAGCTCCAGGTACCGATCAAGGCAGCGTCATAGCTCGTCTGGCGTGGACCTGCGGAAAAAGTCGCCGGCTCATGGGCCACCAGCGGCAGCACTGCCGAGCGATTCTCGTCGGCCACGCCCAGCAGTTGGCGATCTTCCTCAGTCAATGTGTAGACGAAACGCGCCTGTGCGCACAGTTCCGCTTCCAACGTTCTGAGAAGGCGTGCCTCACGCCGAAACATGAAACCTTCAATGAAGCCCCGCGCGGCGGCCGCGCTTTGCTGTGCGGAGAGATACTCCACATTGTGCGCCACATAAATGGACGGCAAATCGGCAAAGACCTGGCGAAACGCTCCGGCAAACTGGACGGAATTGAAAATCACCCCGTCGACCGGTCCAAGCTTGCCCAATGCTTTACGGACGTCTGCGGGTGAGGCGAGCAGCATCTTGGCGGAGGAAAATGTCATGCCTCTCGTCATCGCTTTGGCGAGCCAGCCGAGCTTGGTCGATCCACTGGCTGCTTCCGTGCGCGGGTCCAGTTCTCCAAGCACCAATGTCTCTTCGGATGTGGTCTGTCCCGCACGTCCCTTCCAGGCAAACCCCATCACCGAGATCCGGCAGCCAGCGCGCGCAAGTGCATCGAGAATGGCCGCGTTGGCGATCTCATATCCGCTTTTGGGTGTTCCGTCGGAAACGATGGATGTCGCAAAGACCAGATGCATGCACTATTCCTGTTCATGACGTTTTTTCCAAAGAGCGATGAACTCTTGATTAAGGAATGGCGTTGCCGATGGATTTTCGCTGGAAAATCAACAATTCCCCACCGCAAAAAACCCGCCGTATTTAACGCCGCCTTAATTGCCTCCACCGCTTATAGAGCACGAATCAGCAGCGCGTGGCGGGATTGTGACGCAGAACAAAACAGGCAGAGCGGTTTCGATCGTAACGCGTACGCCCTCGCTCGACGCGCAATCCATAGCGTGTGTCGTCACCGTTCCCACCTTCAAGCGCCCGGACCAGCTACTGAACACACTCCATTCGCTCGCCTCTCAGGCAACGGAGCGCCCATTTGCCGTGATTGTCATGGAGAATGAGGCCGAAGAGCGTGCCGGCGCCCATGCCGCCGCTCCGCTTTTCGACGACGGCACCTTCAACGGAATCGTGATCATCGCGCATGAAAGAGGCAATTGCTGTGCCTACAATGCGGGCTGGGAAACGGCGCTGATCGAGTTCCCGAACTTCCGGTATCTCGCCGTCATTGACGACGATGAACTGGCCTCTCCGCACTGGCTGGAAAATCTGTGCTCCACCGCCGAACGCTTCGAGGCCGACATCGTTGGTGGGCCCCAGGTGCCCGTCTTCGCAAAGCCCGCGCATGAACGCTGGGCCAGCCATCCGGTCTTCGCCCCGCCCTATGATCGGACGGGCCCTGTTCCGGCGCTTTTCTCATCGGGCAATCTCCTTCTGTCACGACCCGTTCTGGAAGCGATGCCGCGCCCATTCCTCGACCTGCGCTTCAACTTCATGGGCGGTGGCGATTCGGATTTTCTGAGCCGCGCCAGCCAGAAGGGCTTCCGCCTCGCCTGGTCGGCCGAGGCCGAAACGCAGGAGATCGTACCCGCGCGCCGCGTCGAGCGGGACTGGATCCGCGCCCGCGCATTGCGCAACGGCGTCATCTCCACCCTTGTCGAGAAGAAGAAGCGGCGAGATCAGGGCTTCGGAAGGCTTCGCGTCTTTGCAAAGAGCCTGGCGCTGCTCGCCGCCTCGCCGCTCCGCGGCGTGGTTCGCCTCGCTGCGACTGGCTCCATCTCGACCGCCATGTATCCCATCTATGTCGGGTTGGGCCGCGTCATGGCCGAATTCGGCTATGCCAACGAGCAATATCGCGAGCCGGAGAAGAATTAGCCCCGCAGGCAGTCGACTTCCCGCCGCCGATTGTGTATCGCTCCCCTCCCTCAATCGATCCACACTCCGGCAAGGACAGTCCCATGCGAGCGCTCAGCGGCGGCATCGACTTCGGCACGTCGAATTCCACAGTAGGCTTCATGGAGGATGGGCAGCCCCGCCTGATCGCGCTCGAAGCGGGTGAGGTCACCATGCCGAGCGCCGTGTTCTTCAGCTTCGAGGATGACCGCACGTATTTCGGGCGCGGTGCCGTAAGCCGCTATACGGAGAATGTGGAGGGCCGCCTCCTCCGGGCCCTCAAAAGCGTTCTGGGCTCATCCCTCATTCATGAGAAAACGCGCATAAAGGCGCATTCCATCGCCTTTTCCGACATTATCGGCTCGTTTCTGCATTTCTTGAAAGACAATCTGGAAAACCATCTCGGCGGACCGGTCGACAACATCGTGCTTGGACGCCCGGTGCAGTTTGTCGATGACAATCCGGAAGCCGACCGCCGCGCGCAGGACGAACTGGAAAAGGCCGCGCAGCGCCGCGGCTTCGCCCATATCGAGTTTCAGTTCGAGCCGATCGCCGCGGCCCTCGACTATGAGCAGCAGGTCACGGGCGAGGAACTGGCGCTGATCGTCGATATCGGCGGTGGCACGTCCGACTTTTCCATCGTCCGCGTCTCCTCAGAGCGCGCCAAACGTGCAGACCGCAAGGACGACATTCTCGCAAACCATGGCGTTCATATCGGCGGTACGGATTTCGACCGGTTATTGAGCCTCGCCCGCCTGATGCCGGAATTCGGCTATCGTACGCAGACAAAAGACGGCAAACGCTATCTGCCGGCGGGCTATTTCAACGATCTGGCCACCTGGCAGCGCATCCACATGCTCTACACGAACCGCGCCATGACGGATCTGAAGCAGATCCGCTACGAAGCTGCCCGGCCCGAGCTTGTCGAGCGGATGATCGACGTGGTCGCCAACCGGCAGGGCCATGCGGCGGTCGGCGCGGTGGAACGGGCAAAGATTGCCCTCACCGATCAAACCGAAAGCGCCATCAAGCTTCAGCTTATAGACGAGAGTCTCGACCTGCCGGTCACCCGCGACCAGCTGAATGACGCCATCTTCGCCACCGTAGGCCGCGTGGAAAATGCCGTTTCGGAAACGCTTGTCCATGCTGGCATCGCGCCCGATCAGATCACCGCTCTCTTCCTCACTGGCGGCTCCTCGGCCATCCCGCTCCTGCGCGAGACTGTCCTGCGCATGCTGCCTGCGGCGTCCGTCGTCGAAGGCGACATGTTCGGCTCCGTCGGACGCGGTCTCGCGTTGGACGCAGGCCGCCGGTTCGGCACCTGAACTGATTGGCATGCGGGCCGGTGGACCGGCCCGCATATTTTTTCCGGTTCAGCTCCACCTTCGCAACCGCATCAGCGCAAGAAGCGTAACCACAGCCATGACGGTTACATAGGCAATCAGCGGCATGGCGGTGGCGCCATCAAACGCAACGACGAAAGCTGTGCCGACGAGGCCGACGATCAGGCTTTGAATGCAGAAGTGGAGAGCCACTGCCGTTCCTGCCATATCGCCAAAATCCTCCAGAGCACCGTTGGCAGTGACCGACGTGGTGAAGACGATCCCAACCGCCATGAGCCACATGGGCAGGATGAATGACAGGAACGATGGCGGCAGGAACAACGCGCCTGCAAGGAGCAGAAACGCACCCAGAATCATCGTGGCCATGCCGCGCATGACACTGCCGGCGATACCCCAGCGTTCCACGAAACGCGCGGCGAAGCGTGCCGTTGCCATCATTATGAAAGCGACGGTCGCAAAGGCGAGACTGAAGCCGAACTCGGAATAGCCTGCCTTCTCGATCAATACGCGCGGAGCAGTGGAGAAGAACACGAAGAATGTGCCCATCGCCGTTCCGAAAGCGAGCGTATAGGCCCAGAACGGCAAGTTGCGAAGCATTGGGGCGAACGAGACCCCGCGCATCCCCTCATCGCGCGGCCGTGTTTCATGCCATCCGGCGAGCGACCACACAAGCATCACAACTGCGGGTGCAGCAAGCCCCATGAAGATCGCGCGCCAACCGAGGTTTTCGGCGATCAGCGCACCGACAATCGGGCCGAACGCCGGTACGCAGGCGAGCATCGCGTTCAGAAGGCTGTAGACCACGGCACTTTCAGGTCGTCCGGCATAGACGTCCCGAACGGTCGCGAAGAGCGCCACAAGCATCGCTGAAGCACCTGCGGCCTGTGCAACCCGAAGCGCCAGAAACAGACCCGCTGTCGATGTCGCCGCAAGCGCAAGTGACGTGCCCGCAAAAAGGAGAGCTCCACCCAAAAGGACCGGCCTTCGGCCCCAGCGATCCGACAGGGGACCGAACACAACCTGGCCCACGCCAAGCATGATCATATAAAGCGTGAGGGTCAGCTGGATCGTGGCCGGTGTGGTGCCGAGAATTGCCGGCATTGCCGGAACGACTGGCAGGTAGATATCCATGCCGAGCGAGGCAAGAATATTGAAAGGTGCCAGCAGCGCGAGCGCCACCGGCAGGCTGTAACTCCACAGCCGCGGATTTCGATTTGGCATGACAAAGCATCCGTCAAATGGAAGGCATTTGGCGGCGCCTGCAGTTCATGATGATTTCAGGGGAACCCGGACAGGCAGCCGCAACAACAGAAAAGTCGCTGCGGCTTATTTGCGTGCTTTCTTGGCGCTCATGCTTCGGCCCCGTGTCCGGTGGTTGATCGAGTTCGATAACGCGCTTTAGCAAACCCTCCCTCGGCCCGCAAACGGGAATTTCCCTGCGCAGACCTCTCAGTCGTTGCATTCCAAGCCCGCACGCGGCATTCCTTTGCGATCATCAAGGGAGAAGTTTCATGGGCAAATCGGTCATCCTCGTCGGCTGCGGCAATATGGGTTATGCTATGCTGAAGGGCTGGATCGCCGCAGGCAAGCTGGCCTCGAAGGACGCCACCGTCATAGAGCCTAACGAGGGCCTGCGCGCACGCGCTGCGGCCCTGGGTGTAACCGTTGCCGAAAGCGTTGACGAGCTTGACGCAGGTGCCGACATGATCGTGTTCGCCGTCAAGCCGCAGGTCATCCGCGATGTCGCCCCAGCCTATGCCCGCTTTGCCGACAAAGCCACCTTCGTCAGCGTTCTTGCCGGCACAGGCACGGCCACGTTCGAGGAAATTCTCGGCCGCCATGCCGCCATCATGCGCTGCATGCCCAACACTCCCGCCGCCATCGGCAAGGGCATGATGGTGCTCTTCTCCAACCGCAATGTGACCGGCGAGGCAAGAGCCTTCGCCGAGGAATTGCTGGCCACCAGCGGCGCGGTCACCATCATCGACAATGAAGAGCTGATGGACGCCGTGACCGCCGTTTCCGGCTCCGGTCCGGCCTACATTTTCCACTTCATCGAATGCCTGACGGCGGCAGGCGAAAAGGCCGGCCTGCCTGCAGAAACCGCAAAGCTTCTTGCCATGCAGACCGTTTATGGCGCGGCTTGTCTGGCAAAAGAAAGCGACGATGAGCCGGGCAGGCTGCGCGAACAGGTGACGAGCCCCAACGGCACCACCGCCGCCGCGCTCTCGGTTTTCATGGAGGACAACCGGTTGCTTGATCTTGTGAGCGACGCCGTCGATGCCGCCAAGAAGCGCTCCATCGAATTGGGGAAATAGAGGCGCGCAGGCCCCTCATCCGCCTGCCGGCACCTTCTCCCCGCAGGCGGGTAGAAGGAAGCCAATCGGAAGGGCAGGTGCCAGCTTCAAGGCCACCTTCTCCCCGTGAACGGGGAGAAGGTGAGGATGAGGGGCGAACGCCCCACGCCATCATCAACCCTCGCCAAACACCATCGCGTCCTGCCGCGCTCTCAGTGCTACCAGCCGCGAAGCCGCGTCGGGCGCAACATTTTCTTGGGTGAGAAGTGCGCCCTTCTTCACCGGCGCGGTCATCGTGCCACCCTCAAGGAGCCCGCAGGGCACGGCCTTTGCCGCACGCGCTTCATCCGCTGTCATGATCCAGGCGCGATAGCTGTATTCGCCAATCGCGTCGAGCCGGTCGCCCGGCGCGAGATCCTTCTTGGCGACTGCACAGACTTCCGCAACCGGCCTGTCGAGCGGCACCATGTCGGCTTTGCCATAGAGCACCGCGCGCGCGCAGGTGAGCGGCACTTCCAGCGAGGTCAGGTGATAGGGCCGGAAGAAGGTGTAATACGGCCCCGCGCCCAGCTTCAGATCGTTCATGCGCTCGCGCAGGCGCGGATGCTCCATCTCCGCCACCACGAACACGCCGGGCGCAACCCCCTTGCCAACCGTGAAATCGACGCAGCCCTTTTTCGAGAGCACACCGCCATCGGCAATCGGGCAAAGAACGCTTGAAAGCTCCTCGCGGCTTGCCGCCGGGCCATGCATGCCCGGCCTGTCCGGAACGAGGCCCGTGGCGTTGGCGATGGCCGCCATTTCCACCATCGTCTTGGAGCCGTCGACGAACTCGACCAGCATGCGCACATTCATGTTGCGCTGTTCCGCTTCCTCGGCGTAATCGTCCGGCACCGCATCCACATTGAGCGGGTTGTTCTTGCCCTTGCCGGCGGCAACAATGTCGTGCCCCATGGCGGAGACGAACTCGATCAGCTCCATGCAGGAAGACGGCTCATCGCCCGCCCCCAGCGAATAGGTCACGCCCAGCCGCGCCGCCTCGCGCTTCAGATAAGCGCCGATGGTCACATCCGCCTCGACATTCATCATGACGAGATGCTTGCCTGCCTCCATCGCCGAAAGGCCGATCTCCGCGCCCACCGCCGGCTTGCCCGTGGCGTCGATCACCACGTCCACCAGATCGTTCTGCGCCACCATCAGGGAATCGCCGCAGAGCGCCGTTTTCCCGGACCGGATCGCATCACTGATCGCGCCTGCCGTTGCCGCCTCCACCGCGCTCCCGACATCACGCCCGGCAATCTCGATGGCCTTTGCCGCGCGTTCGGGCCGTGTGTCGGCAATGGCCGCCACCTCGATGCCCTTCATGCGCGCCACCTGCGTGACGATGTCCGTGCCCATCTCGCCGCAGCCGATCAAGCCGATGCGCACCGGCCGCCCCTCTTCCGCCCTCTGCTCAAGATCGCGTGCAAGGCCGGTAAGCGCCACATTCGTCATTCGAACTTCTCCTCGTTTGGTGCCCGAAAGGGAAGTGACCGAACGCCGCTTGTCAATTGGCCTTAAGCTGCACCGGGACAGGACTGTTCTTCTTGATATCTTTCAGAACGAGGTTGGTGCGGACATTGGCGATGCCCGGCAGGCGAAACAGAAAGTCCTCCAGAAACCGGTTATAGGCCGCCAGGTCCCGGCACACGACGCGCAGATGATAATCCGCCTCACCCGTCGTGGAGTAGCAGTCGAGCACTTCGGGCCGGCGCCGCGTCTCGGCGATGAACGTATCCACATGCCGGTGGTCATGCCGCGTCAGCGACACATGCACGATGGCCTGAAACCCCAGCCCCGCCTTCTCCACATCCAGCAGAGCCGCATATTGCGTGATCAGCCCCGCTTCCTCCAGCGCCTTCACCCGCCGCCAGCAGGCCGAAGCCGACATGCCGGCCCGCTCCGCCAGCTCCTGGTTCGAGAGCCGGCAATTGGCCTGAAGCGCGTCCAGAAGCTTCCTGTCCTGTTCATTCAGCTTTTCGGGCATAGGTCCAAATCCTGAAAAATTCTCCGATACACCGATATATATCGGTCAATCCTTCCAGAAACCAAATTCCAATCGCCAAATCTGGCACAAATTTCCACGCTCTCCGGTTTAGAATTCTTCCAGTCTGCACCGGAGGAATTGCATGACCGTCCAACCCAAGGCCGGCGAACTCGCGCACTATCAGCTCGAGGACCGCTACACCCAGGAAAAGGGCCGCGTCTTCATGACCGGCACGCAGGCGCTCGTGCGCGCCGTGCTCGATCAGGCGCGCCGCGACCGCGCGAGCGGCCTCAACACGGCAGGTTTCATCTCCGGCTATCGCGGATCGCCGCTGGGCGCGCTCGACCTTGAGCTCTGGAAGGCGAAGGACCGGCTCGACGCCGCCAGCGTCGAATTCCTCCCCGCCGTCAACGAGGATCTCGCCGCCACCGCCGTGCTCGGCAGCCAGCAGGTCGAGACCAACCCGAAGCGCGAGGTCGAAGGCGTTTTCGGCCTCTGGTATGGCAAGGGCCCCGGCGTCGACCGCTCGGGCGATGCGCTGAAGCACGGCAACGCCTATGGTTCCTCGCCCCATGGCGGCGTGCTGGTGGTTGCCGGTGACGATCATGGTTGTGTCTCCTCCTCCATGCCGCACCAGTCCGATGTCGCCTTCATGGCGTGGTTCATGCCCACGCTCAATCCGGCCAGCGTGTCGGAATATCTGGCCTTCGCAGAATATGGCTACGCGCTTTCGCGTTTCTCGGGCATGTGGGTCGGATTCAAGGCCATCTCGGAAACGGTGGAATCGGCGGCCTCCATCGAAATCCCCGCCCCCCGCGTGTTTGCCACACCCGATTTCACCCCGCCTCCCAGCGGGCTCCACTATCGCTGGCCGGACCTTCCCGGCCCGCAGATCGAGGAGCGCATGGAGGCGAAAAAGCACGCCGTTCTGGCGTTTGCCGAAGCCAATCCCATCGACCGCCACATCTATGATGTGAAGGATGCCCGTTTCGGCATCGTCACCACCGGCAAGGCCCATCTCGACCTGATGGAGGCGCTGCGCCTTCTGGGCATCGGCGAGGCCGAATGCCGGCAGCTCGGCATCGACATCTACAAGGTCGGCATGGTGTGGCCGCTCGCCCGCCGCGCAGCACTCGACTTCGTGAAAGACAAGCAGGAAGTCCTCGTCATCGAGGAAAAGCGCGGCATCGTCGAAAGCCAGTTCAAGGAGTATTTCTACGACTGGCCCGGCCACAAGCCGCACGCCATGGTGGGCAAGCGCGACGAGGATGGCGAACGCCTCGTGCCGTGGACCGGCGAGCTTTCGCCACGCCTGCTTCTGCCCATCGTCGCCCGGCGGCTCGAAGGCATTTTCCCCGGAAACGGTTTCGTGGCTCGCGCTGAAGAAATCCTCGCCACACCGCCCATCGCCCTACAGGTGGAAGGCGCGACCCGCACGCCCTATTTCTGCTCCGGCTGCCCGCACAACACCTCCACCAAAGTGCCTGAAGGCTCGCAGGCGCTGGCGGGCATCGGTTGTCATTTCATGGCAAGCTGGATGGACCGCGAAACCACCTCGCTGATCCAGATGGGCGGCGAGGGCGTTAACTGGGCGGCCTCCTCGCTCTTTACCGGCAAGAATCACGTCTTCCAGAATCTCGGGGAAGGCACCTGGTATCACTCCGGCTCCATGGGCGTGCGGCAGGCGATTGCCGCAAAAGCCAACATCACCTTCAAGATCCTCTACAACGACGCCGTGGCCATGACCGGCGGCCAGCCGGTGGACGGTCCCGTCAGCGTTCAGGCCATCGCCCATTCATCCCGTGCCGAGGGCGTCGAGCGCATCGCGCTTGTTTCCGACACACCGGAAAAATTCCAGCCCGGCGAGCTGCCCGCGGGCACCACCATCCATCATCGCCGCGAGCTGGATGCCGTCCAGCGTGAGCTGCGCGAGGTGAAGGGCGTCTCGGCCCTCATCTACGAACAGACCTGCGCAACCGAAAAGCGCCGCCGCCGCAAGCGCGGCCTTATGGAAGACCCGAAGAAATTCGTCGTCATCAACGACCTCGTCTGCGAGGGCTGCGGCGACTGTTCGGTGGAGTCCAACTGCCTCTCCGTCGAGCCGCTCGAAACCGAGTTCGGCACCAAACGCAAGATCAACCAGTCGTCCTGCAACAAGGACTTTTCCTGCATGAACGGCTTCTGCCCGAGCTTTGTCACCATCGAGGGCGCAACCCGAAAGAAGCGCTCAGGCATGGAGATCGACCTGACACGGCTTGCCGGCGATCTCCCCGATCCCGACCTGCCGGCGCTCGACCGCCCGTTCGATCTTATGATCACCGGCGTGGGCGGAACCGGCGTGGTCACCGTCGGCGCGCTCATCACCATGGCCGCGCATCTGGAGGGACGCGGCTCCAGCGTTCTTGATTTCACCGGCTTCGCGCAAAAGTTCGGGCCGGTGCTCTCCTATGTCCGGCTGGCATCTTCTCCCGACGATATCCATCAGGTGCGCATCGACCGGAATGCGGCGGATGCGCTGATCGGCTGTGACATCGTCGTGTCGTCCTCGCCCAAGGCGTCGGCCAGCTACCGTCCCGGCATGCGCGCGGTGGTGAACCTTGCCGAGATGCCCACCGGCGACATCGTGCGCAAACGCGATGCGAGCCTCCACGTCGACCAGCGGCTTGCCGCCATCGAAGGCGTGACGGGCAGCGATGCGCTCGCCGCCATGGACGCCAACCGTCTTTCCGAAAAGCTCATGGGCGACACGGTGTTTGCCAATGTCATGATGCTCGGCTTCGCCTGGCAGAAGGGCCTCGTGCCCGTTTCGCTCAACGCACTCACCCAGGCCATCGTGCTCAACGGCGTCGCCATCGAGAAAAACCAACGGGCCTTTCTCATCGGCCGGCTGGCGGCAGAAAAGCCCGACGCTCTGAAGGGCCTGCTCGATCCGAAGCCGCGGAACGACGGAACGCTTGACGAGATCGTCACCCGCCGCGAGGCCTTCCTGACCGACTACCAGAATGCCGCCTATGCCGCGCGTTACCGCCGTCTCGTGGATCGTGTGCGCAATGCCGAGGCCCCGCTGGGCAGCGATGCCGCCAGCCGGGCCGTTGCCCGCGCTCTCTTCAAGCTCATGGCTTACAAGGACGAATACGAGGTCGCGCGACTGCACACGGAAACGGGTTTCTCCGCCCGCATTGCCGACGAGTTCGAAGGTGATTATCGCATCGTGCACCATCTCGCCCCACCCTTCCTTGCTTCCGGCAGGGATGCACGCGGCCGTCCGCTCAAGCGTGAGTTCGGCCCCTGGGTGCGCCTGCCGTTCCGCATGCTCGCCCGCATGAAGCGCCTGCGCGGCACCATCTTCGATCCTTTCGGCTACACCGCCGAACGACGCATGGAGCGCGAATTGATCGATTGGTACGAAGCGCATGTGGAAAAGGCGCTTGCGCATCTCGACGCCGGCAACGTGTCAGAACTGGCCGAGATCCTTGCATTTCCGATGCAGATCCGAGGCTACGGTCCGGTTAAGGAGGAAGCCGCCAAGCGCATCCGTGCCGAGATGGATGCGCGTCTTTAGGCACGCCTGAAGATCGCTCCCCACCCCGCTCCTTCGTCATCCTCGGGCCCGACCCGAGGATCCATGCCAGAATGCCGAAGACAAAGCCCAGCCTCTCAAAGAATGCGCGTCGTTTTCCACGCCGGTGCAGACGCCACCGCAACGGCATGGTTCCTATGGTCAAGCCATAGGATGACGAGAGAGAGGACGCGCGCTTCCCAATTCACGTTCCTTCATCTTTCCCTGCCTGCCTTTCGGCAAGCTCAGAAGGAAGAAAACCCACCCCCTCCCCACGACCCTTTCGTCATCCTATGGCTTGCCCCGAGGATCCGTGCCAGAACGCCGAAGACAAAGCCCAGCCTCTCAAAGAATGCGCGTCGTTTTCCACGCCTGTACCAATGTCCACCGCAACGGCATGGATCCTATCGTCTAGCCATGAGAAGCCGAGGGAGACGACGGATGCTTTCCATGGCAACCGGGGTGTCCTGCAAATACTCATGAAATGCGCTTTGCGCCGGGTTTCGCCTCTCCGCGCAAACCTCCCGTAAGGCTCTGATATAAAACAGTTTCATGAAATCTTTCGACCTTCTTGTCGTCCCATTTGCTTGCTCCGGTCCGCCGACTGTGCAAATAGCATTGGTCGAAGATATTCCGAGAGGTCCTCATGACTGTCATCACCCGCCGTGCGCTTGGCGCACTCGCCCTTTCCGCCGCCGTGGTCGGATTTGCACTACCGTCGCAGGCCGCCGACAAGATCAATGTCGGCATTCTGTCGCTCACATCCCATTCGCCCAGCATCATTGCCGAGGCGAAAGGCTATTTCGAAGCGCAGGATCTCGAGGTCGAGTTCGTCTCGTTCCAGGCCGCGCAACCCATGGCGGTCGCCATCGCATCGGGTGACGTCGATTTCGGCATGACGGCCATTTCCGGTGGCCTGATCAGCCTTGCCGACAAGGGCGTGGTCAAGATCATCGGCGGCGCCCTGCAGGAAACGCCGGATGTCGAGGGCCAGAAGATCCTCGCCTCCAAGGCCGCATACGACGCCGGCGTGAAGACGCCCGCCGACCTGAAAGGCCGCACCTACGGCATCACCACCACCGGTTCCTCCTTCCATTACATGGCGCACAAGATCGCCGACAAGGAAGGATTCGACCGCGCGGAGATCCAGGTGAAACCATTGCAGAAAGTGCCGGCCGTCATCGCCTCGCTCAAGAGCGGCCAGATAGATGCATGGTCCATCGTGCCGAACATCGCCGGCGCACTCACCAACGGTCCGGAAGTCGTCGAAATCGGCAAGGTCTCCGACTATATCGACAATTATCAGGTCACGACGGTCTTCACCTCGACGAAGAACGCGACTGAAAAGAAGGATCTGGTCGAACGCTTCCTCGCCGGTCTTTCCGAAGGCATCAGTGATTACAACGCCGCGCTTGTCGACAAGTCCATGAGTGAAGAAGACACTGCAGCGATTGTGGCGATGATCCACAAATATGTCTATTCCGACCAACCGCTGGAAAAGGCCGACCCGCGCATTCGCGCCGGCGCCATGCGCATCAACGAAGGGGCAGCGCTGAGCGTCGCCAGCGTCGAGGATCAGCTTGAATGGTTCAAGTCGGAAGGCCTTGTGCCCGAAGGCGTGACAATGGAAAGGCTGGTTGACACCAGCTTCGTGGAAACCCGCTAACAGCGAAACCGCCCCGGCCCGCCCGGGGCGGTATTCTTTGAGCCGATGCAGCTTCTTCTCAGAAACATTACCCATCACTATGGCGGTAGGACCGTCCTCGACGACATTTCGCTCACCGTGGATGATGGAGAAATCGTCTGCATCGTCGGCCCCTCGGGTTGCGGCAAGTCCACGCTTCTGCGCATCGCCGGTGGGCTGGAAAAGCCGGATCAAGGACAAGCGCTTCTGTCCGGCCCGGCACCGGAAGGCTCGCTCAATCCGCTGACCTACATTTTTCAGGATTTCGCCCTTCTTCCCTGGCGCAGCGTGGAAGGCAATGTCAGTCTTGTGCTGGAAGATCACGGCATCGCCGCTGCCGAGCGCAAGGCCATCATAGCCGATGTGCTTGCCCGCACCAATCTGTCCGATTTCGCAAAGGCGCTGCCGCGCCAGCTTTCCGGAGGCATGAAGCAGCGCGTGGCCATTGCCCGCGCGCTCGCCGTCAAGCCGGCCATCATGCTGATGGACGAGCCGCTTTCGGCGCTGGACAGCCAGACCCGCGAACTCCTGATGGACGATCTCGTGGCGTTATGGACCCGCGAACGGTTTTCCGCCTGCTACGTCACGCACAACCTCAACGAGGCCGTGCGCCTCGGCAGTCGCATCATTGTGCTGTCCCGCCGCCCCGGCCGCATCCGCGACGTGGTCGAGATCGACATGCCGCTCGCAGAACGTGCCGACCGACTGCCAGAGCTCGAAACCCTTCAGCGCCGCGTCTGGGACATCATGCGCGAGGAAGCACGCGAAGCCGATCGGGAGATTTCCGATGTCGCATGATGCCGCGCGCGAAGCGCCCGCCACTGGCTCCGTCGCATCCGAAACGGATGGTCAGCGCCCCGTTCCCTTCCGGGGAGGCGGTTTCGTCCACCGCTCGCTCGGTCCCGTGGCGCCGATTCTCTTCATCGCCATTCTTGCGATCTGGGAGTTGGGCTCGCGGTCCGGCTTCATCAGCGCAATCGCACTGCCGGCCCCTTCCGAGGCATTCGGTGCGCTGGTTGATCTCTTCCAGACCGGCATGTTGTGGAAGCATTTGGGCGCGAGCCTTTATCGCCTGATCGTCGGCTGGTCGCTGGGCAGCCTGCTTGGCATTGCCGTCGGTCTGTTCATCGGCCTTTTCTCCCTTGCCCGTGCCGGGCTTCTTCCGCTGGTCTCCGCGCTTTTTCCGATTCCGAAGATTGCGCTCCTGCCGCTCTTCATCATCTGGTTCGGCATTGGCGAGGGCTCGAAGGTGGCGACCATACTGTTCGGAACCTTCTTCCCCACCGTGATCGCCACCTATGGCGGGGTCGACAATGTGGATCGCAATCTCATCCGCATGGGCCAGTCCTTCGGCATGTCGTGGCTTTCCATCGTGCGCAAGATCATCGTGCCCGGCGCGATGCCCGCCATCCTGTCGGGCTTCCGCATATCGGCTTCCATTGCCATTGTACTGCTTGTAGCGGCAGAGATGATTGGCGCGGAATTTGGCGTCGGGGCCTACATCCTGATGGCTGGGGCGCTGTTTGCGCTCGACCAGCTCATTGCCGGTGTGGCGCTTCTCTCGGTCATTGGCCTCATCATTGCCTGGCTGATCGGCAAGCTTGAAAAGCGACTTCTTTCATGGCGAACCTGACGCTTCGCGCGGGTTTTGAAAAAAGTCCCTGCAAATCGACCGATGGACGCTTGTCAGCGGAAAATCTCGTGCTATAACCCACGCGCTTCCGGTGGAGAACCAACCCCGCCATGACCAGCAGAAACCTCTGCGAGGGCATCGTGAAGCAGGGATTGCCCAGATAGCTCAGTTGGTAGAGCAGCGGACTGAAAATCCGCGTGTCGGTGGTTCGAATCCGCCTCTGGGCACCATTTTTCTACGGTGCAATTTTTCGATCACTGCTTCAGGTTTGCGCGACAACGACCTTTCAAAGCGTCGTGCTCTTGCGGTGCGCGTGCTTCAATGAATACCGTCCGGGCATGCACATGCACGGCGGCAGATTCGCACTGACCGAGCGGCGGCGGCGGCCACGATGATGTTTGATGGAGCCTAAACCTTGAAGATCGCGCCGGCATTCCGGAATGCAAAGCGCATCACACTGATGGCGCTGGGGTTCATGATGCTGGGACTGGCATTCATTGGCGCGTTCTTGCCAATCATGCCGACCACAATCTTCCTCATCCTCGCCGCTTGGTTTTTTGCGCGCTCTTCACCGACACTCGAACGCAGATTGCTTCAACATCCCCGGTTCGGGCCCGTTCTGCGTGATTGGCGCGACCGTGGCGTTGTCCCACGCCGCGCGAAAATACTTGCGGCAGTCGGCATGGCCCTGGGCCTTGGCCTGTGCATTTTTTTCTACAAGCCAAGCATGACAATCGCGCTGACACTCGCAGCAGCCATGGCCGCGGTGGCCGTCTGGATCGCGTCAAGACCAGAAGCCTGACACGTGCCAGACACGCCCCCGATCATCCCTTTTCGACGGATGTCGCCTCGCTCTCGGCGCCCGCCCTGCGGTCCTTCGCCGGCGTGAAGCTGATCACACGATCGTCGATCGAGGGCGCCCCACTGGCCCCGGCAGCAAAAACAAGCTTTCCAGAGGGCTTCACCCACAGAAGCACGATCGCCTCTTCCGCGCGACTATCCAGATAGGCGTCATAGTCGAATTCGTCCGTCAGCTTCGTGGCCTGGAAGGTCCATCCCTGCCAGTGCCGCTCGCGCAGGGTACGGAAATCCACGCCCTCCTCTGTCAGCGGCCGACCGCCGAGGGTGAAATTGAGCGACATGCGTTTGGACTGATCCGCCCCACGCCCAAGCTGGTAGACGTGTGACCGGCCAAGTTCCGGCGCGAAATCCGTGCAGACGAGTGAGTTGTAGGCATCGTTGTCGGTTACAGCGATCAGGGTTGAAAACCGTTTGGGATCAATGCTGTGATGCGCCTCTTCCGACAAGATATCCCCGTAGAACACCGGCACCTCGGATAGGCGTGCCTCCGCAATGTGGTTCCAGTTCGGGTCGGCAATCATGACCGGCACATCCATCCCCCGCAGTTTCCGCGCCAGGTCGATGGCCCATCTTGGTCCTCCCGCGATGAGCAGACCGGGCTTCTCTGCGCTCTTCAGTTTCAGCAGCGAAGCCAGGGGGCCAAGTGTGAAGCCATGCAGCACAATCGTGGTAACCACCACGGCGAAGGTAAAGGCCACCATGCGGTTCGCATCGGCAATGCCGGCATCTGCCAGAGCCCCGCCAAACAGGCCGGACACGGCGACAGCCACCACGCCGCGCGGCGCAATCCAGCTTGAAAGTGTTCGTTCGGCAAGCGTCGCGCCGGACCCCGCCGTGGCGGTCATGATTGCCAGAGGTCGCACGACAAAGAGGAGCGACGCCACAAACATGGCCGCGCGCCAATCGAGGCTTTTGAAATCATCAATTGTGAGCGATGCAGTCAGAAGGATAAATATGCCCGAGACGAGAAAGACCGTGATGGTCTCCTTGAAACGCCGCATTTCCGCAAGGCTCGCAATGCGCGTGTTTGCAAGCACGATGCCCATGACTGTGACTGTCAGGAGGCCGGCCTCCTCAAGAACCAGGTTCGTCAGCGCATAGGCCAACAGCACTGTGGCAAGCAGGATCGGCGCTTTCAGGAACTCAGGAACAACGCCGTGCACGAACGCCCAGTGAATGGCACGCGCCGCCACATACCCCCCTGCAACCGCGACAACGAAGGCGGCCACCACCACATAGGCAAGGCTGCCACCCTGATGCTGCCCGATCAGAACCAGAATGACCTCAAAAGCAACAACCGCAAAGAGGGCGCCAATCGGATCGTTGACAATCGCCTCCCACTTGAGCAGCGACGCCGGCCGCGCAGCAAGCTGCGCCTGGCGCAGAAGAGGCGTTATGACGGTCGGCCCGGTCACCACGAGGACGGCGCCGAGCACGACCGCTGTCGGCCAGGACAGTCCGCCGATGTAGTGAGCCGAAAACGCGGTCATCACCCAAACAAGGGGCCCACCGAAAATGATGATGCGCCGCACCGCCGTGGAGGTTTCGCTGATCTCCTTGAAGTTCAGCGTGAGCCCGCCTTCGAACAGAATGATTGCGACGGCGAGCGAGACCAGCGGCCGATAGATCGTGCCGAAATCCTCCGCCGGATTAACGAACCCAGTGGCCGGGCCAGCGAGAACGCCTGCGAGTAGCAAAAGCACAATAGCGGGCAAGCGCAGCCGCCAGGCGAGCCATTGCGCGCCCATGCCCATCACGCCGATCAGCGCGATTTTCAGTCCGATATCATGCATAAGAAATCCGTTTGTCCGAGAAAGGCAGGAAACTGGAACGCCTTAGGCAGAATAGTCGGTCCTGTCCCCGCATCCAACAGATCAAATGCCCGTGAGGAAAACATTCGGGTGTGTGGACAAAAACATGGGTCGGCGCGGAGCCCGCCCGTGTTTCCGCCACTTCCACTAATTCGCTTACCCATTCTTTCTAAAGGTCGTATTGACAGATCGGTTCCAGCAACGAAACTTCAGCCATGATCAGCAACAGGCCCGGCAGTTGAGACTAGCGTGGAGCGCGCCTGCGGGTCATGGGGAGGGAACCATGAGTGGACGAGGTCTGATTTTTCATGCGGACCGCGTGCTGGCAGCGGTGGAGTCAGACCATGCAGCAAAATCCGCGCTGGTCGCATCCTGGCAGCGCTCTTGTCGCCTGCACCGACTTGATCCGGCTCAGAAACGCGGGCCGGAACGTATTTCGGACTTCGAGCTCGCCGCGGCCCGTGCCCGATGCGAACCGTTGATCCGCTCTGCGCAAACCTCGTTGAACCAGCTCTTTCTCGCCGTGGGCAGCTCCGGCTATTGCGTGCTTCTGGCCAACAAGCAGGGCATTCCCGTTGAACATCGCAATGCCGCAGGCGATGACGACACATTTCGGCGATGGGGACTTTGGGCCGGCAATGTCTGGAGCGAGCATATTGAAGGCACCAACGGCATCGGCACATGCCTGGTGGAACGCCGGGCGCTGACAATTCACCTCGACCAGCATTTCCATTCGCGCAACACGGTCCTCTCCTGCACCACGGCGCCCGTCTACGACCACGAAGGGCAACTCGCGGGGGCGATCGATGTCTCTTCGTGCCGCGCCGATCTAACCGAGGGGGCCATCAATCTCATCGCGACGGTCGTCGGCGATGCGGCACGCCGCATCGAAGCAGAAGCGTTTCGGCAGACCTATCCGGGGGCACGGATCATGCTATTGCCCGTGGCAGACCCGACAGCCCTTATCGCGGTTGATCGTCATGATCTGGTTGTCGGTGCAACACGAGCGGCGCGGGCCTTGCTCGATCTGCCGCCGGGCCCGATTTCCAAACCGATCTCCGCGAGCAGCCTCTATGATGCCTCCGATGGCTCTGATGTGCCTGCGTTGGCAGACGCCGAGCGGAGTGCTTTGCAGCGCACACTTCTCAGCACCGGCGGCAATGTTTCAGAAGCTGCACGTCAGCTGGGTATTTCCCGGGCAACCATGCACCGGAAGATGGCACGGCTGGGAATAGACCGCGGCAATTGAGATTTTGCCCCCAACCTGTTTCAGATTTGAGACAGGTTGAGACTGCGGTCGGTTCATACCCACTGCCTTGCAGTACGACATCACACTACTTTCTACGTAATGCATAAAAATGCGGTTTGAGTTCGGGATGGTTCCAAAACAGTGGCCGCGCCGAACTCAGATCACTCGAATGCGTCTGGGCAAATCTGTTGAACCAGACGCTGCGCCTTGCCTCTTCTCTTTTTTCCGGAAGGGGCTGCCCCGGCAGGCGGGAGGCTCAGCCGCCAGCTAATAGCCCCCGCCTGCTCCTTTTCTTTCAGGAGCAAACGAGACCTCCGGGACGATGCCCGGGCGAGCACGCGGTTCACCGATCGCGCGAGCGGGTTCGCGCCGCACCTTTGGACAAGCCGCGATTACTCGGCAGCTTCCGAATAGGAAGATGGAAGATAGTTCAGCACCGGCCCGAGCCAGCGTTCCACCTCCGCCACATCCATGCCCTTGCGCGCCGCATAGTCTTCCACCTGGTCACGCTCGACCTTGGCGACGCCGAAATAATAGCTTTCCGGATGCGAATAATAGAGACCTGAAACGGAAGAGCCCGGCCACATGGCCATGCTTTCGGTGAGCTTTACGCCCGCAGTCTTCTCCGCATCCAGAAGCTTGAACAGCGTCATCTTCTCTGTGTGATCCGGCTGGGCAGGATAGCCCGGCGCCGGGCGGATCCCTGCATAGGGTTCGGCGATCAGCTCTTCGGGTGTGAAATCCTCATCTCCCGCATAACCCCAGAATTCCCTGCGTACCTTCTCATGCATGCGCTCGGCGAATGCTTCCGCAAACCGGTCGGCCAGCGCCTTCACGAGGATCGAATTGTAGTCGTCATTTGCCCGCTCGAAACGCTCGGCAATCGCCACTTCCTCGATGCCTGCCGTTACCACGAAACCACCGATCCAGTCCGGTTTTCCGCTGTCCACCGGCGCAACGAAATCCGACAGGGCGACATTCGGCTTGTCACCGCGCTTGGTAAGCTGCTGACGCAGCGTGAAGAAGGAGCCAAGTCCCTCTTTCCGCGTCTCGTCGGTGAAGAGGCGCACATCGTCCCCAACCGCATTGGCCGGCCAGAACCCGACCACGGCGCGCGGCACGAACCATTTCTCGTCGATGATCTTCTTCAGCATGGCCTGCGCATCGGCAAAGAGTTGCCGCGCGGCCTCGCCCTGCTTCTCGTCTTCGAGAATTTTCGGGTACCGCCCCTTCATCTCCCATGTCTGGAAGAAAGGCGTCCAGTCGATATAGCGCGCAAGCTCTTCCAGATCCCAGTTTTCGAAAACCTTCGTGCCGGTGAAGCTTGGTTTTGGCGGCGTGTACGCCGCCCAGTCTATCCTGTGCGGATTGGCGCGCGCCTTGGCGATCGGCAAGCGCTGCTTGTCGCGTTCTGAGCGCTCATGCGCTTCCGTGACCTTGCGATATTCCTCGCGCAGATTGGTGATGTAACCATCCCGCGTTTCGGCAGATAAGAGGTTCGAGACCACACCCACCGCACGGCTCGCATCATTGACGTGAACCGCCTGGCCGCGATCATAACTCGGGTGGATCTTCACCGCCGTGTGCACACGGCTGGTCGTCGCGCCACCGATCAGAAGCGGAATGTCGAACCCTTCGCGCTCCATCTCTGCCGCCACATGCACCATCTCGTCCAGCGAAGGGGTGATGAGGCCCGACAGACCGATGATATCGACCTTCTTTTCGCGGGCGGTCTCAAGAATCTTCGCCGCCGGCACCATCACGCCCAGATCGATGATCTCGTAATTGTTGCAGGCAAGCACGACGCCGACAATATTCTTGCCGATGTCATGAACGTCGCCCTTCACCGTCGCCATCAGGATCCTGCCGGCGCTCTCGCGCTCGCCCCCGCCATTGGCCCGTTTCTCCTCCTCCATGTATGGAAGGAGTAGCGCAACAGCCTGTTTCATCACGCGGGCCGACTTCACCACCTGCGGCAGGAACATCTTGCCCGCGCCGAAAAGGTCGCCGACGACATTCATCCCGGCCATGAGCGGGCCTTCGATCACATGGAGCGGGCGCTCCGCTTTCTGCCGCGCCTCTTCGGTATCCGCATCGATATATTCGGTTATGCCGTTGACCAGCGCGTGCTCCAGACGCTTTTCGACCGGTAGTTCTCGCCAGGAGAGGTCTTTTTCCTTGGCTTCGCGTCCGCCAGTGCCGCGGTAACGCTCGGCGATCTCCAGCATGCGCTCCGTCGCCGTACCACCGGCCTTCGGCACGCGGTTGAGCACGACATCCTCACAAGCCTCGCGCAGCTCGGGATCGATCGTGTCGTACACGGCCAGCTGGCCGGCATTGACGATGCCCATATCCATACCCGCCTGAATGGCGTGGTAGAGGAAAACGGCATGCATCGCCTCGCGCACGGGCTCATTGCCACGGAACGAGAAGGAGAGGTTCGACACGCCACCCGAGATATGGACGTGCGGCAGGCTCTGAGTGATCTCGCGCGTTGCCTCGATGAAGTCGACGCCGTAATTGTCGTGCTCTTCAATGCCGGTCGCCACCGCGAACACATTGGGATCGAAGATGATGTCTTCCGGTGCAACACCGGCCTTTTCCGTCAGAAGCTTGTAGGCGCGGGTGCATATCTCCACCTTGCGCGCCTTGGTGTCGGCCTGACCGGTTTCATCGAACGCCATGACGACCATCGCCGCGCCATACATGCGGCACAGTCCGGCTTGTTCGAGAAACGCCTCCTCGCCTTCCTTGAGCGAGATGGAGTTGACCACGGCCTTGCCCTGAACGCATTTCAGGCCCGCTTCGATCACCTCCCATTTGGAGGAATCGATCATCACCGGCACACGCGCAATGTCGGGCTCCGCCGCCACGAGGTTGAGAAACTCGATCATCGCCTTTTTGGAATCGATCAGGCCCTCATCCATGTTAACGTCGATGATCTGCGCGCCGCCCTCCACCTGGTTGCGCGCCACGTCCAGCGCGGTGGCAAAGTCGCCGGCAGTGATGAGCTTGCGGAATTTGGCAGAGCCGGTGACATTGGTGCGCTCGCCCACATTGACGAAGGGAATGTCGTCGGTCAGCGTGAAGGGCTCCAGCCCCGAAAGGCGCATCAGCGGCGGGCGCTCGGGGATTTCGCGCGGCGGATGGTTCGCCACCGCGTCGCGGATCGCGGCAATGTGCTCGGGCGTCGAGCCGCAGCAGCCGCCAACCACATTGACCAGCCCTTCGCGCGCGAATTCCGCGACCTGCTCGGCCATCATCTCCGGGCTTTCGTCATACTGGCCGAAGGCGTTCGGAAGACCGGCATTCGGATAGGCGCAGATCAGCGTGTCGGCCACGCCGGAAAGCTCCGCCAGATGCGGGCGCATGGCCGCAGCGCCCAGTGCGCAGTTCAGACCGATCGTGATCGGCTTTGCATGACGCACCGAATGCCAGAAGGCCGTCGGCGTCTGGCCGGAAAGCGTGCGGCCTGAAAGATCGGTGATCGTGCCGGAGATCATCACCGGCAGGCGCACACCCCGCTCGGCGAAGATTTCCTCGCAGGCAAAGATCGCCGCCTTGGCGTTGAGCGTGTCGAAAATGGTTTCGATCAGCACGATGTCCGCACCGCCATCGAGTAGCCCCTGCAACTGCTCGCCATAGGCCATCCGCAGATCGTCGAAGGTCACGGCGCGGTAGCCGGGATTGTTCACATCCGGTGAAATGGAGGCGGTGCGGTTGGTCGGCCCGAGAGCGCCTGCCACGAAGCGGCGCACGCCATCCTTCTCTTCGGCGCGCTTGGCCGCCCGGCGCGCAAGCCGCGCCCCGTCGCGGTTCAGCTCATAGACCATCTCCTCCATGCCGTAATCGGCCTGGGCGATGGTCGTGGAAGAGAATGTGTTCGTCTCGAGAATATCCGCACCCGCCATCGCATAGCGGAAATGTTCTTCCTCGATGGCCTTGGGCTGCGACAGGTTGAGAAGGTCGTTGTTGCCCTGCTGATGGCAGGCGCAGCCGATGAACCGGTCACCGCGAAAATGATCCTCGTCGAAGCCGAGCCCCTGGATCTGCGTGCCCATCGCGCCGTCAAGAATGAGAATACGCTCACGCGCGGCCTTGCGCAGCGCGGCGAAGATTTCCGATCCATCCGGCTTTTCGCCAACGGGGCCAAACAGTTCATCGATTGACGACATACGCGACGCTTTTCATCCTTGATGCTAGAGGGGTCTGCATCACATAAAGATATCTTTATGTCAACATGCAAGCCCCAACCATATCACGGATCAGCCTTGCGTACACGCAGCGATTTACCCGTCCCTGAACGATGTCAGCTCGCCCGCGCCACCGCCTCGAAACTCTCTTCCAGAACGCCCAGCAGATGGTCGGCATTGGCTTTGTTGAAGATCATCGAGGGGCGCATCTTCAACACATTGTCATAAGGGCCTTCCGTGCCCATCAGCACACCGCGCGCCCGTGCCTCGTTGCAGATCGCGCGCGCAGCTGCTGTGGCTGGCAGCTTCGTCTCGCGGTCTTCGACAAGTTCAATGCCGAGGAAGAGGCCCATGCCGCGCACATCGCCGATCAGCGGATAGCGATGCTGCAGCTCGATGAAGCCTGTCTTGAGATAGTCACCGATGTCGGCCGCGTTCTGCCTCAGGCCGTCCCGCTCGATCGTGTCGATCACCGCGAGCCCCACCGCGCAGGAGACGGGGTTGCCGCCAAACGTGTTGAAATACTCCATCCCGTTGTGGAAGCTTTCGGCGATCTCGCGCCGCACCACCAGCGCGCCCATAGGGTGGCCATTGCCGATGGGCTTGCCCACCGTGGCGATGTCGGGCACCACGCCCTGTGTCTCGAATGCCCACCAATGGCTGCCTACGCGGCCAAAACCCACCTGCACCTCGTCGGCGATGCAGATGCCACCCGCCGCGCGCACCATGCCGTAAACCTCGTCGAGATATCCCTCCGGCATGAACACTTGCCCGGCCACGCTCGGGATGGATTCGGCGAGGAAGAAGCCCGGTGCCTCGCCCTTGGCAGCCATGGTATCGATCTGCTCGGCCACGCTTGCGGCAAACCGCTGCGCCAGTTCCTCCTGCGGCCAGTCGGCCGGCGCGCGATAGGCATAGGGCAGTTCGGCCACGTGCACATGCGGCTTCGGCCCCTGCCCGCCCTTGCGGCGAAACTTGTAGGGGCTGAGATCGATCAGCTCCTGCGTCGTGCCATGATAGGACCAGTCGAGAACGATGGCGTTCTCCCGGCCCGTATGCGCCCGCATCATGCGCAGCGCCAGGCTGTTTGCCTCAGAGCCCGAATTCACGAAAGCCGCTATGGAGAGTTCCTCCGGCATGGTCGCCGTCAGCCGCTCCGCATAGGCGACAATGTTGTCGTGCAGATAGCGCGTGTTGGTGTTGAGCGTCGCCGCCTGCCGTGCCAGCGCCTCCACCACCGCCGGATGGCAGTGCCCGAGATGGCAAACATTATTGAAGCAATCGAGATAGGCGCGGCCACGGTCATCAATGAGCCACACGCCCTCGCCCTTCACGAACTTGATCGGCTCCTCATAGGAAATCGACAGGTTCGGAAGGAGCAGCGACTGCCGCTTCTCCACGATCTCGGCCTTGGAGAGCCGCCCTTCATCGACCGCCACGAGCCCGGCGAAATCGCTCGCATCGGGGAAGAGCTCGCCCCATGTTTCCAGATAGCGCGTCTCGCCAACGCCCAGAATGTCGTCGGCGCTCATCGTCGTGTCGCAGGAAATCTGCAAATGCAAATGCGGCATCCAGCCGCCATTTTCCTTCGGCCCGCCCATATGCGCCAGAAACGCACCGGCCTCGACCCGGTCGCCCACCTTCAGCCGGTCCACAACCTCATGGGCAAGGTGCCCCCACAGAGACAGGAAGGCCGGGCCGTCCTCCGGCCTGTGCTCCAGCACCATCACCGCACCATAGCCGAGCCGCGCCGGCTCTATGCTCACCTCGCGCACGGTTGCCTCAAGCGGCACATAAAGGGCGGTGCCAGCCGGCAGGAAGAGGTCGAGCCCCAGATGGCGCGTGCGGCGGGTGCCGGAGATCAGTCGGGACTCGAAAATCTCGCTCGTATAGACCCCGCGATCTTCGCCCCACGGGCCGATGCCCAGAATGCGTCTCGCATCGCCCACCGCCTCTTCCCAGAGCGCCTGCGCCTCGTCTGGCCGCTCCTCGGCTGAAGCAATGGCGATTGGATCGTTCCGGTCGCCAAGCGGCACATGGGCGGTCGGATAGCTCGCAGCCAGCCGGGAAAGCACCGGCGCAAAACGGCGGCGGTTTTTCGTCAACCAGGTTTTCACCGCTCGCGCACCCGGCATGGCCTCAAAGCCGCAGGCATTTCGGAGGATGGCCGTCGCAAAGCGCGGGTCCATCGCCCCCAGCCGGCGCAGAAGATCCCAGGCCGGCTTCTCGCTGACAGCAAGATAGGGATTGTCGGCCACTTCCGACTGGCGGCTCGCCGAGATCGTCACCGAAGTCACAAGCCGCATGGCAACGAGATCGAACAGGAGGTCGATTTCGTCTTCCAGCAACGGATATTGCGCATGGAAACCCGCCGCCAGCGCGCCGATGGCGCCCAGCGGATCGTCGCAGTCGAGCGCACCATAGGCGCCGGCAATCGCCACCTCGCAGATCAGCGCGCTGTAAAGTGCATCGCCGAAATCGATCAGGCCGCAGATTGCCGTGTGGTCGTCCGGATCGACCAGTACATTCCAGTCATTGGCGTCATTGTGGATCACCCCACCGCGCAGGCGCGAGAGCCGTGGCAGCACCATCGTCTCGAAGCGCGTGATGAAACGCTCAGCAAGCGCGCGGTCATCCGCATCGCGGATATGCTCAAGCCGCGCGCGGCTGTTGCCTGCAAGGCGCAGATCCCAGTCGAGCGCCCGCACCGCGCCGGGGTGCATGAAGCCGGAAAGCGCGTTGTTGAACCGGCCAAGCAGCGCGCCGAGGCTCTCCATGGCCGCCTCGCTGCGCGGCACTTCGGCAAGTGGCGTGCCCTCGATCCAGCTCACAAGCCGCAGCCTGTGCGTCGCACCGTTCGCGCCGTCGACAGCCCCCAGTGCGTCACCCTTCAGCGTCGGAAGCAGCTTCGGTAGCGGGAGGTCAGGCGCAGCGGATTGAATGTGCTTTAGAAGCGCTGTCTGGAAATCGCTCTCCTCGACCGGCTCCGCCGCATTGACGATCTTGAAGATGAACGCACCCTCCGGCGTCTTCACCTTGAAATTCTGGTCCCGCTCGCTCGCCAGAGCCGAAAGCGTGCCCTCGATGCCATAGACATCATTGAGGAGCCCTGCCGCCTCTTCTTCAGAAAAGCGCGGAACCGTGTCGAGAATTGCGGTCATGCTGAACCCTCCCGCGTGCCGTTTCCGGCCTGTCATTCATGCAGCGATCGAGACCACTTTCAGGGTCGTTGAGAACAACCGAACTAGGAGAGTTCCGCGATCAGCTCGTCCGTGGTCACCTGCCGGCAATAGCCCTTGATGGTGCGCAGCGAATTGTCGTGCCGCTCCTGGCTGTAGGTCAGGCAGGCATCCGTCACCTGCGTCACCAGATAGCCCAGATCGCAGGCATCGCGAATGGCGCTCTCCACGCATTGATCCGTGATCAGCCCGCAAATGATGAGCTGCTTCACGCCGAGATTGCGCAGAATGTAGTCGATATGGGTCGAGACGAAGACGGAGGAGGAAGACTTCGGCAGCACGATCTCGTCTTCGCCCGGCGCGATCTCGTCGATCACCTTTCCGTCCCAGGAGCCCTTGGGCACATTGAAGCCCGTGATCTTGTAATCGAGGCTGCGGTCGCGCCCGTCCAGCGTCAGGCTTTCGATGGTGGTGTACATCACCTCCACGCCGGCCTTGCGGCAGGCCGCCTGCAGCTTCTGCATGCGCGGGATGACTTCGCCCTCAAGCCGGCCGAAATACCAGCCATATTTCTCATTCAATGTCTTTTCGTCGAGATCGGCAAACTCCGCGCCCTTCTTCTTGGCGCTGAAATTTTGCACATCCACATAGAGGATCGCGGCCTTTGCCGGCTCGATGGGAACGTTGCGCGTGAGTTCCATGTCTATAACTCCGTTGCGAAGCGATGCACGACGGCGGTCATGAGCTTTGCCCATTCTGCCTGCCCGGCGGCATCTGAAATGAGATCGTTGCGAATTTCAATGAGGCTGTGCGGCAGGCCGCTTTCTTCCCCGTGACGCGGCACAAACCAGTCCGACTCATCGTCGATCTGGTAGGGCTCGTTCATACCGATGGTCAGGTTCGGCGCATTCTCCAGCACGAGCTGTCGCAGCCGTTCGGAGGTCGCTGTGTCCTTGCGATAAAGGAAACTGATCTCCCAAGGACGCTTAACACCATCGCTAAGCTGCGGATTGAAGCTGTGGATCGATAAAATTGCCTGGCAATGGGGCAGGCCGCGCAGTTTCTTCACCGCGGCATCGAAGGGATCGAAAATCTCGCGCTTGCGCGCCGCGCGCTGATCCGGCGTCAGGCCCCGGTTGCCGGGAACCGGCACACCATCGCTCATCTCAGGCATGGAATCAGGTGCTTCCGGCGGGCGGTTGCAATCGATCACCAGCCTGCTGTAGCTCTGCAGCACGGCAGGTGCCCCCAGCCTGTCGGCGAGAAGCCGGGTAACACCGGCAGCACCGATATCCCAGCCGATATGCGCATCGAGCGCTTCGGCATTCAGACTCAGATCGCCCAGTGCCTGGGGAACGATCTGCCCCGCATGCTCGCAGACGAGAAGCACCGGAAAGGTGCTTTCCCCATTGATGATCGTGACCGGATCCGGGTCGAGCGGCGACAAGAGGCGCTCGCTCTCTCCGACAGATGTGTGAAGGCTCATACTTTCTCCGCCTTGAGGGCTGGCGACGGGATCAGGCCGTTCGGGCGGAAGATCAGCACGAGAACGACCAGGCAAAGGGCGATGGGATCGCGGAATTCCTGCATGCCGGCAGGCAGGTAGGCGGCCAGATAGATTTCGATGAACCCCAGAAGAAAGCCGCCAGCCACGGCGCCGCGCAACGATCCGAGACCGCCAAGGATGGCCGCGATGAAGGCTTTCAGAACAGGCGTGAAGCCCATAAGTGGATCGACAGAAGCACGCTGGCTCACCCAGAGCACAGCGGCAACGCCAGCAAGGAAACCCGACAGCGCGAATGCGCCGGCAATCACCGTGTTGGCGCGGATGCCCATCAGGCGTGCGACCGAGAAGTCCTCCGCCGCCGCCCGCATGGCGATGCCGATGCGGTGATGCTTCATGAACCGGTCAAGGAGGATCAGCATGACGATGGTGGTAACAATGGCCGCAATCTTGTTGACGCCGATCACCAGCCCGCCAAAGCGCACGCTCTCCGATAGAATTTCGGGAACGAACACGGCCTGCGAACGCGCGGAAATGAAGTTCTGAAAAAGAACCTGCAGAATCATCGAGACCGCGAAACTCGTCACCAGCATTGTCGCGCCGGAAGCGTTTCTGACCGGCCTGAAGGCAATGCGCTCCATCACAATTGCCGCCAGAACCGCAGCAGCAATGGCCAAAAGAATGGAGAATGCGAACGGAACGCCGGCAAGGCCACAGGCCATCAGAATGTAGCCGGCAATCGTCATCAGCTCGCCATGGGCGAAGTTGATCAGCCCCATGGTGGAAAAGACCATGGCAAGGCCCAGCGCAAGCAGCGCATAGGTGCCGCCCAACGCGAAGGCATTGACGGTTTGCTGTAGAAACAGATCCATTAATCGGCCCCCAGATAGGCAGCTTGCAGCGTGTCGGAGTTGCGCAGTTCGGCCGCCGTACCGGAAGCTGCGATGCGGCCGCTGGCCATCACGTATCCGCGATCCGCGATTTCGAGCGCCATCGATACATTCTGTTCGACGACCATCAGCGTCACCCCCTGCTTGCGCAACACGGTGATCAGCTCGAAAACCTGCTCGACGATCTTCGGCGCGAGCCCCAGCGACGGCTCGTCGAGCAGGAGAAGACGCGGATTGCTCATCAACGCGCGGCCAACGGCCAGCATCTGCTGCTGGCCGCCCGAAAGCGTCCCAGCAAACTGCTCACGGCGCTCCCGCAGGATCGGAAACAGATCGAACACCCGATCAAAGGCCGTTTTCACCTCGGCCTTGTCCCGCATGGAATAAGCGCCCATGAGCAGGTTTTCCTGCACGCTGAGCGTGCCGAAGACGCGCCGCCCCTCGGGCGACAACGTCATGCCAAGGGAGGCGAAACGTTCCGGCGCGCTGCCGGTCACGTCCTGCCCCTTGAAGGTGATCCTGCCTGCGCTGGCCGGCGCCAGGCCGACCAACGCATTGAGCGTCGAGGACTTGCCCGCACCATTGGCGCCCAGAAGCGCGATGATTTCGCCTTCGCGCACGTCCAGGTCGATACCGCGCACCGCATGCACGGCACCGTATTGCACCTGAAGCGACTGGACTGACAACAACGCAGACACGTGTCCTACCTCACTGAACGCGAGGTTCGGGGATGAGCGCGGCGTCCGGCGTCGGCTGACCGATCAGTTCGCGGCCGCCATCCTTCACCCGGATCAGGCTCACCTCGCGCAGCGGCATGCCGTCCGTGCCCTTGTAGGTGATCATGCTCGTCGCGCCCTGCACGTTCTCCAGATTGGCGATGGCGTCGCGCAACGTCTGTGCGTCGGTGGAACCATCCGCCGCGATCACCGCTGCCTCGATAACCTTGATGAGGTCGTAGCCAACGGCGTTGAACACGGTTTCCGGTGCCTTGCCGTTCACCTCTTCGAATTTCTTGTTGAAGGCTTCGAGCGGGCTGCCCTCGGTCGGATGTCCCGCAGTGGTGAAGACGAGACCCTCAGCAACTGCACCCAGCGAGAAGGTGGTCGGGCTGTCGATACCGTCAGAGCCGATCATCTGGCTTTCCACACCCGCTGCACGCAGCGCTTTCAGCATGGACGGGAAATCCGGCTCATAGGTCGAGGTCATGATGACGTCGGGCTGCGGGTCGAGTGCCGCAATGCGCGTGGCAATGGCGGAGAAATCCTGCTGGCCGATCGTGTGAGTGTCCTCGCCCAGCATCTTGCCGCCAAGCTTCTCGAACACTTCGGCGAAGTAGAGCGGCATCGTCGTGTACTGCGTGTCGGGCGAGTAGATGATGTAAGCGCTGCGGTGGCCCTCATCATAGGCCCATTTGGCCGAAACGGTGGCCTGCACATTGTCGCCGGGGAAGTTGGCGAACATGTAGTCGCCGCCGATCTGCGGAAGCGTCGGCGAGGAGGCGCAGGTGGAAATGGCGGGGATCTGCGCTTCGGTCACCACGCCGATGGCGGCAAGCGCCGGATCGGCATCGCAGGGCAGCACGATCACGGAAACGCCCTCATCCACCAGTTCCTGGGTGGCGATGGAGGTCTGTGCTGCGTCGGAGCGCACATCCTTTTCCAAAAGCTCGATCTTGATCTTGCCGTCGATGCCGCCAGCCTGGTTGATCTCGTCCACGGCAATGTGAATGCCGTCGATCACGGGCGTGTCGAAGGGTGCGAGTGCGCCGGTCTGTGCCGTTGCAACGCCGACGCGCAGCGTTTCTGCCGCAGCCGGAAACGCCATCGCACTGGCGAGAAGCGTGGATATGAGCAATTTGTTCATGTCAGTTCCCTCTTTCTTGTTTATTCGTTTGTCAGGCGGCCTTGCCCGGCCCGAGATATGCCTCGATGACCGCAGGGTTCTCCCGAATGGCAGCCGGGGCGCCATCCGCAATGAGCTTTCCTTCGTTCAGCACGACAATGCGGTCGCACAGTTCGTTGATCAGCTTCAGATCGTGGTCGACCAGCACGACGCCGAGCCCCAGATCGGCCGAGAGCACTTTCAGCCGTTCGATCAGATCGTCGGTCTCTTCGCGGTTCATGCCGGCCGCCGGTTCATCGAGCAGAAGCAGCGTCGGTTCGCAGGCGAGCGCACGCGCAATCTCCACCCGGCGCTGTTCGCCATAGGACAGCGTGCCCGCATCCTCACCGGCGCGTTCCTCGATGCCGAGGCGCGCGAGTGCTGCACCCGCACGTTCCTCCGCATTCTTTCCGCCATGGGTGGACAGGGCCGCTGCCAGAACGTTCTGATAAACCGTCAGTGTTGGAAACAGTCGGATGTTCTGAAAGGTGCGGGCAATACCGGCATCGGCGATCTTTTCCGACGCCACGCCGGTGAGCGATTGTGAGCCCAGAACCACGTCACCCTGGGTCGGCTTCAGCACGCCGGAGATCATGTTCAGAAGCGTCGTCTTGCCGGAGCCGTTAGGGCCGATGAGGCCCAGAATCTCGCCCGGATTGACCGCGATGCTTACATCGTCCACCGCACGCAGACCGCCAAACTGCATCGACACATGCTCGACCTTCAGCCGGTCATCGCTCGTGCGTTTGCCGAGCGCCTCGGCCCGGCCCCGCTTCGGCTTGAACGGGAAGACGCGCTCCTCCCATTCCTTCAGCCCCATCACGCCTTCCGACATGCGGAACATGGCAAAAAGAATGAGAAGCCCAATGCCGATCTGAGTGGTGCCAAACACGGCCGGCAGCTCGAACCCGCCAATATTCATTCCGCTTTCGAAGCGGCGCAGGATTTCCGTGATCACAGTGATAAGGATCGTGCCGGAGATGGCGCCCGTCACCGTGGTCATGCCGCCGACGATCAGCATCGCCAGAAGCAGGAACGTGTCGTGGAAATAGAATTTCTTGGGGCTGAACGCGCCCAGAAAATGCGCGATCAGAGCACCCGAAAGCGCCATGATGGCAGCACTCAGAACCCATGAGACAAGGCGCTCACGCTGCACATTGATGCCAACGGCCTTTGCCGCAATCGCATTCTCGCGACCCGCCCGCAGACGCAGGCCCGAAAGCGAATCGCGATACCAGCGCGCCGCGATCAGCGCGATCACACAGGCCACCGCGGCGATGATCAGCGTCGTGTCACGTGGCACGCCGAAGAAGGACTGTGCGCCGCGCGTCACATCGCGCCAGCCGATGATCACGCCATGCACGATCACCAGAAGCCCCAGCGTCGCGATGGACGCCGCCGACCCTTCCAGCCTGCCGATGGCAATGCCGATCAGCAGCGCAATCACCGCCGTTACCAGAACAGCGACAATGATTGCGGGGATGAGCGAGAGCTCGGTGGCTGCAAGCCAGTCCGGCAGCCCGCGCAGCGTCGCCATCTTCAAGCCCGCCGGTAAGGTCAGAAGTCCGGAAACATAAGCGCCGATGCCCATGAAGGCCACATGGCCGAAGCTCAGGATACCGCTGTTGCCGCTATAGACGCCGATGCCCGTCACGGCGATCAGCGAGATGAAAAAAACCGTCAGCACACGTTCGGCAGCAGCGCCGAAAAGACCGGCGACGACAACGCCCGCCACCGCTAGAACGATAATGGCGAGAGCGGCGGCAATGAAATGCTGGCGCGACGACGTGAACATGTATTCCCCTTTTGCTCCCCTCTCTAGCTTTGATATTATTTTTTCATAGTCAACCAAAAATTTTCATATTGACTTATGATTTTCAAAATCGTCTGTTTCGTTGGGAGGGGATTGCGATGCAAGTCAGACAAAGGCTGGAGAACCTGTCGAGCGAACTCACGGCGACCGAGCGGAAGCTGTGCACGGCGCTGTTGCTCGATTACCCCTATGCAGGCCTGGACACGATCCAGGATCTCGCCGCGAAGACCGGAACCTCGCCCCCCTCCATCTCCCGCTTCGTCACCAAGCTGGGTTTTCAGGGCTATCAGGATTTCCAGCGCCATTTGATCGACGAGATACGCCAGGCGAACCGTTCGCCGCTCGACCTTCATGTGGGAGATCGTCCCATTCAGGGGGACTATCTCGAAGATTTCGTGTCTCGCGCCGTGAACCTCATTTCGGCCTCGGCTTCCGCGATCACCAGCGCCCAGTTCGAGCGTGTCTGTGATCTCCTGGGCGATGAGAAGCGCAACGTCTATCTGATCGGCGGGCGCATCAGCGATGCCATCGCGCTTTATGTCTCGCGCCATCTGCGCCAGGTGCGCAGCGGAGTCTTCCACCTGCCGGCGGACCCGGAAATCTGGCCCGAATACATGCTGCGCATGCGCTCGAAGGACGTGCTGTTCATGGTGGACTACCGCCGCTATCAGCGCAATCTGGCCGAGCTTGCCCGCCGCGCCAAGGCGCAGAGCGGTGTCCAGATCGTTGTTCTGACCGACAAGTGGATGTCGCCGGCCGCCAACCACGCCAACGAGGTCTTCGCCACCCCCATCGAAAGCGGCACCGTCTGGGACAGCTATTCCGGCGCCATGGTGCTGATGGAGGCGATGCTGACCCGCATTGCCGAAACCAATTGGGACAAAACCCGCAAACGCATCGAAGCCTGGGACTCGCTCCGCTTCGATCATGGAGCACGCGACGATGATCAGTAATCCCTTGATGTTTGCCGCCACCTCGGACTTTTCCGGCGTGACGCGCGGCAAGGCCTTTCCGTTGAAGGAAATGGAAAAGCGCTTCCGCCAGGGTGTCGGCTGGACGCCCACCAATGTGCAGATCACCTGTTTCGACACGATTGCCGAGAGCCCGTTCGGCTCCTTTGGCGATCTGATCCTCGTGCCGGATGCCGACACCGCCGTCACGCTCGATCTCGAAGATGGCGGCCCCGTCGAGCGCTTCGTGCTCGGCGACATCCTCCATCTCGACGGCGATCCGTGGAGCTGCTGCACACGCTCCATTCTGAAAACCGCGCTGAAGCGGCTCGAAGGTGTCTCCGGCCTGCGTCTTGTCGCCGCCTTCGAGCACGAGTTTCAGTCCCGCAATCCCGCGCAGGGGCCGGGTGAGGCCTTCGGCCTTGCCAGCTTCGGCAAGCACCGGGCCTTCGGTGAAACGGTCATGGCCGCGCTGGAAGTGGCCGGCGTCAAGCCGGACACTTTCCTGAAGGAATACGGCGCCGACCAGTTCGAGGTCACCAACGGGCCCGATCTCGGCGTCACTGCTGCCGACACCGCCGTCAAGGTGCGTGCCGTCACAAAGCTTGTCGGCGAGCGCATGGGCGAGCCCGTCACCTTCGTGCCCATCCGCGATCCCGCCGGCGTCGGCAATGGTGTCCATGTCCATATGAGCTTCGTGGATGAAAATGGCGCACCCGCCACCTACGACCCGGACGCACCATGGGGCATGGCGCAGAAGACCGGCTCGTTCATCGCCGGCATCCTGAAGTATATGGACAGCATTGTCTCGCTGACTGCACCTTCGGCCATCTCGTACACACGCCTCACCCCACATCGCTGGAGCGCTGCCTACAACAATCTGGGCTATCACGACCGAGAGGCCGCCGTGCGCATCTGCCCGGTGACGAGCGCCAGTGCTGAAAGTGCCGCAAAACAGTATAATTTCGAGTATCGCGCAGCCGATGCAACGGCCTCCCCCTATCTGGTTCTGGCAGCTCTGGCCCATGCAGGCGCGCAGGGCATCGAGGAGGGGCTTGCCGCTCCGCAGGTGACGGAAGAAGACCTCTCCGAATTGCCGGCAGCAAAGCTCGCCGAGCGCGGCTTGGTACGTCTGCCCCAGTCGCTCGGTGAAGCGCTGGATCGCCTCGAAGAGAACCCGCGCGTGGCCGAGTGGATTGGCGCGGAAGCGCTCGACGTCTACCTGAAACACAAGCGCGGCGAGCTTGCCCAGACCGCCGATCTCAGCGAGGCGGAACGCTGCGCGCGCTACGAAGCCGTCTACTGATCAACCGCGCCGGGGGATAACAACATGACCGGTCTCTACGAACGCGAAAGCCGCAGTGTCTCCACACTCGCTCATCTGCGCTTTTTCCCGCAGGCAGTGACGGGCGGCAGAGGATCGATGCTGCGCGGGGATGATGGGCACGACCTTCTCGATTTCGCCGCCTCCTGGGGAGCGGCCAGCCTCGGTCACGGGCACCCTGCACTTGCCGAGGCCGTCAACCGCGCGCTGACCGACCAGGCCGGAGCCAGCTACCTCTCCACCGCCAACGAGCCCAGCGTACTCCTTGCCGAAAAGCTGCTTTCACTGGTGCCGGAGCGCGCCGCAGGTCGTGTCTGGTTCGGCCATTCGGGCTCCGACGCAAACGAAACTGTTGCCCGCGCCGTGGTCGCGGCAACCGGTCGCCCGCGCATCATCTCCTTCAAGGGCGCCTATCACGGCGGCACGGTCGGGTCGGTGGCTATTTCCGGCCACCCCGCACAGGGCGGTATCGACAAGGCTTCCGGGCTCAGCCTCGTCCCCTATCCGGATTCCTATGCCTCAGGCAGCCCGGAAGCCGCATCGAAGGCGGCGCTCGCCCATATCGAAGAGCTTTTCGCCACCTCCGTCTCACCGCAGGACGTGGCAGCTTTCTTCATCGAACCGATCCAGTCCGACGGGGGAATGCTCGTGCCACCGCCGGGCTATTTCAGGGAAATCGAGAGGCTCTGCCGCAAGCATGGCATTCTGCTTGTCTGCGACGAGGTGAAGGTGGGGCTTGCGCGTACCGGACGCCTCCACGCCTTCGAGCACAGCGGCATCGAGCCCGATATCGTCGTGTTCGGCAAGGGGCTCGGCGGCGGCCTGCCCATCTCGGCGGTCGTCGGTCCGGAAGCCATCATGAACCACGCCTCGACCTTTTCCTTCCAGACCCTGCATGGCAATCCGGTCTGCGCGTCGGCGGGCCTTGCCGTGCTGGAAACCATCGAGCGCGAAAATCTGGTCGCCAATGCCGCAAAGGTCGGCGACACGATGCTTTCCGCCCTGCGCGCGCTGCAGGAAAAACACCCCGTCATCGGCCATGTGCGCGGCCACGGGCTTGCCATCGGCGTGGAGCTTGTAAGCGACCGCGAAGCCCGCACGCCCGCCATCGAGCAGACGGCGCTCACCGTCTACCGCGCCTTTCAGCTCGGGCTCGTCATCTACTATGTGGGCCTCAATTCCAACGTGCTGGAATTCACCCCACCACTCAACCTGAGCGAGGAGGAAGCCCTTCGCGGGATCGCCATTCTTGATCAGGCTTTGAGCGATGTGGAAGCCGGCAAGGTAGATCCGCAATTGCTGGAGCGCTTTGCCGGCTGGTAAGTGCGTCAGGACTGGGCGATAGCCGAGATCTGCTCCAGTTCGGCATAGCTGCCGCCGGTGGCCGCGAGCACACGCGCCGGTGCGTGGAAGCCATCGCGCGGGAAAGGCAGAACCGTGCCGCCGGCCTCGCTGACAAGGCAATAGCCGGCCATGCAATCCCAGGCGTTCATGCTCGGTTCCGCATAACCGACCAGCCGCCCCGCCGCCACATAGGCAAGCATCAGCGCCCCCGAACCGTTGCGGATGAACGTTCCGCCGATCTCGAAAAGGTTTTCCACAATGCGCGCGGCAGCAGCCGGCTCGACGCGATCATTGGAGCCCAGCCCCACCACGCCGTTGCGAAGATTGAGCTGGTCTGCGACACGGATCGGCTTTCCGTTTAGCGTTGCCCCGCCGCCACGGCGGGCGCTGTAGCACTCGTCGAAGCAGGGCGCGACGATGACACCGAGCACCGGCTCGCCATCAATCGCGGCACCCACGGAAACACACCAGCTCGGCATGCCGTTCAGAAAGGCGCTGGTGCCATCGATCGGATCGATCACCCAGGTGAGACCGCTTGTGCCTTCGGTCAGCCCGTATTCCTCGCCAAGCACGCCATCGGCGCCGAAGCGATTCGCGATCTCGGCGCGTATCAGCTCTTCGACCTTCTTGTCAGCCTCGGAGACCAGATCCTGCGGGTTGCGCTTGGTCTCGATGACCAGCTCATCACGCCGTGTGAAATAGTCGAGGGCGGCAGCCCCCGCAGCCTTTGCCATCGTTTCGGCAAAACCAAGCCGGTCGGCAAGGTCGGTATCGGAAAGGGACACGCGGTTCTCCTGAATGGTCGTTGTCATGCGGTAATCAATGCTATGCCGCGATCGCGGAAGCCGATGGAAACATCGGTGGCCGGCGGCAGCGGGTCGGTCGTCGCGTTGTCCACGACAAATATCGTTCCGGATGCGAGTTCCACCTCATATTCCACATGGTCGCCAAGATAGGCCGAGCTCTGGATCCGGCCCGGCAGACTGGCATCCCCGCCCGTTTCAAGGCGGATGGCGTTCGCGCGCACGGCCAGTTTTGCCGGGCCGGGACGCGCCGCCTTGCGTGTCGGCAGTGTGTGCTGCAAGCCGCCCACCTGCACAGTCGCGCGGCCATCCGCAATGTCCAGTACCTCGCAGGCAAGCACATTGGCCTCGCCCATGAAGTCGGCGATGAACTCGGAGGCCGGTTCCTCATAGAGTTCGCGTGGCGGGCCTTCCTGTGCAACAAGTCCGCTTTCCATGACCACGATACGGTCGGAAACGGCCAGCGCCTCCTCCTGATCATGCGTCACATAGACGGCAGTGAAACCGAGCCGCTGCTGCAACTCGCGAATTTCGGTGCGCACTCGCCGGCGCAGCCTCGCGTCGAGATTGGACAAGGGCTCGTCGAGCAGAAGCACCTGTGGTTCGAGCACCAGCGCGCGGGCAACGGCGACGCGCTGCTGCTGTCCGCCGGAAAGCTCCGCCGGCAGGCGCGCGCCAAACCCTTCGAGGCCGACCAGCGCGAGGCCCGCATGCGCGTTCTCCCGCGCCTCGGCCCTGGACTGCCCGCCTGCCTCAAGCCCGTAAGCCACATTGTCGAGCACGCTCATATGCGGGAACAGCGCATAGGACTGAAACACCATGGCGACATCGCGCTCATTGGCCGGCAGGCGCGTGACATCTTGCCCGCCGATCTCGATAGCGCCCGCACTTGGGGTCTCCAGGCCAGCCAACATGCGCAACGTGGTTGTCTTGCCGCAACCCGAAGGCCCCAGAAGCGTCACCAGCGTGCCCGGTTCTATCTCCAGATTGAGGTCATGAATGGCCGTGAACGAACCGAATTTTTTGCGAACATTGCGAAAGCGGACAGACCCACATTGCGAACTGCTCATGCCTTTGCCTCCAGACTGGATTGGGCGCGTTTCTCCGCAGCAGGGCGACTGACTGCGTTCTCCCGTCTCAACCGGCGCTCGCCGACAAGAAGCTGGAACCCGCCTATCACGGTGATCATGACAAGGATGAGAACCGAAGAGTAAGCGATGGCGATGCCGTATTCGCCGTTCTCCACCAGCCCTACGATATAGGCGGTCGCCATGTTGTACTTCGCGCTCACCAGAAAGATGACGGCGCTGATCGAGGTGATGGCCCGCACGAAGGAATAGACCAGTGCCGCCATGATCGCAGGGCGTAAAAGCGGCAGGATCACCCGGCGGATCGTGCGCGGGCTCCCTGCCCCCAGCGTGATCGAGGCCTCGTCCAGGCTCTTGTCGAGCTGGCTCATCGCCGCCACGCCGCCGCGCACGCCCACCGGCATGTTGCGGAACACGAAGCAGGCGATCAGGATCAACGCCGTGCCTGTCATTTCGATGGGCGGCAGGTTGAAGGCCATGATGTAGCTGATCCCGATAACCGTTCCGGGGATGGCGAAACTCATCATCAGCGCGAACTCGAAGGCGTTCCGGCCAAAGAAATTCTGTCGCACGATGAGATAGGCCGTCAAAAGCCCTACCGCCGCCGTCAGCGGCGCTGCGATGAGCGCGATTTCCATTGTGGTCCAGAAACTGTCCCAGGCAACGCCGGTCCATGCCAGCGCGCCTTCGCGCCATTCGACCGAAAAGCCGCGTGCATAGTGTTCCAGCGTCAGGGTGTGATCGAGACCCCAGGTGGTGACGAACCCGCCAAAGATGATCATGCCATAGACCGCCAGCGTGAAGATGATCCACGGCACCACGATCGCATAAAGCAGGGCTGCGAGCGGTCCCGGCAAGGCGGCGTGTTTGCCTGAATCTCCCTTGCCCGTCACCGTTGCGAAATTGCGGCCGGCGAGCCAGACGCGCTGCAAGAGGAAGGCGGAAAGCGTGAACGTCAGAAGAATGATCGCGAGCACCGCCGCGCGCGACGGATCGGTCTGCGCGCCGACGACGGCAAAGAATATCTCGGTCGAAAGAACCCCGTGGCTTCCACCCAGCACCAACGGATTGCCGAAATCCGCCATGCTCTCGATGAAGCCGATCAGGAAGGCGTTGGCGAGCCCCGGCGCCATAAGTGGTAGGGAGACCTTGCGGAAGGTGCGCCAGCGCCCTGCCCGCAAGGTCTGCGAGGCTTCTTCCATGGAAGGGCTCACGCCTTCCACGACGCCTATGAGAACCAGGAATGAGATGGGGGTGAAGGAAAGCACCTGCGCGATCCAGATGCCGGTGAGACCATAGAGCCAGCGGCCAAGCTCGATCCCCGTCAGCGCCTCGATCCATCCGGTTACGAGCCCGGAGCGGCCGAGCATCATGGTCAGCGCCAGACCAATGACGAAGGGCGGGGTGATGATGGGCAGAATGGTGAGAAGCCTGAGGCCCTTCTTAGCCGGAAAACGCGTCCGGGTTGCCACCAACGCGAAGGCGAGGCCAAGCAGCGTTGAGGCGCTCGCCGTCATCACTGCCAGAAAAAGCGTGCGCCAAGCCACGCCGCAACGCGCCCCACCGATAACGCAGTCGAGGCTCCAGATCGCCGGATCCTGAATGTTGCGTATGAAACCGTCGGGATTGAAGGAACCGTCGAAATCCTGAAAAGACCCGGCAAACATCGATATGATGGGGTAGAAAACGAACACGCCGACAAGCGCGATCAGCAGGATGATGGAGCCAAGCGTGAAGGCATCTCCCTTCATCGCGCCGCGTTCGGCAAACCCATAGGCGATCAGGGCCAGAAAGCCCAGAGAGAGAATGAGTGCGCCCGCGCCAAAGGCCGGCTGCCCCGGATCGAGGGGGCCGAACAGCGTTTCGTTCAGGCTCCACGCCCAGCCCCACAGCGTGATGGCGAGCCCCTGCAGAATCATGAAGCCCACACCGACTGCACCGATCAGCGCGAGGCGCGCTCCGCGCACCTTTCCGGCAGGCATGGAAACCCGTGTGGCAATCGCCGCTGCAAAAAGGATGAAGGCGATCAGAAGCCAGGAACGGCCCAGAAAGAGTTGCAACAGGCCGGGATTGAGGTCCGGTTCGCCTGCCATCTCCCCGATCCATTGCAGGGAGAAGAATCCACCCTCAACCCGATACCATGGCAAAAGACAAATGGCGGCAAGGCCAAGCCCGAACATCACGTCGAGCCGACGGTTTTCGCGCGTCATCATGTGCAGTCCTGTCCGAAAGAGACGCCTCGGGCTTCACCCCCGATGAAACCCGAGGCTTGTGAGCGCAGGATCAGTTGGCAATGGCACCAATCTCACGATCCCAACGCTCAAGCAGCGCTTTTCGCTTGTCCGTGCTGCCATAGGTCACGAAGTCGTAATCGATCAGCTTGACCTCATCGAGACTCGGCGATTCTTCCGGAACTTCCGCAGAGGCGTTCGACGGGATCTGGAACGACTTGGCATCCTTCAGGAGCGACTGCACATCTGCCTTCAAAACCCAGTCATACCATGTCTTGGCAGCGTCCTCGTTGCGTGCACGGTTGACGATCGACATCGAACCGATCTCGTAACCCGTCCCTTCGCAGGGCGCGACCACGCCGATGGGAAATCCCTCGACCGCCTGTGCGACCGCATCATGCATGAAGACGATGCCGATACCGGTTTCGCCGCGGGCCGCCGCCTTCACCGGGGCAGAGCCTGACTTGGTGTATTGCGAGACATTGTCGTTCATCTTCTTGAGGAATGCGAACGCCTCCTCCTCGCCCATGAGCTGCACCAGGGTGGCAAGCGCCGTGTAGGCGGTGCCCGACGAGTTCGGATTCGCCACCTGGATTTCGCCTTTCAGCGCCGGGTTCAGCAGATCCGCCCAGCATTTCGGCGGTTCGATGCCCTTGTCTGCGAGAAATTCCTTGTTGTAGCCCCAGCCAAGCGCGCCGGAATAAACGCCGACCGTCTTGAATTCGGCGCTTTCGGCCTGTTTCACCGCCCAGGGCAGAAGCTCGTCCAGCATCGGCGACTTGTAGGCCATGGTCAGCCCGTCGGCCGCCGCCTGAAGATGCGGATCGCCGGTGCCTCCCCACCAGATATCCGTCTTCGGATTGCGCGCTTCGGCGCGAACCTTCGCATAGGCTTCGCCGGAAGACAGCCGCACCATGGAAACATCAATATCGTGCTCGGCCTCGAATTTCTCGACGAGCAGTTCGCAGATCACCACGTCGGCCGAGCAGATCAGGTTCAACTCGTCCGCATTCGCAACGGCCTGCGACGCCAGAACGGAACCTGCGGCCAACGCAGCCGTAGCCAGATAGTTTCTCCTCATGAATCCCTCCCTTGGTGCTTGTCGAATTTGTTTTGCACACGTGTGCAATGTTCGTCCGACTGGGATGAGCTGTCAATGCCGATGATATAAAAATTTCATATCACGACGCAATTTGATACTAACGTTCTGATTGAGCAGCTGTGCAATCCGCATATGATCAGATCACACTCCACACACGCAGGAGCAAACGTGCCGGTTCGAAAGGCCTCCGTCAGCGCCAAGGATGTTGCAGCCCGAGCAGGAGTTTCCCGCGCCGCCGTTTCGCGCACCTTCACGCCCGGCGCCAGCGTTTCAGAGGAGACGCGCAGCAAGGTCATCGCTGCCGCCGAGGCACTCGGATATCAGGTCAACCAGCTGGCCAGAGGTCTCATCAGCCGGAAGACCGGCATCGTCGCCGTGGTGGGGGCGGATCTGGCCACGCCCTACCGCTCCGAACTGCTTCGCGCCTTGACGGAACGCCTTCAGGCCGTCGGGCGGGTTGCGATCCTCATCAACACCGACCGTTCGGACAGAAGCGTGGACATGGCCCTTCAAACGGCGATCCGCTATCGCGCGGAGGCAGCGATCGTTCTGTCCGGCATGCCCGACAAATCCATCAGCGACCTGTGCCATCGCAACGGGCTTCGCCTCGTCCTCATCAACCGCGACGACGCCCATTCAGGCTCCATCCAGATACGTCTCAACGACGCCGAAGCGGCCCGCCTGGCACTCACCTCGTTTCTCAGGGCCGGCTGCCGAACGCTGGCAGTGGCCACATCCAATGCCGGTACACCCAGCCTCGTCGCGCGGGAAGAGGGGTTTCTCGCAGAAGCACACCGCAGCGGACTGTCCGTCACCTGCGAGCGTTTCGGTCCCACCGGATATGAGAGCGGTCTGGCACTGGGCGAACGCCTGCTCGTGCTGCCGGAAAGGCCGGACGCCATCTTCTGCACAACGGACCTGATTGCCTGCGGCGTGATGGACGCCGCGCGTCACCGCTTTTCCCTTTCGATACCGGACAATCTCTCCGTGATCGGCTTTGACGACATTCCGCAGGCCAGTTGGGACAGCTATCAGCTCACCACCTTCCGGCAACCGATAGAGGAAATCGCCTCTTCCGCCGTGGACTGGCTGGCCGAAGAGGAAGGAGACGGAGAAGTGCGCGTCATCCACCTGACAGCGCCGATGTCGTGGCGCCAATCGGTTCGTGGCGGAAATGGAAAATAGCGCCCGTTCCTAGAGATAATGCAGGCCCAACCGGTGCCCGTCCACGTCGCGCACCTTCACCACCGTGTCGTAGATGTCCTGCAGAACGGTCTCCTGCATCAGATCGTCCGCCCCACCCTGAAGCATCACCCGCCCATCCCGCATCGCCACCACATGGTCGGCATAGATGGAGGCGAAATTGATGTCGTGGATCACCACGGTGATGGATTTTCCAAGCTCGTCTGCGGTACGCCGCAAGAGCTTCATCATCGCCGCCGCATGTTTCATGTCGAGGCTGTTGAGCGGCTCGTCGAGCAACACATATTTCGTATCCTGAGCCAGAACCATGGCCACGAAGGCGCGCTGGCGCTGACCGCCCGAAAGCTCATCCAGAAACCGGGCTCGCAGGTCGTCGAGCCCCAGATAGGAAATCGCCTCGTTGATGTGCCGTTCGTCCTCGACGGTCGGGCGGCCAGCCGAATGCGGAAACCGCCCGAAGGCGACAAGTTCGCTCACCGTCAGACGCATGCCGACATGATTGTCCTGCTTCAGGATCGCCAACCGCTTGGCAAGCACCGCGCCCGGCGTTGCCTGCACATCGAGCCCATCGACCAGAATCTGGCCCGATGTCGGCGCGATCAGCCGCGCCATCATGGAAAGAAGCGTCGATTTTCCGGCTCCGTTCGGGCCGACCATCGCGGTGATGCCGCTTTCGGGCAGCGACAGGCTAACATTGTCAACGACCGTCGCCTCATCATAGCGCTTGGTGAGGTTGTGGATTTCGATCATCGGTTCAAATTCCGGTAGAGCAGCAGCATGAAGGCAATGCCGCCGGTAAACTCGATAATGATGCTCAGCGCCGTATCGAAACCGAACACGCGCTCCATCACGGTCTGTCCGCCAACCAGCGCGATGATGGCGATCAGTGCTGCCGCGGGCAACGTGTATTTGTGCCGGTCCGTACCGACTGCCTGATAGGCAAGGCTCGCCACCAGCAGCCCGAAAAAGGTAACCGGTCCCACCAGCGCGGTCGAAACGGAAACCAGCACCGCAATCACGGCAAACAGCATCATCACCACGCGCTGATAATCGATGCCCAGATTGATCGCCGCATCGCGTCCCAGCATCAGGACATCAAGCCTGGCCAGAAGCCGGTGGCTCAACCAGCCCGCTGCCAGAACGATTATCGACGAAACCACCAGCAATTGCGTGTCGATCGAGTTGAAACTGGCGAACAGCATATCCTGCAGCGCCGTGAACTCGTTGGGATCAAGTATGCGCTGCATCATGTACGAGAGGCTGCGGAAGAACACACCAAACACGAGACCCGCCAGCACCACCAGATGCAAGCTGCGCCGTCGCGAAAGAAACAGCCAGTGAAAGAGCGCCATCGACATGCCCACCATCAGCACCGTTTCAAAGAAGAAGCGCAGGCGGATATCGACATTTGCCAGATCCCGCGTGCCAAGAAAGAAAACGAGGGCTGTCTGTAGCGCTATAAAGAGGGAATCGAACCCCATCACCGCCGGGGTCAGGATCCTGTTTTGCGTGATGGTCTGGAACAGCACGGTTGCTGTCGCCACGGCAATGGCGACCAGAACGAGGCCGAGAAGCTTGCCCCCACGAAACGGCAGCACGAAGTCCCAATTGCCCTTGGCGCCCAAGGTCATGAAGGCGACCATTGCCGCGATGGTGGCCAGTGCGAGCACGGCCAGTGCCATGCGCGGTCTTTGCGATGAGGGGTGTTCAGCCAAAACGCGCCCGCCGACGAAGCAATAGATAAAGAAAGATTCCCGACCCGAAAACACCGGCCACCGTGCCGACCGGAATTTCGTACGGGAAACGCACCACCCGCCCGAGAATGTCGCACGCCAGCAGAAATCCCGCTCCCGACACCGCAACCCATGGCAAGGCACGGCGCAGATTGTCGCCAACGGTCAGGCTCACAATGTTGGCGACAATAAGCCCCAGAAACGGCACCGTCCCCGCCGTCACCACCGCCGCTGCCGAGACCATCGAGACGATCACCAGGCCCAGGGCAAGTATGCGGCGATAGTTGAGACCGAGATTGCGCGTGAAGCTTTCGCCCAGCCCCGCCACGGTGAACCGGTCTGCCGCCAGATAGGAAAGGAGAGCAAGCCCGCCGGCAATGAAAAGCAATTCATACCGCCCGCGCAACACGCCGGAAAAATCTCCATTCGTCCAGGTCGCCAGCGACTGAAGCAGATCATAGCGATAGGCAAAAAAGGTCGTGACCGCACTGATGACCCCGCCGAACATCAGCCCCAGCAGCGGCACAATCAGGCTGGAACTGGATGGAACCTTCGAGACGAGGCGCAGAAACAGGAACGTTGCAGCGAGCGCGAAGCCCGAGGCCACGACCATTTTGTAGAAAATCGGCAGACCCGGTGCGAGCAGTGCCACCACCAGCAGACCAAGACTGGCAGCCTCAACCGTGCCAGTGGTTGTCGGCTCTACGAAACGATTGCGAAACAGCATCTGCATGATGAGGGCTGCAACGCCCATCGACATGCCCGAGAGCACCAGCGCCAATGTGCGAGGGATCCGGCTGATCAGAAGCAGCTGTATCGCCTGCGCGCTGCCATCGCCGGAGATCAGATCGCCGAGTGGCATGTCGGCCACCCCGATGAACAGGCTGATGGTTGCCAGAACGAGCACAGACCCCACCGCCAGCAAAAGGCCTGCGGCGGGGCGAATTCGAACGGACATGCTGGCGACGGCTTGCATGGTCCTGTCAGTCGGCTGCGTTCAGCGCCTTGCTAATCGCATCGACTTCCGCCTGGAGGGCAGTCATGCCGCCGCCAACGAGATACCAGCGAACCGCGTCGGCATAATAGATATTGCCTTCCTTCGCGGCTGTGGTCGCGGCAACGAGTTCATTGTCGAGGGTCTGTTTGGCGGACTGCCCGTCACTGCCCACCGCAGAATCGCGGTCAACCACAAACAGCCAGTCAGGATTGGTCTTGAGAATGAACTCGAACGAAACCGCCTCGCCATGTGTTGCTGCCTCGACATTGTCGACGGCCGGCACCACGCCAAGATCGTCATGCAGCCAGCCGAAGCGGGATCCCGGTCCATAGGCCGAAACCTTTCCGCCATTGGTCATCACGATGAGGCCTTTGCCGGCATCCTTCGCAGTCTCGCGCAGCGCCTTTACGGAACTGTCGAGCTCTTCGATCAGTTCGGCTGCCTTATCTTCCTTGTTGAAGATCGCCCCCAGCTTGCGGGCATTCTCCAGTGCTCCCTGGAGAAAATTGTCAGGATCGGTGGTCAGGTCGATGGTGGGTGCGATCTTGGAAAGCGCTTCATATTGCGGTGAAGAGCGTGTCGCGACGATGATCAGATCGGGCTTGGCTGCATTCACGGCCTCGAAGTCGGGTTCAAACAGACTTCCCACCTTCACATAGCCATCACCCTGATATTCGGACAGGTAGTCGGGAATAAGGGCATTGGGCACACCGGCGACCTCGACGCCCAGCGCATCCAGCGTGTCCAGTGAGGCAAGGTCGAACGTCAGCACGGTTTTCGGCGTATCCGCAAGAACGGTCTCGCCCTGAGCATGTTTGACAGTGATCTCCTGCGCATTCGCATAGCCTGGCAAACAGGCCGCGAAAACAATGGCAGACGCCAGAACGCGCCCTGCGAAAGACTGTAATTTCAAGATCATCGACATGCTCCAAATGTCCGGGAAATATTAGGGAAAAGCCTGCCCGCTCGTGCCTGCGCCGCCCGGCAGCCGCTTGCCAGGAATTCCGTTAGCAAATATGATTAGGGCAATCAACTTATCTGTTGGACTGCAATGTCGCAGCCCCCGGACAGAATGAAACTGGAGAATCCCCATGATGCAATCCAAGGCCGTTGTGACCACCGAGAACGCCTCGAAATATCTGCAGCAGCTTTGCAAACACTTCGCGCACAAGGTGAGCGTGGATTTCGACACATCGCGCGGCAAGGTGGGCTTCCCGTTCGGCGACTGCACCATGAGTGCCGATGAAGCAGCGCTCACCATTGAGTGCACCGCCAAGACCGACGAAGAACTCGCCCGCGCCCAAAACGTGATCGACGATCACCTGACGCGCTTTGCCTGGCGCGAGAAGCCGGAGATTTCCTGGCAGGCGTGAAACGTCGGTCGCATGTCAGGTTGGAAGGTTTGAAAGGCGGCGGAACGCGAGCATTGAATTCCGCCGCCTTTCATTACTCGGCTGCCTGAGGCAGCGCGAGTTTTTCATTGTTCTGAAGCGAATCGCCAGCGTCGGACCGCTGCTCCTCGCCCGGGCGCCGAACCCGGTAGAACGCGGCATAGAGTGCAGGCACGAACAGAATGGTCAGCACCGTCGCTGCGGTGAGGCCGCCCATAATGGCGAAGGCCATCGGCCCCCAGAACACATTGCTTGAAAGCGGCACCATGGCCAGAATGGCGGCAAGTGCGGTCAGAACCACGGGCCGTGTGCGGCGCACCGTCGCCTCGATGATCGCCGTCCATTCGGGCAATCCGTCTTCAAGGTCGGCCTTGATCTGATCCACCAGGATCACCGTGTTGCGCATAATCATGCCGGCAAGCGCGATCAACCCGAGCAGGGCCACGAAGCCGAAGGGCTGGTTGAAGATCAAAAGCCCGAAAGCAGCACCGATGAGACCGAGCGGCGCGGTGGCAAAGACGAGCGCCAGCCGCGAAAAGCTCTGCAGCTGGATCATCAAGATCGTGAGCATGGCGAGCACCATGACCGGGAACACATCGAACAGGGCTGCATTGGCCTTTGCGCTCTCCTCAATGGAACCGCCCATTTCGATGCGATAGCCCACCGGCAGGTTTTCCATCAGCGGCTGAAGTGTCGGCCAGATCTGCGAGGAAACATCCGGTGGCTGTACGCCCGCGGGGACATCGGCCCGCACCGTGATCAGCATGTCCCGGTTCTGCCGCCACAGGATCGGCTCTTCATGCCCATAGACCACCTTGGCCACCTGCGAGAGCGGCACCGGCGCACCGCCGCGCGTCGCGATCGTCAGGTCGCCCAGATGCGCGATGTCGAGCCTTTCGCTCTCCACCGCGCGCGCCACCACATCCACCTGCTCTATGCCATCGCGAACTGAGGTCACCGTCAGGCCCGAAAGCAGGGTCTGCAGCGTGCGGCCAACATCCTGCGGTGTCAGGCCGAGCGCCCGCGCGCGGTCCTGATCGACCTCAAGCCGGATGGATTTTGCCTGTTCGTTCCAGTCGAGGTTCGGATCAAGCGCATTGGGGTTTTGCGCCATCACATCACGCACCTCATAAGCGATGCGGCGCACCTCCAGCGGGTCCGGGCCAATGACACGGAACTGGACGGGAAAGCCCACGGGCGGTCCGAACACGAGCTCCGTGACCCGCACGCGCGCTTCAGGCAGGCCGCCCTCGTCGATATAGGTCTGCAGCCGTTCCTTGACCCGGTCGCGAGCCGCTGCATCTTCCGTGTACATCACGATGATCGCGTAATTCGGCTTCGGCAATTCCGGGTTGGATGCGAGGAACCAGCGCGGCGCACCAGCACCTGTATAGGTGGAATAGGTCAGGACCTCATCGTCAGCGGCAACCACCGCTTCCATGACAAGGGCAGACGCTTCGGTGGCCTTGATCGGTGCCCCCTCCGGCAGACGGATTTCAACCATCAGTTCGGGGCGGGGCGAGGTCGGGAAGAATTGCTGCTGCACGAAGCCGAAAGCATAGATGGAGACCGCAAAGAGCCCGACCACGGCCGCGATGACCACCCAGCGCCAGGAGACGCACCATTCAACGATCCGGCGAAGCCCGTTGTAGAGCCGCGTGTCGTAGATGTCGTGGTGTTGTCCGCCCTCGGCCACGGCAGCGCCGTGTTTGTGAAAGTCGGGCAAAAGCTTGACGCCGATATAGGGCGTGAAGATCACCGCCACGAACCACGAGGCCACCAGCGCAATACCGACCACCCAGAAGATGCCGCCGGCATATTCGCCCGCCGTCGACTGGGCAAAGCCGACCGGTAGAAAGCCCGCCGCCGTCACCAGCGTTCCCGTCAGCATGGGAAAGGCCGTCGAGGTCCAGGCAAAGGTTGCAGCCTTAAGCCGGTCATAGCCCTGCTCCATCTTCACCACCATCATCTCGACGGCGATGATTGCATCATCCACCATGAGCCCGAGCGCGATGATGAGCGCGCCGAGCGTGATGCGCTCGAGGCTCATGCCCAGAATGTCGAGCACGATCATGACAATGGCGAGCACCAGCGGTACCGCCAGCGCGACAACGATGCCCGTGCGCCAGCCGAGCGAAAGGAAACTCACCGCCAGCACCACGGCCAGCGCTTCCAGAAACACCTTGATGAACTCGCCGACCGAATCCTGCACCACTTCCGGCTGGTTGGCGATCATGTCCAGTTCCAGACCGACCGGAAGATCGGCCCTGATCCCGTTCATTGCCTGATCGAGATTTTCGCCCAGTGTGAGAATGTTCGCGCCCTCGGCCATGACCACACCGATGGCGAGCGCCTGCTCTCCCTGATGCCGCGCGGTAAAGCTCGGCGGGTCTTCATAGCCGCGCCGCACATCTGCTATGTCGCCGAGGCGGAAGACCGTCCCGTTCACTGCCACAGGCACCGAGGCCACGGCCTCCACGCCCTTCAGTGCGCCTTCCACCCGCAGGAACACCCGGTCGGACGCCGTCTCGATCTCGCCCGAAGGCGTCACCGCGTTCTGTGCCGCGATGGAGTTGAAGATGACCTGCGGGTCGATGCCCAGCGTGGCAAGCTTGGAATGGGAAAACTCGACAAAGATGCGCTCATCCTGATCGCCGTAGAACCGAACCTTCTCTACATCCGGCACCCGCAGAAGCCGCTGGCGGATGTCTTCGGCCGCATCCTTGAGGTCGCGCATTGTCGCGCCTTCGCCGCTCAGCATGTAGAGCGCGCTGTCCACATCGCCGAATTCGTCGTTGAAGAATGGACCGATCACGCCCTCCGGCAGGGAGGCGCGAATGTCACCGACGCGCTTGCGGATCTGGTACCAAAGCTCTTCCACCTCGCCCGGCGGCGTCGTATCCTCAAGCTGCACCTGCATGAAGGTGGAGCCGGGTTTGGAATAGGTGCGCACCTTGTCGAAATACGGCACTTCCTGCAGCGTTTTCTCGATCGGGTCGGCGACCTGCCGCTGCACCTCTTCGGCCGTCGCGCCCGGCCAGATGGCGTTCACCACCATGACCTTGATCGTAAAGCTCGGATCCTCTGCACGGCCAAGCCGCGCATAGGAATAGGCCCCGCCCAAAGAGAGAACGATGATCAGGAACAGGACGAGCGTCTGGTGAGTGACGGCCCACTGCGAAAGGTTGAAGCGCTGCATGATGGCCCCCGGTCAGTCGGCGCTGGCGGACTGGATTTCGGCGAGCCTCACGCGCTCGCCCTCCTGCAGTTTCTGAACGCCGAGCGTGACAATCTTCTCGCCATCCGCGAGGCCCTCGGCAATGATCGCATTGCGCGACTGATAAGCCTCGACGATGACCGGCCGGCGTTTGAGTTCGTTCGAGGGGGGATCGACTACGAACACGACCGGGCCCCGGCCATCGTCAAGAACCGCCGTCATCGGTATGCGAGCGACCGGTGACGGATCTCCTTTGGTGAGTGAAACAGTGGCCGTCATGCCAAGCCGGACGCTCTCGTCCGCCTCCGGCACGGAAAAGCGCACCGGATAGGTCCGGCTGGTACCGTTGGCCTCCGGCGCGATCTCCCGCACCTTCGCGGCATAAACCCCGCTGCCGGCCCAGAGCGATACTTCGGCGCTCGATCCTTCCAGGTCAGAAAGCCGGCTTTCAGGGATCGAGACCTCGACTTCCTTTTCATCCAGCCGCGCCACGCTCACCACCATCTGACCGGGCGAAACCACCTGGCCTGCCTCCACCCCAACGGCACTCACCACGCCGTCGGCGGATGCCGTCAATTCCGCATAACCCATCTGGTTTTCGGCAAGTGCAACTGCGCGCGCGGCCTGTTCGAAGCGCGAACGCGTTTCGTCGACAGCCAAAGCCTGTGCATCGAGTGCTGCCTGGGTGACATGCCCGCGTTTGAAGAGTTTGCGCGCCCGTTCGAGATCGGTCTCAGCCTTTGTAAGGCCTGCGCGCGCGGCCGTGAGGGCTGCCCGCTGTTGCTCCAGCTGCAGATTGAGATCCACCGGGTCGAGCCGCGCAAGAACGTCTCCGGCGTTCACGCGGTCGCCCACATCCACACGCCGCTCGGCCACCTTGCCGCCAACACGAAAAGCCTCGGCCACTTCCGTGCGAGGCACGATGGTGCCCGTGTAGCTGCGTGTTTCGGCCAGCGGAGAAAGCCGCACTGTCGCAACCCGCACGACGGGGTCGGGACGCTCGGCCACGTCCTCTTCCTGGCAGGCTGACAGCGCAAGCGCCATCGCGCTCAGAAGAACAACCCGTTTCATCGTCGTAAGCGGCATCGCGCGCTACCTTGTAATGATTAATGACTGATGATTCTCAATATTTATCACTTATAAGGCACGCGAAAACAACGATATCCTCTTCGCGACGCCTAGCTGCGTTTGCCCAGTCCTCTCAGGATAAAGCGCAACTGCTCGCGCAGCCGTTCTTCGGTATCGTCGTGGAAGCGAAGGCAATGCTCGATCATGAGCGGATGCAGAAACGGCACGAACGCGGCTTTGACGCTGCGGGCGGCCTCTGCCGGGTCATCGACATCGAAATCGCCTGCCGCAACACCCTCCCGGATCACGCCCTCGATGATCGTGGTCATCTGCTCCAGATGCGCCTTTATGGTCGACCAGTTCTCCTGCATCGCCACCGCAACCATCTCATGCGCCCGCTTTTCCTTGATCAACGTGGCCTTGTTGTGCTCGTGAATGGCGGTCAGAAGGCGCGTCAGCTTCTCCGGAGCAGGATCGCTGGACCGCGCGATCGCGAACGCGATTTCGGCGACTTCCTTGACGATCCGCCCGCATATACACTCGTTGATCGCGCCCTTGGATGGGAAAAACCGGTAGATATTGGCCGGACTCATTCCCAGCTCCGACGCGATGTCCGCGACGGACGTCTTCTGATACCCGATGCTGCGGAAAAAGTTCTCCGCCACTTCCAGAATGCGGCAGCGGGTTTCTTCGGGATCAGTGCGCTGGCGAGCAATTAACGTCATCATGTAACCTCTGATGATTTTCAATAATCGTCACTATTCAACGAGTCAAGCGATATCCCCTTGTTGCATGACCGGAGACATGGCCGAAACGCGCGCATCGACCATGCCCCTGTGCGTGGGCCGGTGAGAAGGAAGAGGGTATCAGATGTCAGAACGCGCCGGATGAGCCGGAGCAAACCTCAGTGTCCGGCAAGCATCGCCGACGGATCGGCCATTGCAGTTCAAACGTTGGGTCAATGCCTCGCCTGCCCCTTCGCGCCTATCGCGCATCCTCAAGGATCATCGAGGCCGCCTTTTCCGCGATCATCAAGGTCGGCGAATTGGTGTTGCCCGAAACAATGGCAGGCATCACCGATGCATCGGCAATCCGCAACCCCGCCACACCGCGCATTCGAAGCCGTGGATCCACCACCGCCTCTTCATCCGAGCCCATCCGGCAGGTGCCAACGGGATGGAAGATCGTGGTGCCGATCTGACCCGCGGCCTCCACCAGTTCTTCCTCGCTATTGTAATCAGGCCCCGGCTTGAACTCTTCGGGCCGATAACGCTGCAGGGCCGGCTGCGCGACGATGCGGCGCGTAAGCCGGATCGCGTCTGCCGCGACCTGGCGGTCACTCTCGGTCGACAGGTAATTGGGTCGGATGGCCGGCTGCGTGCGAAAGTCCCCTGAAGTGAGATGCACCGAGCCTCGACTGTCTGGCCGCAGATTGCACACGCTTGCCGTAAAGGCCGGGAACGGATGGACCGGATCACCGAACTTGTCGAGCGTGAGCGGCTGCACGTGATATTGCAGATTGGCCGTTTCGCGCGTTTCATCGGAGCGGGTGAAAAGGCCAAGCTGGCTTGGCGCCATGGACATGGGCCCTGACCGTTTCAGAAGATATTCCAGCGCAATCGCCGCCTTGCCCATCAGCCGGCTTGCCTGCTCGTTGAGCGTGCGAATGCCCGAAACCTTGTAGGCGCAGCGTAATTGCAGATGGTCCTGCAGGTTTTCACCCACAGAATTCTGCTCGAAGACAACGGGAACACCCGCCGTCTGCAACACGTCCCCACGCCCGATGCCCGAAAGCTCGAGAATGTGCGGTGAGCCGATTGCGCCCGCCGACAAAACCACCTCAGCCCGGCAATGCGCCTCACGCACCTCCCCGTTCTGCTCATAGGCGACGCCCGTGACACGCCCATCCTCTACCACAAGCCTGCGCACATGCGCGCCCGTCTCAACCCGCAGATTGTGCCGGTGCCGCACCGGCTTCAGAAAGGCTTTGGAAGCATTCCAGCGTATCCCGCCGCGCTGGTTCACGCGGAAATAGGAAGAGCCCTCATTGTCTCCCCGGTTGAAATCGTCGACCTTCGGGATGCCGAGCGCTTCGGCCGCATCCTGAAACGCATCCAGAATGTCCCAGCGCACACGCGCCTCTTCCACGCGCCATTCGCCGCCGACGCCATGCATGTCGTCAGCACCCCGGTAATAGTCTTCCGGCTTCTTGAAGAAGGGCAGAACATCATCCCAGGCCCAGCCCGTGCAGCCCATCTGCCGCCAGCGGTCGTAATCGCGCGCCTGCCCGCGCATATAGATCATGCCATTGATGGAGGAGCAGCCGCCAAGAACCTTTCCTCGCGGATAGGCGAGGGAGCGCCCGCCCAGTCCCGGCTCGTCCTCTGTCGTGAAACACCAGTCCGTACGCGGGTTGGAAATGCAGTAGAGGTAGCCGACCGGGATATGCACCCAGGCGTAATTGTCCTTGCCACCTGCCTCCAGAAGCAGAACCGAAACCGTCGGGTCGGCAGACAGGCGGTTGGCCAGAAGGCATCCCGCCGTCCCCGCGCCGACGACGATATAGTCAAACGTGTCCGTCATGGCGTTCAGCGGGCCTCGCCCTCCCCGCGCGAGAACCGCGCGAGGATTTCACCGACAATGCCGCGACGGAACAGGAGCACGCAGATCATGAAGATCGCGCCGGTGATCACCGTCACCGGAAATTCCGACGTGGCAAGATAGTTTTGAAGCGTCACCACCAGACCGGCACCGACAATCGGCCCGAGCATGGTGCCGATCCCGCCCAGAAGCGTCATCAGGATCACCTCGCCCGACATCTGCCAGGTCACGTCCGTTAGCGTTGCGAACTGGAACACCAGCGCCTTCATCGCGCCTGCCAGCCCCGCCAAGGTCGCCGACATCACGAAAGCGGCGAGCTTGTAGCGGGCAACGCTGTAGCCGAGCGAGGTCGCGCGGTTTTCGTTCTCGCGGATCGATTTCAGGATCATCCCGAAGGGCGAATGGACAATGCGCCAGACGGCGAAGACGCCGATCAGAAAGCCGCCCAGCACGAAGAAATACATGTTGAGCGGCACGCTCAAATCGATGAAGCCGAAGAGATGGCCGCGCGGCACGCCCTGAATGCCGTCCTCACCCATGGTGAAGGGTGCCTGCACGCAGAAGAAATAGAACATCTGCGACAGCGCCAGCGTGATCATGGCAAAATAGATGCCCTGCCGACGGATGGCGAAAAAGCCGATGATCAGCCCCAGCACCGCCGCACCGAACACCCCCAGAAGAACCCCGAATTCCGGCGTCCAGCCCCATTCCTTCACCGCATGGGCAGTGAAATAGGCCGCCCCGCCGAAAAAGGCCGCATGGCCGAAAGAGAGCAGACCGGTATAGCCGAGCAAAAGGTTGAACGCCGCCGCGAAGAGCGCGAAGCACAGCATCTTCATCAGGAAGACGGGATAGAGAAAGAAGGGTGCTGCGACCAGCGCAGCAATACCCAATCCCACGAGAAGCCATTCGGTTCGGGCGCGGGTCTGCCGGCCGATGCCGGTTGTTGTCATGTCCGCCATATCACGCATCCTTCCCGAACAGGCCGGCCGGCCGCACCAGAAGCACGATCGCCATGATCACGAAGATCACGATGTTGGAGGCTTCCGGGTAAAACACCTTGGTCAGCCCTTCGGCCAGGCCGAGCATGTAGCCGGTGACGATGGCGCCGAGGATCGACCCCATGCCGCCCACCACCACAACGGCAAACACGACGATGATAAGGTTCGACCCCATCAGCGGGCTCACCTGATAGACGGGCGCGGCCATGATGCCGGCAAGGCCGGCAAGGGCGGATCCGATGCCATAGGTCAAGGTCAAAAGCAGCGGAACGTTCACGCCGAAGGCCTGCACCAGCGTCGGGTTTTCCGTTGCCGCACGCAGATAGGCGCCAAGCTTTGTCTTCTCGATCAGGAGCCATGTGCCGATGCAGATGATGAGCGACGCCACCACCACCCAGCCGCGATAGTTCGGCAGGAACATGAAGCCCAGATTGGTGCCGCCGGAAAGCTGCGGCGGCGGTGTGTAGGATTGCCCCGAAACGCCATAGAGATAGCGGAACGCCCCTTCGAGAACCAGCGCCAGCCCGAAGGTGAACAGCAGACCATAAAGCGGATCCACATTGTAGAGCCGCGACAGCGCAACCTTCTCGATCGCCATGCCGCTCAGCCCCACCAGCAGAGGCACGAGGATCAGCGCCGGCCAATAGCCGATGCCCAGATGCGCCAGAAGCAGGTAGCCGATGAAGGCGCCCAGCATGTATTGCGCGCCATGGGCAAAATTGATCACCCGCAAGAGGCCGAAGATGATGGCGAGCCCGAGGCTCAGCATCGCGTAGAACGAGCCATTGATGAGACCGACCAGCAATTGGCCGAGAAAGGCCTGGATCGGGATTCCGAAGATCATGGTCATGTCATCAAACTCCAATCACCTCGTGCAATTCCTCCATGCGCTGATCCAGCTCGGATGCCGGGAAGCTCGCCGTTATCTGGCCGTGTTCCATCAGGTAGAAACGGTCGGCAACGCGGCTGGCAAAACGGAAATTCTGCTCAACGAGCAGGATCGTCATGCCGCGCGCCTTGAGCGTTGCCAGAACCTCGCCGATGCGCTCCACGATCACGGGCGCAAGCCCTTCGGTGGGTTCGTCAAGCAGAAGCAACTTCACACCGGTGCGCAGCATCCGGGCAATGGCTAGCATCTGTTGTTCGCCGCCGGAAAGCTTCGTGCCCTGGCTGTTGCGGCGCTCCTTCAGATTGGGGAACAGCTCGAAGATTTCATCGATGCTCATGCCGCCATCGGAGACAACGGGCGGCAGAACCAGGTTCTCGTCCACCGAGAGCGTGGCAAAGATGCCGCGCTCCTCAGGCACGAAGCCGAGCCCCGCATGCGCCGTGCGATGCAGCGGCGTGTTCATCAAATCCCGTCCGGCAAAGTCGATCGTGCCCTTGCGCTTGCGGATAATGCCCATGATCGCGCGCAGCGTCGTCGTCTTGCCGACACCGTTGCGGCCAAGCAGCGTGACCGTTTCGCCCTCCGCCACATCGATATTCACGCCGTGCAGCGCATGGCTTTCGCCGTACCAGGCATGCAGATCGCGGACGGATAGAAGCGGCTTTCTGCCCTGCTCATTCGTCATGGGCCGTCCCCATATAGGCCACCTTCACCTGTTCATCCTGGCTCACGGTGGCATAATCGCCGGCGGCAATAATCTCGCCACGTTGGAGCACCGTGATCCAGTCACAGAGATCGGCGACAACTTTGAGATTGTGTTCCACCATCAACACGGCCCGATCCTTCGCCACATCGCGAATGATGTCGGCAACCGTCTCCACATCCTCGTGGCCCATTCCGGCCATCGGCTCATCAAGCAGCAGAACCTTGGGATCGAGCGCCAGCGTGGTGGCCATTTCCAGAACGCGCTTGCGACCATAGGAGAGATCGCCGGCCATTCTGTTGCGTTCGTCCTGAAGTCCGACCGTTTCCAGCAATTGCTCCGCACGCGGCGTCAGCAGGTCTAGGCTGCCGAGCGAGCGCCAGAACTGATAGCCGAGCCCGCCTGGACGCTGCAGCGCGACGCGCACATTGTCGAGCACGCTCAGATGCGGAAAGATCGCCGATATCTGGAACGACCGCACCAGCCCCATCCGCGCCACCTTGGCCGGCGGCGTGTTGGTGATGTCGCGCCCCATGAGTTCGATGCGACCGGCACTGGGTGCCAGAAACTTGGTCAGGAGATTGAAAACCGTCGTCTTTCCGGCGCCGTTCGGGCCGATCAACGCGTGAATCTTCGCGTGCCGCACGTCGAGGTCGACGTCCTTGACAGCAACAAACCCGGCAAAATCGCGCCGCAGACCGCGGGCGGCAAGCACCACCCGCGGCTCTGCATCATTGGCGGCGCCGGAAACCGGCGCTTTTGTCATGACCGCCCCCGTCACTGGCTGGCCAGGGAGCAGCCGCTTTCGGACGGTTTGATATAGGCTTCCTCACCCGGGATGGTGGCAAGCACGTTGTAATAGTCCCAGGGTTCCTTGCTGTCTGCCGGTGCCTTGACTTCCATCAGATACATGTCGTTCAGAAGGCGTCCATTGGCGCCAACCGTCGCGTCACGGGCGAAAAGGTCGTTGACCTTCATCTCATGCAGCAGCTTGGCCACAGCTTCGGTCTCATCCGTTCCTGCTTCCTGAACAGCCTTCAGATACTGCATCACGGCGGAATAGGTGCCGGCCTGGATCATGTTCGGCATGCGGTCGGTGCGCTCAAAATAGCGACGGGCGAATTCACGCGATTCATCGTCGCGATCCCAGTAAAAGCCCTCTGTCAGTGTCAGCCCCTGCGCGGCCTCAAGACCAAGACCATGAACCTCGGCCAGCGTGAACAGAAGCGCTGCGAGCCGCTGGCCGCCAGCCACGATGCCGAATTCGGCCGCCTGCTTGATCGCATTTGCGGTGTCGAGGCCGGCATTGGCCAGACCGATCACCTTTGCACCCGAGGCCTGAGCCTGGAGCAGGAACGAGGAGAAGTCCGTGGTGGAGAGCGGATGGCGCACGGCGCCGAGGATTTCGCCGCCCTTGGATTTAGCGAAATTGCCGGTCTGCTCTTCCAGCGAATAGCCGAACGCATAGTCCGCTGTCAGGAAGAACCAGGTATCGCCGCCCTGCTCCACCAGTGCGCCACCTGTGCCAACGGCCAGCGCATGCGTGTCATAGGCCCAGTGGAAACCGTATGGAGAGCACTGCGCACCGGTCAGTTCCGTGGTCGCCGCGCCGGTGACCATGTTGATCTTCTTCTTCTCTTTCGAGATACCCTGCACGGCCAACGCCACCGAAGAGGTGGTCAGCTCCATGATCGCATCCACCTCTTCCGTGTCATACCACTGACGGGCGATGTTAGAGGCGATGTCGGGCTTGTTCTGATGATCGGCGGTGATGACCTCGATGGGCTTGTCGAGGACTGTACCGCCGAAATCCTCGACCGCCATCAGCGCGGCTTCATAGGACCACTTTCCGCCAAAATCGGCATAGACGCCCGACTGGTCGTTCAGGATGCCGATCTTCACCTTTTCATCGGAAACCTGGGCCATAGCCGGGATGGCGGTGGCCGTCATGAGGGCCATGGATGCAAGCGCAAGAATTTTCATAATCGATCTTTCCTCCCAAAACGGTGAACCCCGGCCAGCACGAAACGCATGGCAGCGGCTATCCAGATCCGCAAGGCGCGCCTGTGCTCCTCCGCACGCCACCTTGCTGGAAAATCGGCATGATCAATTTGGATGGTGAAGCCGGTGCGAACCGGGCCTCCCTTCCCTCATGCACGACCATGCCTATAGTCATAGCATTGACCTTTCCGCACACAACTCTCTATTTTTGCACAAACGCGGTGCAAAAACGTACAGACTGATGCGGCCATTTTCCTGGGACGACCTCCAATACTTCCTCGCTGTCGCAAGGACGGGCCAGCTTTCGGCGGCTGCGCGCAAGCTGAGAACCAATCACGCCACGGTTTCGCGCCGCATCGACAGGCTGGAGCAGGCGCTGGGGACAAGGCTCTTCGAGCGCAATCCGCGCGGCTACCTGCTGACGGCGGCGGGTGAAAAGATGGTGGAGCGGGCCGAGGTGATCGAGCGCGAAGCCTCGCAGGTTCAGAGCGAGCTTGCCGGCGACGCGACCTCGGTCAGCGGCGTCGTGCGTATCAGCACGCTGGAAGGGTTCGGCAATTTCTTTCTTGCAGATCGCCTGCCCGACCTCGCCAGTTCCATGCCCTCTCTGTCGATCGAGCTTCTCATCATCCAGCAGATCGTCTCATTGTCACGCCGCGAGGCGGACATGTCGGTGACGCTTTCGACAAACAGGGCGGGTTCCCACCACTACGAGAAGATCAGCATGTACCGCCTGTTTCTGTATGGCACGCGCGACTATCTGGAAAAGCACCCGCCGGTGCGCCGCAGATCCGATTTGGCCTCCCATCGGATCATCGGCTACATTGAAGACATGATCTTCACGCCGGGCCTCGATTACCATCGGGAGATATTGCCGGGCGTCCGCGCCTTCTATCAGAGCTCCAGCATTCACGCGCAGCTTGCCGCCACGCGAAAAGGGCTGGGGCTGTGCGTGATGCCTAACTTCATGGCGCGGCATTACCCCGACCTTGTGCCGGTCATTCCGAAGGAAATTCATCTCGAACGCTATTACTGGTGCATCGCCCATCAGGACGTCGCGCACACGCCGCGCATCCGGATGCTGACGGACTTCATCAAGACCGAAGCGGAGGCCGCGAAGGACGATTTTCACGGCCAGAATCTTTTGACGTAAAACCACGTGGTTTTCCGGAAAACGAAAGCGTTTTACCCGAAATTCCGGAATTTCTGGGACTTTTCGGCAATTTTGTCGCAAGCTGAATTGTCACATGGCCATGCGGTCTTCATTCGATGAGACTGCGCCCCGAATTGGAGAGGCCGCGATGAAGAACGCCGAGTACAATCCCACCGACAATCCGATGCTGACCGGGGCCCTTGGCCGCTGCCCGCAATGCCAGAAGGGTCACATCTTCAAAGGCTATCTCCAGCTGGCGAAAAGCTGCGAAGTTTGCGGGCTCGACTACTCCTTCGCCGACCCGGCCGACGGTCCGGCCTTCTTTGCGATGACCATCGCCGCTGTTCCCGCGCTCGCCTTCGGGGTCTGGTTCCAGATGGCATTCGAACTGCCGCTTTGGGTCCACGTTTTCACGACCGTGCCGCTGACGATCCTGAGCTGCATGGCGCTTTTGCGCCCGCTCAAGGGCTGGCTCGTCTGCTCACAATATTTTCACAAGGCCGAGGAAGGCTCCATCGACCACGCCTGGCACAGCGAGGCGGCGGCTAAGAAAGCCGATCAGGCCTAGATCGTCATCGTCCATCCGGACGCACAAAGGACGATCTAGGTAGTCTATAGTTGGAGCATCTGAATAATCCGAAAACCGGATTCCACTCTTCGGTCCGATGCTCTAGACCGTCAGGCTCTCCGCCATCATCTCCTGAAGCGCGTCATAGGCGGCAATCACCGTCCGGGTCTGCGCTTCATGGGCGAGCCGGAAGGCATCGCCATAGACCGTCTCGTCCGGATACTCGGTGACGAGCGTCATCGGCGCGTCGTGACGATCCACTTCCGTGATGGTGATCGGAAAGCCGTTCAATACCTCGAACTGAAGCGCTCCGGCGTGGATTTCATAAAGCCTGATCTGCGCCGCATTGAAGGCGACCAGGTCCGGAATCTGCGCCAGTTCGACCGTTACCTTTTCAATGAGATGGCGCATGCGCTCGGCCCAGCCCGGCTTGTGACGCGCGACCAGGAAAAAGCCCTTCGGTACGGTCCACATCTCAAAACCGCGCGGAATGTAACCAGTCAGCGGTCGCGTCCATTCATGCGAGGGATAGCCGTGCAGATTGACGTGGAGCACGGCCTTCGTACGTGAATACGCTTCGCGGCGAATGCCTTTCTCATAAAGGGGTTCGGCTTCACGGTATTCCAGATCGTCGCCGAGCGCGGTGTAACGGGCGGCGTGGTGCATATGGTGCGGCTGGCTCTGGCACAGAGCATAATGAAGGGCATAACCGTCCGGATTTTCCAGCGGCGACACCGTGAAATGCGCGCCCTCGCGCTCAGAAAGAAGCGAAGCACCACGCAGCGCGCCTGCGACACCGGAAATCTCGTTGGGGTGCTGCCCACCGCTCAACAGGATCGGATGATCGGTTCCGCGCACATGGCGCGCCGGGACAGCGCGGCCGGAGCGCGAGGCCACCTCGAACGTCTCGCCGCCGATCTCTTCAAGCGTCTCGGCAATCATGGAGACGGAGAACGGCCCGACTGCTTCATGCAACGGCTGCGCCGGCCAAAGGGCGGGTTCGGTGGTGAGCCGCCGGGTTTCGACCTTGACGGTGGTTGCACCTTCGCCCGCGGCAATAACCGGGATGATCTGGCCGGGCTGGAGCCCGCGCGAACCGAGCTTGCGGCCCGACTTCTTCTGGAAGAGTTCAAGCAGCGAGAAATAGAAGTCCTCGTGCAGCGCTTCGTGCAAGCTGATCGCTTCCTCGCCAACCGGGAGGCGTGTGTCTGCGCCGGGCATGGAAACACGGACGTGAAGCGCGTCGAAAAATGGCTCGTCTTCACCCCATGGATGGGCATCGATGGCGGCCATCGTTTCATGAAACAGGCGCTCGAAATCGGTTGCGAGCGCTTCGTCAACAACGCGGCCATCCGGGTGACGCACGCGCAGCCAGCCGCAGGGCGAAAGAAGCCTTTTGCCAATGTGATCGTCGGCAAGCCGGTTGGGTGCGAAGACCGCATGGCGCGAAACGGAGCCGTCCGCCGCCGTGATCTCGACGCCATATTCGTGCGGGCCATCGACCGGAGCCGCGGTGAAAGCGATCTCGGCTTCACCCACCATGCCGGCAAGCGGATAAGCCTCCAGCAGGAAGCGCTGTTCGGCAGCGGCAGAGCTTACCGGATAGGTGACGGCGATGCGCCGCGAGGCGGGCGCGTCTTCCAGAAAGAAATGAACCAGCGGCTTGTAGGCGCTGTGCAGCCGCGCGGTCACGCCCGCTGCCGTGAAGCGTTTTTCGGCGCCGCGCCGCGCCGCCTCATCCTCGAAAAGCCAGGCCTCCAGCTCCGCGCCACGCCATGCCTCACTGGCGTAGTCGGCGAGCAGACGGTCGAGCGTGCGGTCAAAGGTCTTTTCGAAGATCGCGGTCATGTTTCTGTGCGTCCTGTTGGATCGAGGAGATCGCGCAGCCAGTCGCCAAGAAGGTTCAGGCCGAGCACGGTGAAGAGGATTGCAAGCCCCGGAAAGACGCTGACCCACCATGCGTTCTGCAGATAGGTGCGCCCATCGGCCAGCATTCCGCCCCAGCTCGGGATCGTCGGATCCACGCCGAGGCCGAGGAAGGTAAGCGAGCTTTCCAGAAGAATGTTGGTGGCGACGTTGAGTGTCATCAAGACGATGACCGGTCCGGCAAGGTTGGGCAGGAGGTGTTGGAAAAGGATCTTGAAATCCGGCACGCCGATGGCCTTGGCGGCATGAATGAACTCGCGGTCATTGAGCGACAGGACGGAGCCGCGCACAAGGCGGGCATACTGAACCCATTGCGAGACAATGAGCAGGATGATCGTGTTGGTGATGCCGCCGCCCACTATGGCGATGAAGGTGATGGCGAGCAGAATGAAGGGAAGCGCCAGCTGCACGTCGGCAAAGCGCATGACGAGCATGTCCCAGAAGCCGCGATAATAGCCCGAGATCAGCCCCATGACGACACCGACCACCACGGCGCCGGCAACGGAGGTGAAGCCGACCAGAAGCGAGATCTTTCCGCCGGTGATCACACGCGCCAGCACATCGCGGCCGAGCGGGTCGGTGCCCAGAATATGGGCCCAGTCGGTGAAGGGTTTTGTCAGGCGCGCGGTCAGATTGATCTGCTCGCCGCCATCGGGAAAGAGCAGTGGTGATAGCAGAACCAGAAGCGTCATCGTTCCGGCAAGCAGAATGCCGAGAATGAACTCGATGTTCTTGAAGTGACGCAAACGCGAAACAGCCTGTGCCATGATTGCGTCCTTTCCTATCGGTTGCGGATGCGCGGATCGACCAACCCATAGGCGATATCGACCAGCAGGTTGACACCGATGATAAGCAGCGAAAGCACGGTGATGACGGCTTGAAGGACCGGATAGTCACGACCGGAGACAGCATCGAAGGCGAGCGTGCCGAGGCCAGGCCAATTGAACACCCGCTCGATGACAACGATGCCTCCCAGAAGGCCACCGAACTGGAGGCCGAAATAGGTGATCAGTGGAATGGCGCAGTTTCTGAGCGCATGCTTGTAGAGCACCTTGGTTTCGCTCAGGCCTTTTGCACGGGCGACCTGAATATATTGCGAGCGCAGCGTCTCGAGCATGGCCGTGCGCACCAGCCGCACATTGGTGGCGGTGAGAATGACGCCCATGGTGACCGCCGGCATGATGAAGCTGGCAAACCCGCTCATGCCTGATGGCGGCAGCCATTGCAGCATGATCGAGAACACCAGAACCAGCATGATGGCGAGCCAGAAATTCGGGAAAGACAAACCGACCAGTGACAGGATTCGTATCACCTGATCGGCGGTCTTGCCCTTGTTGACTGCAGCGTGAATGCCAAGCGGAATGGAAATCGCGATGGAGACCAGCATGGACGAGAAGGCCAGCGCCAGCGTGGCAGGCAAAGCCTTGGAGATAAGCAGGGACACCGAGGTTCCACCAAGGAAGCTGCGGCCGAAATCGCCGACGAAAAGGCCTTTGATGAAATCCCAGTACTGGGAGATGAAGGGCTCGTTGAGGCCGAGCGCCTGACGGATATTCGCCAGATCCTCTTCCGTGACGCTGCCTGCACCCTGGGAGAGCATGAGTGCCGGATCACCGGTCAGCCGGATGGCGAACGACACCGTGAGGGTGACGACGAAAACGACGAACACCGCCTGCAGGATGCGTTTAAGAAGAAAACTGGCCACCAGAGCCTCCGGGATAGGTTTTGCGCGCTCGCGCAAAGTTCACGGGCTCGGGGGCGGCACGAGCCGCCCCCGACATTCATGTCCTGGGAGGACTATTCGACTTCAACCTCGTTGAGGCGCATGCGGCTGTCCGGCGGCGCGATGAAGTTCTTCACCCGCTTGTTGACGCCATAGAGCGCATTGAGGTTGTAGAGCGGCATTTCGAGCGCGCGATCGGCTGCGTAGGCTGCGATTTCCTGCAGCACTTTCTCGCGCGCGTCGACGTCGATCATCGGGCGCTGCGATTCCAGAAGCGCATCGAGCTCCTTGTCGCTGTCATACGGGTTCCAGCGCTCGCCCGTGTGGTACATCAGGTAAGCGGTGTTGTCGTAGTCGAGCGTCCAGCCGCCCCAGCTCTGTTGGAACATTTCGCCGGTCTTGCCCTGCGGGATAATGTCGTTGAGCAGGACATTGGTCTCATACGGCTTGATGGTGGCGTTGAGGCCGACCATCTGCAGGTAGCTGGCGACCGCCTGGGTGACTTCACCGAAGGTGGCGTCATTACCGCGAATGTCGATCTGGACCGGTGCGCCGGCAGCAACGCCCGCTTCCTTCAAAAGCTCCTTGGCCTTTGCCTGATCGAAGGGCAGCGGCTCCATCTCCGGGTCGTAACCGAAGGACAGTTCCGACTGGAAGGATGCGATCTGCTTGGCCTGTCCGCCGAGAACGGCGTCGATGATGGCCTTGCGGTCGACAGCCATGATCATCGCCTTGCGCACGCGCTCATCGGCGGTGATGCCGTTGCCGGTGTTGAAGCGCAGGGCATAGACCGTCGGGCTGGTGACGGAGCGGATTTCGAGCTTCTCATCCGCCTCGATGGTGGGAACCATGGAGATCGGGATGGTCGGCGGAATGACGATGTCGACACGACCGGCCTGCAGCTCGGCAACGGCGGTGGCCGGCTCCGAGATGAAGCGATACTCGACGGCGTCGAGCTTCGGTGCACCGCCCCAGTGATCGGCGAAGGCTTCAAGCTTCACGCCGACCTTCGGCTCGTAGGAGGTCATCTTGAACGGGCCGGTGCCAACGGGATTTGCGTTGACGAAATCTTCCTCGTTCTCGGTCACATATTTCGGCGGCACGATCATCGCGCCATAGCCTGCGAGCTTGGTGATCAGCACCGGATCGGGCTGAGCCAGAACCAGATCCACCGTGAAATCGTCAACGATCTCGACCTTTTCGATAACGGCATAATTGGACCGCTGCGGACCCTTCTTGCCTTCTTCGCCAAGCAGGCGGTCGAAGGTGAATTTCACGGCCTCGGCGTTGAAATCCTCGCCATTGTGGAACTTGACGCCTTCGCGCAGCGTGAAGCGGATGCGCTTGCCCTCGTCGAGCACGTCCCACTCGGTGGCCAGTGCGGGCACGATCTTCGTGTCGGGACCGCGATAGACCAGACCATCATAGATGTTGGTGGCGACGGACGACCAGTTCACCAGGAAGGTGTCGATGGGGTCCCAGCTTCCCGGATCCTGCGGAGAAGAAATGGTGAGCGTGCCTGCGGCCTGCGCCGGCATCGCGCCGAACGGCAGCGCCGCCAGCACGGCGGCCAGCAATGCGCCGCGTGTTTTGCCGAATGTCATGGAAAGTCCTCCGTTTCTTTTGCGTTTGTGTTCCAGTGATCAGCCCGTGGCGTCGCGTGCGACCAGATGATCGGGCGCAATCTCCACCAGAGGTTTGATTTCCGGCTCGTCGCCCACCCGGCGAACCGGGCTTGGAATTTCGCCTTCGAGCATGGGCCGGTCGGGCCGCTTTGTCGGGTCGGCGATGGGAACGGCCGAGAGCAGTTTTTTCGTGTAGGGATGCGTGGCGCGCTCGAAGACGGCTTCGCGGGAGCCCGCCTCCACGATCTGCCCCAGATAGAGCACGGCGACGCGGTGGCTGACCTTCTCGACCACGGCCATGTCGTGGCTGATGAAAAGGTAGGACAGGCCCTCGTCAGCCTGCAGCTCCATCAAGAGATTGATGATCTGCGCCTGCACCGACACGTCGAGCGCCGACAGCGCCTCATCGGCGATGATGAGCTTGGGCCGCGAGGCAAGTGCGCGGGCGATGCAGATGCGCTGGCGCTGGCCGCCGGAGAATTCATGCGGGTAGCGGCGGGCATGCTCGGCCTTGAGGCCGACGCGCTCAAGCAGTTCGTCCACACGCTTCTGCCGGGCGGCAGCGCCTTCGATCAGGCCATGCGTGACAATGGGCTCTGCGATGGAGAAGCCGACCGTGCGGCGCGGATCAAGCGAGGCGAACGGGTCCTGGAAGACATACTGCACCTTCTGGCGCAGGCTGTGACGCTCGGCCGACGACATGGCGGAAATGGCCTTGCCCTCGAAGAAGATTTCGCCGCCGGTCGCTTCCTGAAGCTGCTGGATGGTGCGGCCGATGGTGGATTTGCCGGAGCCGGATTCGCCGACCAGCGACAGGGTCTCGCCCGGCCAGATGTCGAGGCTGACCTTTTCCACCGCGTGAACGCGATGGGTGACGCCGCCGAAGAAGCCCTTCTTGATGTCGAAACGGGTTTCCAGGTTCTTCAGCGTGAGGATCGGGGACTGATCGTAGCGCGCGGTGTCTTGAAGATGCTCCTCGCCTACAAGACGCGGCGTTTCACCATCCATGATGGCGACTGGCAGGCGCTTGGGATATTTTTGACCTGTCATGGAACCGAGCGTGGGGACGGCGGACAGAAGGGTCTGCGTATAGGCATGCTTTGGGCTAGCGAAAACCTGTTCGACCGGGCCTTCCTCAACCTTCTGGCCGCGCCACATGACCACCACATCATCAGCCACTTCGGCCACCACGCCCATGTCGTGCGTGATGAAGATGACGGCCATGCCGAGCTTTTCCTGCAGGTCGCGGACGATGGACAGGATCTGCGCCTGAATGGTAACGTCGAGCGCGGTGGTGGGCTCGTCCGCGATCAGGAGTTTGGGCTTGCAGGCAAGCGCCATGGCGATCATCACGCGCTGGCGCATACCGCCGGAAAGCTGGTGCGGATAACGCGACAGAAGCGCGCGGGCATCCGGCAGACGCACCATTTCGAGCAAATCACCGGCCTGACGCAGCGCCTCTTTCTTCGAGACGCCTTCGTGCAGCATCAGCACTTCGGCAATCTGGTCGCCAATGGTGAAGACCGGGTTGAGCGAGGTCATCGGCTCCTGAAAGATCATGGCGATGTCCTTGCCACGAACCCGGCGCATTGTGTCGACCGACGCTTTGGCCAGATCCACCGGGCCGTTGCCGCCATCGAACAGGATCTCGCCACTGGCGATGGTGCCGTTCATGTGGTCGATCAGCCGCATGATGGAGAGCGAGGTGACCGATTTTCCGGACCCGGATTCGCCCACAATGGCCAGCGTGCGACCGGGAGCAACCTTAAAACTCAGATCATCGACGACGCGGTTCGAGCCGAAGGCGACGGCCAGCGAACGAATGTCCAGTAATGTGTCCTGTCCGAGCTGCGGCATAGAAACTCCAATCTGAAGGACAGGCCCAAAAACCCATTGAACCCGGCTGCGGCTGGCCCTAGTCTTTAGACCAGACTGTTGGGAGACGCATGGTTTCCGCGCATTCGTGAGCGGCCCTGCCGGCAAAAGAAAACATTTCCAAACATTTTGTCAATAAATTATCATTGAAGACGAGTGAAATTGGTTCTGCCCTCGCCTGATCCCTATTTTCGCGCGCGTGAAACGAGCGATAAAATCATCCTGCTCACATGGCTTGACAGTTTCGTTTCGCCAGCTAGGCTTAAGCCATAATAAGATTTTGGCATCTGGGCCTCGCCGGGAATATTGTTGTTCCCGCCGGGGCCCTTTGCGTTTTGGGGAACGAGTGTGAACACTTATTCGATCGGCGTTCTGTTTTCGCGATCCGGCGGCTATAGCCGCCCGGCGGAACAGGGCTATTTTGGTGCGCTGGCGGCAGTGACCGACATCAACGCCGATGAGAGCTACCCCTTCCGGCTTGAAGCCCACCACGCCGACCCGAAGGGCAATGCCGACCGCTATGCGGAACTCTGCCGCGACCTGATCCGCCAGACGGGCGCACAGCACATTGTCGGCTGCACCACCTCATGGAGCCGCAAGGAGGTGATCCCGGTCGTCGAAAAACTCGACGCCCTTCTATGGTATCCATGTGTCTATGAGGGCTTCGAGGTCTCGGAAAACCTCGTCTATATCGCCGCCTGCGCCAACCAGCAGCTCGTGCCGTTGCTCGATTATATCGTGCCACGCTTTGGCGCGCGGGGTTTCCTGGCGGGCGCGAACTATATCTGGGGGTGGGAAACCAATCGCATTGCGCGCGATGTGCTGACCCGCTCCGGCGGTAGCGTTCTGGGCGAACGCTACGTGCCTATCGGCGATCATGACATTGGGCATCTGATTGATGAAATCCGCGAAAAGCGTCCGGATTTCATCCTAAACAATCTGATCGGCAATTCCTCATACGCTTTCCTCGCCGCCTATCAGACGCTCGGGAAGGAAGATCCGGCTTTCCTGCCGGAAAACTGCCCGGTGGTAAGCTGCAATCTATGTGAGAACGAGACCACGCGGCTCGGCACCATCGCCGAGGGACAATACACCGTATCGAGCTATTTCCGGGCGCTGGCAAGCGAAGGGAATGACCGCTTTGCCGCCCGGATGAAAGCCGAGAACCCCACGCAGGTGGCGGACGCATTTTTTGTACAGGCCTATGCCGCCGTGGTGATGATTGCCGATGCAATCCGCCGCACCGGAAGCGACGATGCGCAGAGCGTTCTGGAAGCCGTGCGCGATCACGGGACGGCAACTCCGCTTGGCTCGCTGCGCGTCGACCCTGCGACCAATCACGTCAGTCTCCACGCTCATATCGGCCGCACCCGTGCCGATGGCGATTTCGAGATCGTGCACCATTGCCCGAGTGCTATCGCGCCGGACCCGTTCCTGACGGCAACGCCGCTTGACCGGCTCTATGCCAGCACCGCCGCCGATGCGCGGCAGCTGAGGGTGGTGCGATGAGCCCGGCCCTTGCCCATACACCCAATTTCGTCGGCTGGCGGGCGCTGATCCTGCATCGGCCGCACCAGAACGTGGATGCGCTGACCGCGCAATGCGCACGCATCGGCATCGCCGCTGAACAGGCCTGGCCGACGCTTGAAGATCAGGAGGCGATGCGGGACTTTAACGTGCTCCTGATCGATGCCGATATGGGCCATGACGAGCAATTTCCCTGGGCGCCAGGGCTTGCGCCGATGCCCATCATAGCGCTGATCGGCTCCGAAGCTCCAGGCCGCATTGCCTGGACGATCGGGCAAGGGGCGGATGCTCAGCTTCTGAAGCCGATCGGCAGCGCCGGGCTCTACAGTGCACTTGTCGTGGCAAGTCAGGCTTTTCTGCGGCGCACGGCCCAGACGGAAGAGATCGCCCGACTGAAGGATCAACTTGCCAAGAGACAGGTTGTGGCAGAGGCGACCGCCATCTTGATGCTGAAGCACAATTGTGATGCCGAAACCGCCTACAACCATCTTCGCAAGACCGCCATGGGTGAGCGTCGCTCCATCGAGAAGGCTGCCGCCGGCATCATTGCAAGCCTGGACACAAACGGACGGACGAATGTCACAAACGGTCGCTGAAAAAAACACCGGGACGCAGACGCCTTCGGTGATGGTGCGCCTTTTGCGGCGGCCGCTGGCGTTGACAGGCTTGATCATCATCGCGGTGGTGGTGCTAGCCGCAGTCTTCGCTCCGTGGCTTGCGCCTTACAATCCCTATGAGCAGTTCTTCGAGGGGCTGACCATCGAGGGTGCTCCGCTGCCACCCAATGCGCAGTTCTGGTTCGGCACCGATCTCGTTGGGCGCGATCTCTTCAGCCGCCTGATTTATGGTGCGCAGACATCCCTGATCATCGGCGTTGTGGCCAATGGCATCGCCGTGGTGATCGGCTCGGCGGTTGGCATTTCCGCTGGATACTTCCGCGGCTGGGTCGACACGGTGCTGATGCGATTCACAGATCTGATGATGGCTTTTCCGGCGCTGCTTCTGGCCATTGTTCTGGCAGCGATCTTCAGCCCCAGCCTGTGGATCGTGGCCATGGTGATCGCGATGGTGAACTGGGTGCAGATCGCCCGCGTGACCTATACCGAGACGCGCTCCATCGCCGAACGTGATTTCGTTGTGGCAGAGCGCGCCATGGGCGCAGGTGCGGGCCGCATCCTGTTCCGCCATATCCTGCCGCATCTTCTGTCAACCATCATCGTCTGGGCGACGCTCGGCATCGCCACCACAGTTCTCCTTGAAGCAACGCTTTCCTTCCTTGGCATCGGCGTTCAGCCGCCCATTCCCTCCTGGGGCAACATCATCTTCGAGAACCAGACCTATTTCACCTCCGCGCCCTGGCTCGTCTTCATTCCGGGTGTTGCCATTCTGGCGTTGGCACTGGGTTTCAACCTTGTGGGCGATGCGCTGCGCGACATTCTCGACCCGACACAGCAGGGGCGCCACTGATGCTTGCCTATGTCGCCCGCCGCCTGATCCAGACCGCGCTGATCCTGCTGGGCATCAGCTTCGTGACCTTCGTGCTGCTTTATCTCGTGCCGGCTGACCCGGCCCGCCAGATCGCCGGCCGCAGTGCAACGGCCGCGACGGTGGAGAACATCCGCGAACAGCTTGGGCTTAACCTGCCCTTCTATGAGCAATATCTGCGCTATCTCGGCGGACTTCTGAATGGCGATCTCGGCCGCTCCTATCTGCAAAAGACAGAGGTTTCCGAACTCATCGCCTCGCGGCTGCCCGCGAGCCTTCTCCTGATGGTGGGAGCAATCTTCTGCGAACTCGTGCTGGGCCTGACCATGGGCGTGGTGGCCGCGTTGAAACGCGGCTCGCGCACCGATGATACGCTGATGATTGCCTCTTTCGTGGGCGTGTCGGCCCCGCAATTCGTGATCGGCATTCTGCTGCTCTACGTGTTTGCAGTGAAATTCGGCTGGTTCCCGATCGGCGGCTACGGCACCTTCGCACATCTTGTCCTGCCCTCCATCACGCTCGGCTTCCTGGGGGCCGGCTGGTATTCGCGCATGATGCGCTCATCGCTGATCGACGTGCTCCGGCAGGATTATATCCGCACCGCCCGCGCCACCGGTGTGACCCGCGCAAAGGTGCTTTTCAAACATGCGCTGCCCAACGCCATCCTGCCCATCATCGCCATGATCGGCATCGACATCGGGCTCTTCATGTCGGGCATTGTGGTGGTGGAAAGCGTGTTCGGCTGGCCGGGCATCGGCCAGCTCGCCTGGCAGGCGATCCAGCGCGTCGACATTCCCATCATCATGGGCGTCACACTGGTTTCAGCCTGCGCCATCGTGCTCGGCAATCTTCTTGCCGATCTGATCACCCCGTTGATCGACCCGCGCATCAAGCTGCGCTGATGCAAGACCAACAAAATGTGCAGCACCAGAGAAAGGAACACTTGAGATGAGAAAACTGCTTCTGGCCGGCGTTGCCGCCGCTGCCCTTTCCACCTCCGCCATGCTTGCCCCTGCACTTGCAGAAGACATCAAGCAGGGCGGCTCCATGACCGTGACCTACAAGGATGATGTCTCCACGCTCGATCCGGCTATCGGCTATGACTGGCAGAACTGGTCGATGATCAAATCGCTGTTTGACGGGCTGATGGACTATGTGCCGGGCACGACCGAACTGCGCCCGGAGATCGCCGAATCCTACGAGATTTCCGACGACGGCACTGTCTTCACCTTCAAGCTGCGCGACGGCGTGAAATTCCACAATGGCCGCGATCTGACCGCCGGGGATGTGAAGTACTCCATCGAGCGCACGGTGAACCCGAAGACCCAGAGCCCGGGCGCAGGCTTCTTCGGTTCCATCAAGGGCTTTGAGGATGCCTCCAGCGGCGATGCGGATGGGCTCTCCGGCATCACCGTGGTGGACGACCACACCATCAAGTTCGAGCTCTCCCGCCCCGACGCGACCTTCCTGCATGTGCTGGCGCTGAACTTCGCCCATGTGGTGCCCAAGGAAGAGGTGGAGAAACACGGAGCTGATTTCGGCAAGCATCCGGTCGGTTCCGGCGCTTTCAAGCTCTCCGAATGGACGCTCGGCCAGCGCCTCGTGTTCGAGCGGTTCGAGGATTACTGGAACCCTGGCGTGCCGAAACTCGACCAGATCATCTTCGAGGTCGGACAGGAGCCGGTGGTTGCGCTTCTGCGCCTGCAAAATGGCGAAGTGGACGTACCGGGCGACGGCATTCCGCCGGCGAAGTTCATCGAGGTGAAGAACGACCCCAAATTCAAGGATCTGATCATTCAGGGCGGCCAGCTACACACCGGCTATGTGACCATGAATGTGAAGATGGAGCCCTTCGACAAACCGGAAGTGCGCAAGGCCGTGAACATGGCCATCAACAAGGACCGCATTCTGCGTATCATCAATGGCCGTGCTGTTGCCGCCAACCAACCTCTGCCGCCCTCCATGCCGGGCTATGCCAAGGATTACGAGGGCTATGCCTATGATCCGGAAGCGGCAAAGACGCTTCTGGCCGAGGCCGGGCTTGCCGACGGGTTCGAGACCGAGCTCTATGTGATGAACACCGACCCGCAGCCACGCATCGCGCAGGCAATTCAGCAGGATCTGAAGGCCATCGGCATCAACGCCTCGATCAAGTCACTGGCGCAGGCCAATGTGATCGCGGCAGGCGGCGAGGAAGATCAGGCTCCGATGATCTGGTCGGGCGGCATGGCATGGATTGCCGACTTCCCCGATCCGTCCAACTTCTACGGTCCGATCCTCGGCTGTGACGGCGCGGTGCCGGGCGGCTGGAACTGGGCCTGGTATTGTAACGAGGATCTCGATGCCATGGCCAAGGACGCCGATGCCATGGTCGACCCGGCCAAAGCCGGCGAGCGCGAGGTTATGTGGCGCGATATCTATCTGAAAGTGATGGAAGACGCGCCATGGGCGCCGATCTTCAACGAAGAGCGCTTCACCATCCGTTCCGAACGCATCGGCGGCGACGACAAGTTGTTCGTCGATCCGGTGCACATTCCCGTCCACTATGACGAGGTTTATGCCAAAGATGTGCAGTAACTGCGACTACACCATCCACGGGCGTCATCACCATTTCGGGTGGGATCATTCGATCCCGCCCGCAGAAAGGGTGACGCCGGGCTCAACGCTGGAATTTGAATGTCTGGATTCCGGCTCCGGCCATTTTTCACCCGACAGCACCGTGGATGACATCACCACGCTGGATTTCTCCAAGGTCAATCCGGTCAATGGCCCCATCTATGTGGATGGGGCCAAGCCCGGCGATGCGTTGAAGGTGGAAATCTTATCGTTCAAACCGTCCGGCTTCGGCTGGACGGCGAATATTCCCGGCTTCGGGCTTCTGGCGGACCAGTTCAAGGACCCGGCGCTGACGCTATGGAACTATGAAACGGCAAGCCTCGCGCCGGCTGCCTTCGGCGAACATGGCCGTGTTCCGCTCAAACCCTTCGCCGGAACCATCGGTCTGGCACCGGCGGAAGCGGGGCTGCATTCCGTGGTGCCACCGCGGCGCATGGGGGGCAATCTCGACATTCGCGATCTGGCAGCGGGCACCACGCTTTATCTGCCGGTCGAGGTGGAGGGCGCGCTGTTCTCCATCGGCGATACGCATGCTGCCCAGGGTGATGGCGAGGTGTGCGGCACCGCCATTGAGAGCCAGATGAATGTGGCGGTAAAGCTCGACGTGGTGAAGGATGCCAATCTTGCCATGCCGCGTTTCACCACACCGGGGCCGGTGACGCGGCATCTGGATGCGGAAGGCTATGAGGTGACGACGGGCATCGGTTCCGACCTCATGGAAGGAGCGCGCGCCGCCCTTTCCGGCATGATCGACCTTCTGTGCGCCACGCGCGGACTCTCGCCCGAGGACGCCTATATGCTGTGTTCGGTATGCGGCGACCTGCGCATCAGCGAGATCGTCGACCAGCCCAACTGGGTGATTTCGTTCTACTTCCCGCGCATCGTTTTCTCTTGAGAAGGGCCCCATGACCAAAGCGCGTGCCAAAGACATCACTTCAGCTACCGGCCTTCTGGAGGTGAGTGGGCTCACCGTGCAGGTGGCCACGCCAGCAGGCGCGCGCACGGTCGTCGACGATCTGTCCTTCACGCTGGAGAGCGGAAAGACACTGTGCATTGCGGGCGAGAGCGGTTCCGGCAAATCTATGACCGCGCTTTCCCTCATGCAGCTTTTGCCAAAACCCATGGCACGGGTTTCAGGCGGCACCGCCATGCTGGCGGGGCGGGACATTCTTGCCCTTCCGGAAACCGAAATGCGGCAGGTGCGTGGGCAGCATATCGGCATGATCTTTCAGGAGCCGATGACCTCGCTCAACCCGGTGCTTTCCATCGGCAAGCAGCTTTCCGGTGCGATTTCCGCCCATGGGGGACTTTCCGACAGTGCAATCCGCGCCCGCGCGCTGGAACTGCTGGATCAGGTGCAGATCCCCGAGCCGGCACGGCGCTTGAAACAATATCCGCATGAGCTTTCCGGCGGCATGCGCCAGCGTGTGGTCATCGCCATGGCGCTGGCCCAAAGCCCGCAGATCCTGATTGCCGACGAGCCCACCACAGCGCTCGACGTAACCGTGCAGGCACAGATACTGGCGCTGATCCGCAAGCTGCAGGCCGATCTCGGCATCTCTGTCATCATGATCACCCATGATATGGGCGTGGTGGCCGAGATGGCAGACGATGTGCTGGTGATGCAGCACGGGCGTATGGTGGAACACAGCCCTGCCAGCGTGATTTTCTCAGAACCGCGTCACCCTTATACCCAAGAGCTGCTCTCTGCAGTGCCAAGGCTGGGCGAGATGACCGGCACCACGGAGCCGAAGCGCGTGGCAGCGCGACCCGGAACCGGGCCGGATACGCCACTTGTTCCCGAACCTCTGGTTTCCGTGAAAGACCTGACCGTGCGCTTCGACATCAAGGGCGGCATCCTTCAGCGCCCGGTGCAACGTGTGCACGCAGTGGAAGGTGTTTCCTTCGACATCAGGCCGGGCGAGACGCTTTCGCTGGTGGGGGAATCGGGCTGCGGAAAGTCCACCACCGGCAAGGCGCTGTTGAACCTGATCCCGTGGAAGGGCGACATTCGCGTCGGCGGGCGTTCCACGCGCGGGCTTGCACCGCGCGCCATGCGGCCGGTGCTGCGCGATGTGCAGATGATCTTTCAGGACCCCTATGCCTCGCTCGATCCGCGCATGCGGGTGGGCGATCTGGTGGCTGAGCCACTGCAAATTCACGGGCTTGCAAGCGGCAGCGAGCTGGAAGACCGGGTTGCCTATCTCTTTAAGCGCGTCGGGCTTTCAACCGACCAAATGCGGCGCTATCCGCATGAATTCTCCGGCGGCCAGCGCCAGCGCATCTGCATCGCCCGCGCGCTTTCATTGTCGCCAAAACTGATCGTGGCGGATGAATCGGTAGCCGCACTCGACGTTTCAATTCAGGCGCAGGTGCTCGATCTGTTGCAGGACATCCAGAACGAGACGGGTATGTCCTATCTTTTCATCTCGCACGACATGGCCGTGGTGGAGCAGATCAGCCACCGCGTCGCGGTGATGTATATGGGGCGCTTCGTGGAGATGGGCGGCCGGGCGCAGATTTTCGAGAACCCGCAGCATGATTACACGAAAAAACTGATGGCGGCGGTACCGGTGGCCGATCCCTCACGCCCGCGCCGCGCCTTCATGGAAAGGGCCGAGGATTTGCCAAGCCCTGTGCATGAACTCGACCATGTGCCGCAGCAGCAGATCGCGCGCGACATTGGCGACGGGCACATGGTGTGGGAGGACCATGCTGGAAACGGTGCTTCCGGCCCAGCTCACCAGAGCTGAAGAAATCCGAACCAAAGAGCAAACGCAAAAAAGGCCGGGCGCTAACCCGACCTTCCTGATCATCTCAATACAGCGTGCCAGTACATCCGTGGTCACGCCGCAGAAATGAAAACTATGCAGCCTGCAGATTGTCTGCAGCGCTTTTGCCGGACCGACGGTCCTGAACAATGTCGAAGCTCAGCTTCTGGCCTTCCACGATGTTCTGCATGCCAGCACGCTCAACGGCAGAGATGTGGACGAAGACATCATTGTCGCCATTGTCAGGCGCGATGAAGCCAAAACCTTTGGTGGCGTTGAAGAACTTTACGGTACCAATAGTCATACGATTTTCCTTTCAAATCGTCATAGGGAATTGATGCTGGCAACTGCCGTGCATCAGAGAGTTCGAATTTGAGGGAAGATCGTAGGGGCGCTTGACAGCGCAAAAACAAAGTTCAACAGCAATTTCGATAGGCATCATTTAGCGGCAGATTGAGTCAAAAGCAAGGCTGGGTTGAACAAAAGAGCTTTCGGCGCAGCCCGGGTTATGCGGCAGGAACCGGAAGGCCCTTCATTGCGCTCGCCGAACGGCAAATCATGACTGAATCAAGTTGCCAGCATATCCCCTCGCCCGAATGACGGCGCCACATAAGCTAACGCCATAATCGCGAACGCCGCCCCCCAAGCACCTAAAACTATCTTGAAAAGAAGATCAGGCTCATCACCGTTCCGACCACGATAACCACCAACCGCACCACAGAAGCCGGGAGCGCGCGGGCCAACGGAGCGCCTGCATATCCGCCGATCGTGGACGCAACCATCATGACCAGCGCCTGCGGCCAGGCAACAATGCCGGCAACCGCGAAGGTGATCACGGAAATGGCCGAGAGGATGAAAGAAAGGCCGCTTTTCAGGCCGTTCATCGTGTTCAGATCGCGCATGCCCCAGAGCGAGAAGAGCGCCAACAGGACGATGCCCAGACCGCCATTGAAATAGCCGCCGTAGATCGAAATCAGAAGAGTGCTGAACCAGCCCTTCCCCGTTCCGCTGCCAAAACGGCGGGCGATGCTTTGAATCTTCGTACCGAAGGCGAAGGTGACCGTGGCGATGGCCAGCAGGAATGGGACAACGAGCGAGAATGCCTTGTTGGAGGACACAAGCAGGAGAAGCGAGCCGACCAACCCGCCAAGGGCCGTGAGGGCGGCAATGTGCACGAGACGGCGACGGTCGAAGGCAGCGATCTCGGATCGGAAACCAAGCGCGCCCCCTAGATAGCCGGGGAACACGGCGACAGCGCTGGTGGCGTTGGCAGAGACAATTGGAATACCTGCATAGACGAGAGCCGGGAAGGTCAGGAAGGTTCCTCCACCCGCCACGGTGTTCAACGTGCCCGCGAAGAAAGCTGCAACTGCCAGAATAAGATAATCTTCCATGCCGCTCCCGATTCCATGTGTTTGCCAGCGACGCACTAACCCAAAGGAATCAAAGGGCCAATGGCCTCTGCGCATCAGCGATTGGTGCAGGTGATCCAGTCTCCGGCAACGACACTGGGGTGCGTCACCGACATCTCTTCAACCTTTGTTGTGAATCTGACATTAGGGAAAGCGTGAAGGACTTTGAGCGCCGCGCCCAGGCCCGGCGCTCCTTAGCATGCTGGATGCCCCAATGGAGAATAGCCCTGAGATCAGCATGACCGGCTTGATCGGTCCGACCATTCTGCTCTTGTTTGCGTTTGGTTTCATGTGGGTTTGGTCGGTGGACAGGCGTCACCTGCATTCTGCCGTTCTCGCCGGCGCGTCCGCTCTGTTCGGTCTCGCCATGCTTTCCCAAGTTCTGCAATGGCCTACGGGAATCGGGCCGAATGCGCTCTTCTCCGGGTTTCTCTACACGCTGGCCGTGATGCTGGCGAGCGTGGGCATTTTACGTCGCGCCGGCAAAAGGCTCGGGTTCATCGCCGGAATAGCTCTCATCGCGGCGATCATGACGTCGTTGTGGTATTTCGCATATGTTCAGCCCAATCTGTTGGCGCGGATCTATGTGCAGAACTTCAGCTACGGTGCAGTTCTCCTCGTCGTGGCGCTGCGCATCTTGCCAACCCGCAAGACCGGCAGAGCCGACCATGTTCTCTTTTGGGTCCTGCTTGCCTTTGCTTTGCATTTCTTTCCGCGAACATTGCTGACGGCAAAAAGCTCTTTGCCAAAGCTGGCCATGGCTCCGGGCGATTCATTGTTCTGGCAAACGCTGCAACTTTCGCTGTCTGTCATGGGGGCTGCACTTGCCTTAACTGTCCTCGCCACTATCCTGACGGACGTAATGAATGCGTTGCGGCGGGATCGAGACCTGGATGGGCTGACCGGCGTGCTGAACCGTCGAGGCTTTGAAGAGCAGGCACGCCGCCATATGAAATCGCGGCGCAAAGCTCCGCTCTCTCTCATCGTCTGCGATCTCGATCATTTCAAACAGATCAACGACACGCTCGGCCATCACGGCGGAGACGCAGCACTCAGAGAATTCGGAGGTATGTTGCGGAAATGCGCGCGCTCGAGCGATATTGTCGGCCGGATCGGTGGTGAGGAGTTCGCGCTCCTTCTACCGCATACAGACATCGCGGGCGCCCGCGATCTCGCCGAACGATTGCGCCAAGCACTGTCATCGAAGATACATTCGATCCCCCGAAAGAATATCCAGCTTTCGGCAAGTTTCGGCATTGCGCTGAAGAATGCCGACGACGATCTCGCAACCCTGCTGATGCGGGCGGACCGTCATCTTTATAGCGCCAAGCAAGCTGGCCGCGATCGTATCATGTCCGACCCTCTGCAGGGTTCATATTGCAACGATCCAGGGGCTGTTCCCTCCAGCCCTGCATCGGGCATCTGATGGTATGGCTCGACCTCAGCGGCCGGTTTCGCCGACGGCAGCGAGCGTGCATTTCACAAAATCGCGCACGAAGGGATTCATGCTGTCTTCGCGCCAGGCGACAACCAGCGATACAGCTTTCGGAAGTTTCGGAAGCTCGCGGTAAACCACGTTTTCCATCGGCGTCATGACAACCCAGGCCGGGACAATGCCAACACCAATGCCGGCAGACGCCATGGCCACGACCGTCATCGTGTGGCTGACCTCCTGCACGACTTTCGGCACGAAACCCGCCTTGCGGCAGTGCTGCAGGACCACGTCCTGATAACTGACCCCGACAATGGAAGAATAGGTGATGAAGTTTTCGTCTCGCAGGTCTTCGACTTCCAGGCTCTTCCGTGTGGCAAGGGGCGATTCTGCCGGAAGCACGGCGACGAAGCCCTCGCGATAGATTTCCCGATAGGAAATGCCCGAGGCCGTTCGCGGAGGGCGAACGAAAGCCACATCCACCTTTCTATCCTTCAAGAGGGCAAGCTGCTCTTCCGTGGTATGGATCTGCATGTCCAGGAGGACCGAGGGGTTGCGACGGCTGAACTCACGCATCGCTTTCGACATGAAATTATAGAGCCCCACATAGACAGCGGCGATACGCAGACGGCCGGAAGAAAGTCCGCCCGCCGCCTGGGTCTCTCGAATTCCCTCTTCCAACGAGACCAGAACCTGCTGCGCCTTTTCAAACAGAACGCGACCGGCCGGTGTGAGCGTCACGCTGCGGGTGGTGCGGTCAAACAGCCTGACACCAAGACGTTCTTCCAACTGGCGTATCTGCAGGCTCAGCGGCGCCTGCGAGACACCCAGCATTTCGGCGGCCCTGCCGAAATGCAGCTCCTGCGCGACCCGCATGAAATAGCGTAGATGGCGAAACTCGATGGCGCCGAGTGACTGCATTGCAATGCCCGATTAATACCTAGAACAGAAAAATAGCGTCGATAAATATATTGGACAACCAATATTTACGCATGCTTCCGTTACTGAAAAAGAGAATGGGGACCATCGTGAAAGACCAAAAACCAATGGACCTGGTGCGTCCGCTGAGGATTGCGGTTGGCGTCCTGCTCACCATCGTCGTGGGCGTGACGCTGCTTCAGATTTTCCTGCGATATTTCTTCAATGCACCACTCGTGTGGAGCGAGGAACTCGCGAAGCTTCTGATCGTCTGGATTGCCTTCATCGGAGCGGCGGCAGTTTGCTGGGACGGCAGGCATCTCAATGTCGATGTGTTTTATCTGATGTTGCCCAAACGGTTGCGCACGATCGTGCGGTACATCAATGCGACCCTCTCTATCGGTTTTCTTGCAATTCTAGGGTGGACCAGTGTGAAGCTGGTGATCCTTGAAAACATGCAGGACCTCTCCGCCCTGCCGCTTCCTGCGGGCGTGGTGCGACTGGCTGCAACTGTCGGCGCCGCGTTGATGATCGCAGCGATCATCGGACGCATCGTCTATGTCCGACCAATGCACCGCCAGACCGATCCGGCCTATGGCCATGAAGATCCCATGTAATCCGCGGACCCCACAATGCTGACCATCTCGATTATCGGACTTCTCCTCGTCCTCCTGTTCATGGGGCTGCCGCTGGTGTTTTCCATCGGCATATCCTCCATGGTGTATTTCTTCTTTGCCGACATCAATCTGGCGCTTCTGACCCAGCGCATGACGGCCTCTATCAATTCCTTCCTCATTCTGGCGATCCCTTTCTTCTTTCTCGCCGGGGAACTGATGAATGCCTGCAAGCTGACCGACCGTATCATTGCCATGGCGAAGGCAATTGTCGGCCACATCCATGGCGGTCTTGCCCAGGTAAACATCTTTGCCAGCCTGATCTTTTCGGGAATGTCAGGTTCGCCCACCGCCGACACGACTGCGCTCGGCTCCGTGCTGATCCCCGCCATGAAGAAGGAAGGTTATCCCGCGCCGTTCTCCGCCGCGGTTACCGTAGCCTCCTCCATGGTGGGGCCAATGATCCCGCCGAGCGTCGCGCTCGTGATCTACGGTACGCTTGCCAACGTCTCGATCGGTCGCCTGCTTCTGGCGGGCATTCTGCCGGGCTTTGTGATCATCGGCACACAAATGCTGTTCACGTATTTTTATGCGCGCAAACGGGAATTCCCCCGCTATGAGCGCGCGACACTGCCGGAGCTTGCGGCCGCCATCAAGGGCGGCGGGCCGGCGATTCTCTTCCCGGTCATCATCGTGGCAGGCATACTGTTCGGCATATTCTCGCCCACCGAGGCGGCAGCCGTTGCGGTGCTTTATGGCCTGCTTCTCAGCCTATTCTACCGCAATGTGAAGGCCGCCGACATCTGGGGCGCGATCCAGAACACGGCGCTCGGAACGGCACGCATTCTTTCCATCATTGCGGTGGCGTCGGCCTTTTCGTGGATCATGGTGCGTGAGCAGGTGCCGCTGGCCATCGCCGATGGCATCTCCACCATCTCGGAGAATCCGGTGATCGCGCTCTTCGTGATCGTTGCCATGCTTCTCGGCGTCGGGCTTCTCATGGTCGCCTCCTCCGCCGAGATCGTTCTAACACCGATCCTCGTTCCGGTGATCCTTCAATTCGGCATCGATCCGGTGCATTTCGGCGTGTTGATGGTGTTCAGCCTGATCATCGGCGGCGCAACACCGCCTGTGGGTGTGCTGATGTTCATCGCACAGGACATCGCAAAGATCTCGCACGGCCAGATGGTGAAGGCGATGCTGCCATTCTACATCCCCCTTTTCACGGCGGTGGTGCTGCTGGTTCTGTTCCCGCAGATCAGCCTTTTCATTCCCAACCTCGTGTTCGGAAACTGAGCGTTCAATGACTTTGGAGTCTAAGCATCAATGAGTACCACGAAGAAGCACCTCCTGGAGGACATGACCTTTCTGGAATTCCAGGAGCGGATGGGTGAGGATCCGGTGATCCTCATCCCCCTTGGTTCGCAGGAAATCCAGGGGCCGATGGTGCCGATGGGCGACTTCATGCTGACCCGTGAAATCGCCAGCCGCGTGGCAGAGAAAAGTGGAGCCATTGCGGCACCCACCATGCCCTTTGGCTATGCGGAATATTTCCGCTCGGTGCCGGGAGGAATTGCGCTTTCGGCCGATGCGTTCCGCGCCACGCTACGCGACATGCTCGACAATTTTCTCGACCATGGGCTCACGAAGCTTGTGATCGTCAACGGCCACAGTGGCAATGCACCGCTGATCGATCAGGTCATACGCGCGGTCCGCCGCGAGCATGATGTACTGGTCCCCTGTATCAATCTATGGCGTTCCATTCCCGATCCACTCTGGCAAGAGGTCCATGGCGAATTCGGCAAGAAGGCGTTTGCGCATGGGGGCGATCCGATTACCTCGGTCTATCTGCACCTCTTCCCGGATCTCACCCGCATGGATGCCGTGAAAATCGATGCCCAGTTCGGAAAGATGATCGACCTGCCCACCGCCGGACTTGCCGCGGTGCGCTTTCAAGGTACGGAGATTGGTCTCCCGATTAATGTGGACGATCACTGCTCCAACGGGATTGCCGGAGGTGACGCCTCACGGTCTTCGGCCGACAAGGGCGCCCGTTTCGTCGATCACCTCGTGACGTTTTGCTCCGACTTCGTCGAGCACATGCGGTCCGTTTCTTCATCCACAAAAGCGAAATCAAAAGGGGAGTTTGCAGCATGAAGATGAAAGCACTCGCAGTCAGCGCCGTTCTTCTGGCGACAGCCAGCGTACAGGCGGAGGAAATCCGCTATGCGCTTTGGGCTCAGCCGGGTGAAGCGCAGTATGAAGGCGCGATGGAATTCAAACGCGTTGTGGAGGAAAACTCCGATCATACGGTGACGATTTTCCCGGGTGACCAGTTGGGCACCCCGCGTGAGGTTTACGCGCAGATGGCGCTCGGCTCGACGCAAATGCTGGCAAGTGGCGACCCCGGCCTCAAGGAAATCGAATATCTCGCCCTGCCCTATCTCATGAACGGCATCGACAACTACAAGAAGGTGCTCGATACGGATTTCGGCAAGGAATGGAACGAGCGTCTGACGGCTGAACGTCAGGTGCGAATGCTCGGCTTCATGCCCCGCAGCCCGCGCCAAATCAGCGCCAACGTCGTCATCAACTCCATGGATGATCTCAACGGTCTAAAGCTGCGCGCGCCGGAACGCGACTACTACGTGGAATCGCTGCGGGCCCTGGGCGCCAACCCCACTCCGATGGCCTTCGCAGAAGTTTACACCGCCTTGCAGACGGGCATCGTTGACGGGCAGGAAAACCCGATCGAAACGATCTATGCGCAGAAATTCTACGAAGTGCAGAAGGGCGTGGCGATGGTCGATTACATCAACAAGCCCGCTTATGTGGTCATCAGCGATCAGTTCTGGCAGGGGCTTTCAGAGGAAGAGCAGGCACTTCTTCGGCAGGCGAACGATGCCTCGACTGCAAAGGTCAACGAGCTGATGCCGGACCAGACCAAGAAGTACATCGCCGAGATGGAATCGGCCGGCGTAACGGTCACCCACCCCGACAAGGCGCCATTCATGGAAGCCACGCAATCCGTGCGTGACAACCTTGGCAAGGGTGTGTGGGGCGAAGACGTCTACAAGCAGATCGTCGAAATCGGCAAGGAATAGCCGATCCCCTGACGACAACTGCCGGCGTGGTCCTGACAGGCTGCGCCGGCCATTTTTTACCTATCAAGGACTGCAGCCCAGCCATGAGAGAAGAGCAAGACCTGCGTGCGCGCATTGAAGAGATCACTGCCGAGATCACGCCGCGCCTGATCGAAATCCGCCGGCACCTCCATGCCAATCCGGAGCTAGGCTTCGAAGAATATGAGACCTCAGCACTGGTTATGCGGGAGCTGACGCGGCTGGGTGTCGATCATCGCTCTGGTATCGGCAAAACCGGTGTTGCAGCCACGATCGGGCAAGGCAATGGCAAGACGATCGGCATTCGTGGCGACATGGATGCGCTTCCGATCCAGGAAACCGCTTCGCCTGAATACAAATCACGCAATCCGGGCAAGATGCACGCTTGCGGTCACGACGCGCACACAGCCATTGCACTGGGTGTGAGCGAGGTGCTCTCACGCCTCGCGGATGCATTGCCGGGCCGGGCTCTGATGGTGTTTCAACCGGCGGAAGAAGGGCTGGGCGGCGCGCGCGCCATGCTGGAGGACGGATTGTTCGAATGGGTGGAACCCGACATCATGCTGGGCTACCACAACTGGCCGCTGATCGACGGCGGCACGATTGGCTATCATCCCAAGACGGCCTTTGCTTCCACCGATCCGTTCGACATCACCATCACCGGTCAATCAGGGCATGGGGCGCACCCGCACCTAGCGGTCGATCCCATCGTGGCTGCCGGCAACCTCGTTTCCTCGCTTCAGACGATCGTCGCCCGCGAGATCGCCCCGCTGGAAGCGGCGGTGGTGACCATCGGTTCTATCAAGGGCGGATCGGCGCGCAACCAAATCCCCGACAGTGTGACACTTGAAGGCACAACGCGCAGCCAGAACCCGGCCGTGCGCGAGGCGGTGAAGGCTGCTATTGAACGCGTCTGCGCAGGCATTGCGCTGACCCATCGGGTGACCTGCAAGCCGATGTTCCTGACCGGCGTTCCGCCTGTTGTGAACGATCCTGACATCCTGCACCCCGTGCTCGAAACCACGCGTAGCATGATCGGCGACGACAAGGTGATCGAACTGCCGCAAGGGTCCATGGGCAGTGAGGATTACGCGGAGTTTTCTACCCGTGTACCAAGCGCGCATCTGAGGATCGGCTCGCGTCTCAAGGACCGCAAAACAATGCTCCATCGTAGCGATTTCGACCTGGACGAGGCGTGTATTCCAACGGCGGTGAAGGCCATCGCGGCAGCGGCCATCGACCTGATGAAGCGCTGAGCCGAGCTCAACAATCCCTTTTCCATAACAAAGCCCGGGCGGATGGCGCCCGGGCTTTGCTGTTTTCGCTTCCTTTTCAGGCGATCGCGCGTTTGGCCATCGCCCGGATCAGATTGGCGCGGTAGGCGGCATCGCAATGGATGTCGGACATGAGCCCGTCAGCCGAAATGTCCACCCCGTCCACCGCCGCGGCAGACCAGTCCTTCGACAGGGCCTGTTCCAACCCCTCATGCCGGAACACGCCATCCGATCCGGCTCCTGTGACGGCAACGCGCACACCGCTACCGGTTTTGGCCACGAAGACCCCGGTCATGGCATAGCGCGAGGCTGGATTGGGGAACTTTGCGTAGCCGCAGGCTTCCGGAGCCTCAAAGCTGACCGCGGTGATGATCTCCCCCTCATCCAGCGCGGTGGAGAAAAGCCCGGTGAAGAAATCACCCGCGGCAATCTCCCGCCGATTGGTGTGGATCGTGGCGGCGATCGCCAGAAGACCTGCCGGATAATCCGCCGCCGGATCGTTGTTGGCGATGGATCCGCCGATGGTTCCCTGATGGCGGACCGCCGGGTCGCCAATGCCGCCAGCCAGCTTGACGATGGCCGGGCAGACTTTTGCGAGTTCGGCATTTTCGGCGACCGCCGCATGGGTGGTCATGGCACCGATGGTGACCTTGCGTCCCGATATCTTCACGCCAACGAGATCTGCGATGCCGCGCAGGTCGATGAGGTCCGAAGGGGCGGCCAGGCGGTGCTTCATGGTAGGAAGCAGGGTCTGACCGCCGGCGAGCAACTGCCCGTCGGAGGCGGCAGAGAATTTAGCCGCCGCATCGTCGACGCTTGCGGCACGGTGATAGGTTACATCATACATAACTGGCCTCCCTATTCTGCCGCGATCTTTGTCGAAGCGGCCTGGAACGCGGCCCAGACGCGCGGCGGCGTGGCCGGCATCTGGAGATCATTGTTGCCGATTGCATCCGTGATGGCGTTGATGACCGCCGGCGGTGTGCCTATGGCGCCCGCCTCGCCGCAGCCCTTCATGCCGAGCGGGTTTGACGGGCTCTTGGTGGAATGGTGGTGAATGACGAAGCTCGGCACATTGTCGGCACGCGGCATGGTGTAATCCATGTAGCTGGCCGACAGGAGCTGGCCGTCCTCGTCATAGACCACGTTTTCAAGCATCGCCTGGCCGACACCCTGTGCAATGCCACCATGCACCTGCCCCTCCACGATCATCGGGTTGATGATGGTGCCGAAATCATCGGAAGCGACGAACTGGACGATTTTCGTCTCGCCCGTTTCGGGGTCTACCTCCACTTCGCAGACATAGGTGCCGGCGGGGAAGGTGAAGTTTGCGGGATCGTAGAACGCGCCCTCCTTCAGCCCCGGCTCCATACCGGCCGGCAGATTGTGAGCGGTGTAAGCGGCAAGGCCTACCTCATGCCAGGCCATTGCACGATCGGTTCCGGCCACCTTCACCTCGCCATTCTCGATGACGAGATCGTCCTCGGAAACCTCGAGCACATGGGCGGCGATTTTCCTGACCTTGGCTTCCACCTTGTCGAGCGCCTTGACGATGGCCGACATGCCGACCGGGCCGGAACGCGAGCCATAGGTGCCCATGCCAAACTGTACCTTGTCGGTGTCGCCATGCACGATCTGGATGTTGTCGATCGGCAGGCCGAACCGCTCCGCCACCACCTGGGCAAAGGTGGTTTCGTGGCCCTGCCCATGGCTGTGACTGCCGGTCAGAACCTCGATCGTGCCGACGGGATTGACCCGCACCTCGGCACTCTCCCAAAGGCCGACGCCAGCACCCAGCGAACCGACCGCCGCCGAGGGCGCGATGCCGCAGGCTTCGATATAGGAGGCGAGCCCGATGCCGCGCAGCTTTCCACGTTTGGCAGCTTCCGAGCGCCGGGCGGGGAAGCCCTTGTAGTCCGCCGCCTCCAGTGCCTGATCGAGATTGCCGGCAAAGTCGCCTGCATCATAGGTCATGATGACGGGCGTTTCATGCGGGAACTGGCGGATGAAATTGATGCGGCGTAGCTCTGCCGGATCGACACCCAGTTCGCGTGCTGCCGTTTCCATGATGCGCTCGATGAGGAAGCAGGCTTCCGGGCGACCGGCACCCCGATAGGCATCAACCGGCGCCGTGTTGGTGTAGACCGCGCGCACATTGCAATAGATGTTGGCGATGTCGTACTGGCCCGAAAGAAGCGTCGCATAGAGATAGGTCGGCACTGCCGAAGAGAACAACGACATATAGGCGCCGAGATTGGCGACGGTGTCGACCTTGAGACCGACAATGCGGTTTTGTGCATCAAAGCCGATTTTCGCCGTGGAGACGTGATCCCGACCATGCGCATCCGTGAGGAAGGCCTCCGACCGGCTCGATGTCCATTTGACCGAGCGCCTGGTCTTCATCGACGCCCAGAGACACGCGATCTCCTCCGGGTAGATGTAGATCTTGGAGCCGAAGCCACCGCCGACATCGGGAGCGATGACGCGCAATTTGTGTTCGGGCGCGACCTGATAAAAGGCGGAGAGCACCAGCCTTGCCACATGCGGGTTCTGGCTGGTGGTGTAGAGCGTGTAGTGATCTTCCGCCTCGTCATAGGTGGCGATCGCCGAGCGCGGCTCCATCGGGTTTGGCGACAAGCGGTTGTTGACGATCTTTATCTCGGTCACATGGGCAGCGCCTTCCAGTGCGTTGTCGACCGCTTGCTCTCCGCCCAATCCCCAGTCGAAGATCAGATTGCCTTGTGCGTTATCATGAACCTGCGGTGCACCATCTTTCAGCGCATCGACCGCATGCACGACGGCCGGGAGTTCTTCATAGTCAACTTCCACGGCTTCGGCAGCAGCGCGTGCCTGGGCCTGCGTTTCGGCCACGACGATAGCGACCGCATCGCCTACATAGCGCACCTTTTCGGTGGCGAGTGCGGACCATGCTCCCATGTTCATGGGTGTATCGTCCTTTGAATTGACCGCCCACCCGCAAATGAGGTTTCCGATGCCGTCATCGGTAAGTTGCTTTCCGTTGAGAACGGCGACGACGCCGTCCATCTTCTCAGCTTCCGCGCTGCTGATGGACTTGACCCTTGCATGCGCGTGCGGGCTGCGCACGAAGGCGGCATAGGTCTGCCGTTCGTTGCGGATGTCGTCGGTGTACCGGCCCTTTCCGGTGATGAAGCGCTTGTCTTCCTTGCGGAGAACACGGGCGCCAATACCTTGTTCGCTCATGGTGCCCTCCCTCAGCTTGAAGCCATCTTGGCCGCGCCATCCTGAATGGCCCGGACAATGTTGTGATAACCAGTGCAGCGGCAGATATTGCCTTCCAGCTCGTGGCGGATCGCCTCTTCGGTGAGCTCCTTCCCCGCCGCCCGGTACCTGGCCACCATATCTGTGGCCGACATGATCATGCCCGGCGTACAGAAGCCGCACTGCAGACCGTGGTTTTCTTTGAATGCCGCCTGCATGGGATGAAGCTCGCCATTGGCCAGCCCTTCGATGGTCGTGACATCCGCCCCTTCGGCAGAAGCGGCGAGCATTGTACAGCTCTTGACCGCTCGTCCGTTGACATGAACGACGCAGGCCCCGCACTGACTGGTGTCACACCCCACATGCGTGCCGGTCAGGCGAAGATGCTCACGTAGAAAATCCACCAATAGCGTATTGTCCGGCACAGAAGCGTTTGCCGCCCTGCCGTTCACGGTCATCGAGATTTCACCCATATATTCCTCCCTTGCCTTGGGCTCATTTCCGCGGAAGGCGGAGCAGCGTCCTAGGTTACGATCTGTCCTGATATCTCACCTGTATTGAAGATACTGCCGGACATTGGCTCAGCGCGTGGATGCGGCAAGCGCCGGAGCCATGCGAGAAAAAGTGATGGAAACAGTAAAACGGAACATGGAGTGCGGCGCAGCAAACGCCACACGCGCACACGGTGCGCAACAAACATACGGATGAAAGGAATTGTCTTCGCCAAGCGACGCCTCCCGCGCCAGCCTGCGACCATGAGCATGGCCGAAAGCATTTTCCTGTTCACTCTCGACGATCATTTAAGCGGTGTTTTCTATGAAAGCCAAGGCCTATTCAGGTATAGGTCAAGAAGAATGGAAGATCAGGAACCTTTCGGCACCAGCGTCTCCATCGGAACGAGCTCAGGCGCTCCACGAGTTGAACTGACGGGTACGACTGACGCGGTCGTTAAAATCTGCTCGATATAGTTTGTTTGCCGGTTACGAATTTCTGCGCATGGTCGGATCATTGCGGGGCACAGAAAAGGTACGTTATGCAGACAGATTTCGCGTCCGTTCACGAGCATCTGGAGAAAATCCAGGCCGCCCTTACCGGCTCGGATCCGGCGACTCAGCAATTGCGCGAAGCAGTGGGACTGTTAATGGATGCTGCCCTCAAGGCCGAGTATTCCGCACGCACATCCACTTGCACGGTGATACCGTTTCCGACGATGCATCGTAAGCAGGAGGGCAAGTCGTCGCGTCACGGGTAGTCACAAGGGCCCCCAGATGGAGCCCCTAAACGGCTTTCCCAGGTGGTTTTTCGATCAACCGCTCGCACCGATCGCCCGGCAGCGCGCCTTGACGGCTTCACGCGCTATGGTTCGCGTGCTTTCGCCCACATTTTCCACCTGCATGGTGGTTCCCGATCGATCAAGAAACACAAGCGCCACATCGGCATCCGGTCCCACCATGACTGCAGCGACCCTTTGAAACTGCGGATCCCCTTCCAGCCGGCGATTGAACAGAATTTGACCGTCAACCTGATCCAGCACCGACAGAAGGGCCGTCTCAAACCCTTGAGCGATCACATCGCAGAGGCTGAGCAGGAGCTCAAGCTGGACCACTTCCAGCGACACATTTTCAGACACGTTTACGCTACTCGAATTGCAAGTCAAAGAATCACAGCTGGCACAGAATCACAGGGAGAAGGCGGAAACTAGACGACTGAAAGTAAGCCGAGCAACAATGCCGAGCGCACAGTTTGCTTCACGGTGATACAAACCCGGCGCGCCAGAAAGCTCTCGTCTCCCAACCATGGCCGGCTTTCATTTTGCAAAGCAAAACAATGCTTTCCGCGCGATAAAAAATCCTGTTGAAATCGATTACATTTGTCATACAATCGATTTCATTGACGTGACAGGTCACCAGTAAAGGACACGTCAACGGGAAGGAACCGCACGATCGGCAACGGGCAACAACTCCCTGCGCCGCCGGTGCACGTCATCAGGGAGGAATTCATGAAACGTCTGGCAACTGTCGCCGTGGCCGCCGCTGCCCTTGCAGGCACCGCCCTTTCGGCCATGGCTGAAGATTTCAAGATCGGCCTGTCAAACGGCTGGGTGGGCAGCGAATGGCGCACGCAGATGATTGAGGAAGCCGAACAGGCAGCAGCGGCCTGGAAAGACAAAGGCGTGAATGTCGAAGTGGTCGCCCAGAGCGCAAATGTTGACGTGCCCGGCCAGATTGCCCATGTGCGCAATTTCATTAGCCAGGGCGTGGATGCGATCATCATTAACCCCAACAGCCCCACAGCCTTTGACCCGGTCTTCGCACAGGCCAAGGAAGCCGGCATTCTGGTCATCGCCACGGATGCGGAGGTGTCTTCGCCCGATGCCATCTATGTGGGTCTCGACCAGAAAGGTTGGGCCATGGAAAGCGCCAAATGGCTGGCCGAGACGCTGGAAGGCAAAGGCAAGGTGGTCGCCATCAACGGCGTCGCCGGCCACCCCGCAAACGAGATGCGCGTTGCTGGCTACCGCGAAGTGTTCGGGGAGCATGACGGCATCGAGATCGTCAATGAAGTGAACGCCAACTGGGATCAAGCGCAGGGCCAGCAGGCCATGCAGAACCTGCTCGCCACCTATCCCGATATAGACGGCGTTTGGGTGCAGGACGGCATGGCCGCCGGCGCATGGCGCTCAATCATGGATGCCGACAAGGCTGGCGACATCGCTGCGACCGGCGAGATCCGCAAGGACTTCATTGATATATGGACCGAGAACGACCTCAACTCCGGCGCCTCGGTGAACCCGCCCGGCGTGATGGCAAGCGCGCTCAACGTTGCCGTGCTCATGCTGCAGGGGCGGGAATTGAAGGAGCCGGCCACGGCCGGGCAGTACAACAACGCCATGTATCTGCCGATTCCCTTCATCAGCTCGGAAAACCTGGAAGAAGTGGCAGCCTCGGTTGAAGGCAAGCCGGGTTACTATTCCTACACGAGCTCACTTTCCATCGAGGATGCGGAAGCGCTGTTCAAGTAACCCGTACCCTGAATGCCGCGCCGGCATTGCTTGGCGCGGCGCTCTCTTCGGAAAGAAGTCATGACCAAGCTGAAGCTCAGCGGTGTAAGCAAGGCTTACGGCGCCACGCTGGCGCTACGCCGCGGCGACCTCGAACTCGACACTGGCGAAGTCCATGTGCTGATCGGTGCCAATGGTTCCGGCAAGAGCACACTTTGCAAGATCGTTGCCGGCAGCGTGCGGCCCGATGCGGGCGAGGTACTGCTGGACGGGCGCGCGGTGACAGTGAGCGGGCCGCGTGCAGCGCAGGCGCTGGGCATCGGCATTTTCTACCAGGAACTGAGCCTCGCCGATCATCGCAGCGTGGCTGAAAACATTTGCCTGCCCGACCTGCCGAGAAAGAACGGATTTTTCGTCGACCGTGAAGCACTAGCTGAAAAAGCCAGCCGCTACATCGCGCTGTTTGAAAGTGTGGCAGGGGCCGAACTCAACACAGCGGCTATTGTCGGCGACCTGCGGGCAGATCAGCGACAACTGGTCGAGATCATGAAGGCGCTGGCGACCGAAGCGTCGATCCTGATCTTCGACGAACCCACCTCCGCGCTCGACCGGGCGCAGGTGGATCGCTTCTTCGAGATTTTGCGCGACCTCAAGGAAGAGGGGCGCAGCATCGTTTTCATCTCGCACCGCATGGATGAGATTTTTGCAATCGGGGACCGGGTGACGGTGATCCGCGATGGGGAAACGGTGGGCACAGAAGCCATCGCAGACACAAGTCCTGAAGCGGTCATACACATGATGGTGGGCAAGCAGGAAACGCTGGCAGCACCACAGGCCGCACCGCCATCGCAAGAGGCCTCCCACGAGATCGCGTTGACGGTGGAAAGCCTCACAGGCGTTGGCTTCCGTGATGTGAATTTTGCGGTGCGGCGCGGTGAAATTCTCGGGCTCGGCGGGCTGCATGGGCAGGGGCAATCGGCATTGCTCAAGGCTCTCTTCGGCGCGCCGCCGGCGCTTGCAGGGCAGATAGAACTCAGCGGGCAGCCGCTTCGGACAGAAAATCCGCGCGCAGCCATTGCACAGGGTATCGCCTATGTTTCCGGCGACCGGGGACGCGACGGCGTTATCAGCGGACGCCCCATCCTTGAGAATGTCACCCCCATCCATGCGTTGCGAGACGGACTCGTTCTGGCAAGACCGACCAGGCTTTCGGAAAAGGCGTTGCCGGCGCTCAAGGCGCTGAACACCAAATTTGCAGGGCTCTCCCACTCCATAGGCTCGCTCTCGGGCGGCAACCAGCAGAAGATCGTGATCGCCCGCTGGCTGATCGACAAGCCGGATATTTTGCTTCTCGACGACCCGACCAAGGGCATCGACCTCTCGGCCAAGGCGGACCTTTTCACGCTGATCCGCAAGCTCGCCAAAGAAGGGCTCGCAATCCTGCTTTATTCATCCGAAGACGCTGAGCTTCTGAACAATGCCGACCGGATTTTGGTCTTCAACGGCGGTGCGGTGAGCCGCGAGCTGAGCGGCGCAGAGCGCACCCGCTACAATCTCTACCACGCAGCCTACGAGGCGGCATGACGATGACCAGTGTTTCCACCTCCACCAGACAGGAAAATCAGGGCTTTCGAACGCTGCTCGGGCGGTTTCCCTTTCTCCCGGCCCTGTTCATTCTCGTCGTGCTTCTGGTTCTGAACGGCATTTTTGAACCCAACAGCCTGAGCTTCCGCTCGCTGACTGGCCTCGTGCGCACCTATATGGCGCTGATGCTTCTAGCCGTGGCGCAGACCTATGTGGTCTATGCGGCAGAAATCGACCTCTCGGTCGGCGCCATCGCCTCGCTGGTCAATGTGACGATCATCGTGTTGATGCAAAATTGGGGCGGTGGCGGGCTCTCGGTGCTAGCCGCGCTTGGCGTGGGCGTTCTCGTGGGGCTTGCCTGCGGGCTGGTCAACGGGTTCGTGGTGGCTGCACTCAGGCTGCAGGCCATCGTCGCTACCTTCGCCACCAGCATCTTTTTCACCGGGCTAGCGCTCGTCATTCTCCCGGTGGCAGGCATGCCTGCGCCCACCGTTTTCTGGCGCACCTATGGCGGGACATTTTTCGGTATTCCGTTCGTCTTCTATGCGGCTGTGGCGCTTGCCTTCCTGCTTTATCTGTTTGCCCGCACCCGGCTTGCAACCCAGCTTCTGGCGGTGGGCGACGGGCAGCAGGCGGCGTTCCAGAGCGGGCTTCCCGTCACCACAATTCGCATTGGAGGTTATGTGCTTTGCGGCGTGTTTGCAGCGCTTGCCGCCTTCTGCATCACCGGTGACACGGCAAGCGGCGACCCGCTCGTCGGCGCGAAAATGACGCTCTTCAGCGTGGCGGCCGTGGTGCTGGGCGGAAGCGCCCTTTCGGGCGGTTTCGGCACGGTTGCGGGTTCCGTTATCGCGGCGCTGATCATCGGGCTCATCAACTCGTTGGTCTTCTTCGCCGGCACGCCATCGCACTGGCAGAATTTCGTACAGGGCCTTGCCATTCTCGCAGCACTGATGGTGGGCGTGCTCGTCAGCCGCAGGGGGCGCGCATGAACCGGGCCATCGAAATCGCGAAGAACCCGCTTCTCATCGCGCTGGTGCTGATTGCAGCGCTCCTCTTCCTCGGCAACACGCTTTCGCCGGGCTTCGCCTCGGGTGGGCAGATCCTGCGATTGCTTATCGTCGCTGCCCTTCTCGGCATTGTGGCGGCAGGGCAGAACCTTGTCATTCTGGGCGGGCGCGAAGGCATCGACCTTTCGGTCGGCGGCGTGGTTTCGCTATCGGCCATCGTGGCCGGCAATGTGATGAATGGCATGGATGGCGGCATCCCGCTCGCTATTCTTGCCTGTGTGGCTACCGGTGCGCTCTTCGGCCTGTTCAATGGACTCGGTGTCACGCTGCTGCGCATTCCGCCGCTGGTGATGACGCTCGGCATGTTGGGCGTATTGCAAGGCTTGCTCGTGGTGATCCGGCAAGGCATCCCTTCGGGGCGTGCGGCCCCTGCCCTTTCGGAATTCGTGACAAAACCCTTTCTTCTTGGTCTGCCCGGCATCATCTGGCTGTGGATCGGGGTTGGCCTGCTGATGGCCTTCATCTTACACCGCACCGTGTTCGGCCACCGCATCTATGCGATCGGCTCCAACGAACAGGCTGCCTTCATGGCGGGCGTTCCGGTACGACGCATCCGCATTGCGCTCTTCATGCTTTCGGGCGTGTTCGCCGCCATCGCCGGGCTTTGCCTGCTTGGCTATTCGGGCTCCTCCTTTGCCAATGTCGGGGAGCAATACATGTTGCCATCGATCATCGCCGTGGTCTTCGGCGGCACCCCGCTCTCCGGAGGCAGAGGCGGCTATACAGGCACGATGGCGGGTGCGGTTCTTCTGGTTGTGCTGCAAAGCATCCTGACCACGATCAACATCGATGAATCTGGCCGGCAAATGGTGTTTGGCGTCACACTTCTGGTGCTCATGCTGTTCTATGGCCGCGGGCGGGGGCTGCGCGCATGAACGGCCGTCCCAAGATCAAGGACATCGCGGAAGTGCTGGGCGTTTCGGCCGCCACGGTGTCACGCGCCCTGAGCGGCAGCGATCTGGTGACGAATGAGACCCGAGAACGTGTGCGCAAGACGGCAGATGCACTGAACTATCGTCCCAATGCCAGCGCCCGCAGCCTGCGCACCGCCCGCTCCATGGCGGTGCTGATGGTGGTGCGCGATGTGGGCAACCCGTTCTACCTCGACATCTTGAAGAGCGTGGAAGCGACTGCACGTGCAGCGGGCTATTCCGTGCTGATGGGCAACACCGAAAACGACCCCGAACGCGAGATCGAATATTTCGACATGCTTCGGGATGGGCATGCTGACGGCATGATCCTGATGACGGGGAAATTGCCCGAAGAGGATGGTCCGCGCAACAGATTGCCTCCCAACGCTCCCATTGTGGTGGCGTTGGAAACGATTGAGAGATCCAGCTTTCCCCATGTACAGATCGACAATGTCGCGGCGGCCTGCGAGGCGGTGGAACACCTGATCGGGCTCGGCCATCGGCGCATTGCCCATATATCCGGCCCGGTACCGGAGGTGATGAGCTTTCGCCGCCAAGAGGGTTTCCGCCGTGCCATGAGCAATGCGGGTCTTGCCATCCCTGAGGGCTATGAACAGCGCGGTGATTATCTTTTGCATGGCGGCGCGCGCGCCTGCGAGGCCCTGTTTGCGCTTCCCGAACCGCCCACGGCCATCTTTGTCGCCAATGACGAAATGGCTTTCGGCGCCATTCATCACTTGCGTGAAGCCGGGCGCGATGTCCCCGGCGACGTTTCTGTTGTCGGGTTCGACGATCTTTATCTCAGCGAAGCGTTCTATCCACCACTCACCACTGTCAGCCAGCCGCGCATAGACATCGGGCGGCAGGCGATGAGCATTCTTCTCAAGATACTTTCCGGGGCGAATGTGTCCACAAAACCGGTAGTTCTGCCCGCAACGCTGCGCGTACGTGGCACTACCGCACCACCCAAATCAGCTTGAAAGGGGAACCAATCATGTCCGTACAGCCCAGAAAACGCCTGCGTATCGGCCTTGTCGGCACGGGCTTCATCGCCGAATTTCATCTGCGCTCTATGGTGGCCGTGCGCCATGTGGACGTGACCGCCGTCTACAGCCGCAAGGCAGAGAACCGCGATCGCATCGTCAAGCTGGTGGCCGAACTGGGGCTTGGCGAATGCAAGAGCCACGAAAGCCTTGTGTCGATGGTGCAGGCAGACGATGTGGACGCAATCTGGATCCTCTCGCCCAATGACACGCGCGTGGATACGATGCGCACTATTCATGACGAGGTGGTGGCCGGCCGCAGCAAGGTTTTTGCCGTGGCCTGCGAGAAGCCGCTGGCACGGACGGTGGCCGACGCACGTGAAATGCTGAGACTTGCCGAAGCCGCCAAGCTAAACCATGGTTATCTCGAGAATCAGGTCTTCGCCACACCGGTGCTGCGCGGCAAGGAGATCATCTGGCGGCGTGCTGCCTCGACCACCGGCCGGCCTTATCTGGCGCGCGCGGCGGAAGAGCATTCCGGCCCGCATGAGCCCTGGTTCTGGCAGGGAGACAAGCAGGGCGGCGGCGTGCTGCTCGACATGATGTGCCACAGCGTGGAAGTGGCGCGCCATCTCCTGACCGAGCCGGGCAAGAAGCGCGATTCGTTGAAACTTAAGGCCGTGCAAGGCAACGTGGCTAATCTGAAATGGACCAGGCCACGCTATGTGGAAGATCTCAAGAAGCGGTTCGGACCTGAAGTAGATTACGCAAACCGACCCTCGGAAGATTTCGCACGCGGCAACGTTATGCTGGAAGACGAGGACGGCAACCAGCTCATGATCGAGGCCAGCACCTCTTGGGCTTATGTCGGAGCGGGACTGCGCATCCAGCTTGAACTGCTTGGGCCGGAATATGCCATGGAGTTCAACTCGCTCGGAACCGGTCTCAAGATCTTCATGTCGCGTGAGGTGACCGGCGAAGAAGGCGAGGATCTGGTTGAGAAGCAGAACGCCGAGCAGGGCCTGATGCCGGTGCTGGAAGACGAAGCCGGCGTTTATGGCTACACGGATGAAAACCGGCACATGGTCGAGTGTTTCCGCAAGGGCGAAGAACCTATTGAGACCTTTGCCGACGGTGTCGCGGTCATGGAAATACTGATGGGCCTCTACCTCTCCTCGGAAACCGGAAACACGGTGCATTTCCCCAATACCGACCTGGAGAACTATATCCCGGTGGTCGCACGCCGATAGGTCAAAATCCGAGCATTGCCGGCTGGAGCGCGCGCTTTCGGCCGGCCGCGCTCTCCAAAGTTTCTCCTGTCTGGCGGTCGGTGCCATAACGCCACCCAGGCGTTGAGCCTATTGCTTTCCCCCCGCGATCGGTATCTGTGGTCGAACACAGATCGCCCGTATCCATGAGCCGGGTATCGGGTCACCGTAGACGAGAGTGCTCGAACGACCGGTCTGCCCTGCATGAGAACAGGGAGCCGCGTCGGACGATGGAACCGCGTGAGGGGAAGATGAGTCAGACATCCGACATCATTATCATCGGCGGCGGGATCGCCGGCATCAGCGCGGGAGCGCGCATGGCTGCGGATGCCCGCATCACCGTTCTGGAGGCGGAGGATGCCATTGGCTACCATTCGACGGGCCGTTCGGCCGCGATATTCATCCGGAACTATGGCAATGCCACCCTGCGTGCACTCAACGCTGCGTCCGAACCCCTTTTCATGCAGCCGAAAGGTATCTCCGACAACAGTCTGCTCACACCGCGTGGCCTTCTATACGTCGCGCTCGAGGAACATCTGGAGGATCTAGAGGCGATTCTGGAAGGTGCAACCGGCATGGAACGTCTCAGCGCCGATCAAGCGGTTGCCCGTGTTCCGATATTAAAGCGTGACAGCATCGCCGCAGCCGCGGTCGAACCGGGCGCACAGGACATCGATGTCGACCGTCTTTTGCAGGGCTTTGCCAAAATGCTCCGACAACGCGGCGGGAGCATCGTCAACAAGGCGCCTGTAACCGCCATTTCGCGCACCAACGGGACGTGGACGCTACAGACGCCCCAAGGCTCCTTCTCCGCGCCGGTGGTCGTGAACGCCGGCGGAGCCTGGGCCGATGAGATCGCAAAACTTGCCAGCGTGCAGCCGCTGGGGTTGACGCCCATGCGCCGCTCGGCCGTGATCCTGCCTGCTCCGGAGGGGCATGACGTGACAGGCTGGCCGCTTTTTGCCTGTGCAGGCGAAGGCTGGTATTGCAAACCGGATGCGGGAAAGCTGATGGTCTCGCCGGCAGACGAAGACCCGACCGAGCCCTTCGATGCCTGGCCCGACGACATGGTGCTCGCGGAAGGGCTGCATCGTTTCGAGCAGGCCGTGACCGTGCCTGTCACACGCATCGAGCGGAGCTGGGCGGGGCTGCGTAGCTTCTTCCCCGACCGCACGCCCGCCGTCGGCTTCGCACCGGATGCGGAAGGTTTCTTTTGGCTCGCCGGTCAGGGAGGCTATGGCGTGCAGACCTCGCCCGCGCTCTCGGCTTTGGCCGCCGATCTTTGTGCGGGGCGGACATCCACCCTTCCCGACACCGTGGTGCAGGCCCTTGCACCGAACCGACTGATCAAGTCCTGAAAGGAAAATTCATGTCCGAAATCAAACGCGTCGCCACCGGCGCCCGCATGAGCCAGGCCGTCATCCACAATGGCACGATCTATCTGGCCGGTCAGGTGGGAACGCCGGGTGAGAGTGTGACCACGCAAACCAAAGACATTCTCAAGAAGATCGATGCGCTACTGGAGCAGAACGGTTCTGACAAGACCCGCATCCTGCAGGCGACCATCTGGCTCGCCGACATGAAGCATTTCGCCGAGATGAACGAAGTCTGGGACGCCTGGGTCGCGCCAGGACATGCACCAGCCCGTGCCTGCGGCGAGTCCGCGCTGGCCACACCCGATTACACGGTCGAGATCATTGTCGTGGCGGCCGCCGTCTGATCACGCCCTGTGCTTGACCGGTACCACCGGCTCCTGGCTCGCCCCCGAGGCGAGCCGGACGAGAACAAAGCCAAGCAGACCAGTGGTCAGAAAGCCGGATGCGAGCGGTATTGTCGTCTGATTATAGAACGCGCCGAAGCTGACCGCAAAGACCACAGCAACGAGGCTCGACCCGGACGCAATAAGCGAAGCGCCGAGTCCCGCCAACTGTCCCAGAGACTGCATCGCCATGGCATTGAGATTGCCAAACAGGATGCCTATGCAGAAGAATACCAAAAAGCCCATCCCCATGAAGGCCAGAAAAGGCGGTCGGCCCTGATAGACAAGTGACAGGGACAATAGGCTTAACCCCAGAATGACGAGGCCGAGCAATGCCCCCTCGGACATCGACTGCATGCCAAACCGGCGCACGATTTGGGCGTTGACGATGGAGGCGAGACCGATGCCTGCGGCAAAAGCTGCAAAATAAGCGGGAAACAGGGTGGAAACGCCATAGACATCGAAAAAGATGTCGGCCGCCGTGCTTAGATATTGAAGATGCGCACCGAAGACGAGGCCGGTCGCTATGATCAGTAAAGTCACGCGCCGGCTGCGCAGGATGCGCGCGCCATTCTGTAGAAGCGTCACCGGATGGAAGCGGATACGAGTCTGCGGCGGAAGCGTTTCAGGCTGTCGCGCGATCAGCCAAATGCACAGAAGCACCGACAGGGCCAGATAGACCACAAATATGGCCCGCCAGCCCGCAATGGCTAGAACTAACTGTCCCATAGCCGGAGCGAGCATCGGTACGAGAATGAACAGCACGAACATGAAAGACACGATGCGGGCCATGGCCTCGCCTTCGAACTGGTCGCGGATGAGGGCGCGCGTGGCGATCTTCGGTCCTGCCACGCCGATGCCCTGAAGGATCCGGCCGGCCACGATCACGCCGACGCTCGTCGCAAACATCGCCACCAATGTGCCCGCCATAAAAAGACCAAGCCCCAGAACGAGAGCCTTCTTGCGGCCGATGGCATCGGAGATCGGGCCAAGAAACAACTCGCCGAACACCATGCCGAAGATGAAAAGCGACACGATGTGCTGTGTGGAAAGAGGCGGCTCCACACGCAGCTCCACCTCGATGATCCGCAGGGCTGGCAGGACGGCATCGATGCTGAGCGCGGTGAGAGATGTGAGAGACGCGTAGAGCGCAATGCGCTCTAACGAGATGGAACGTGTTTTCATCAACAGGCCTGAAGGGTCATATGGGCAGGGGGCGTCGCTCTTCGATGGCCTCCATGGCAAAATAGGATGTGACGGATTCGAGTTCCACTTTCTGAATCAGACGCTGATAGACGGAATCGTAGCTTTCCATATCCGTCGTCACAATGCGGAGCATGTAATCATAATCGCCACCGATGCGGAAGAAGTCGACGATTTCGGGAATGCTGGAAACATGCTGGCGGAAAGTCTGCAGCCATGCCGTGGAATGATGGCGTGTCTTGACCATAACGAAAACGACCAGCCCCAGCCCCAACTTGTTGCGGTCCACCTGAAGCGTGCGGCCACGGATGACGCCGCGCTCCTCGAGCGATTTTAGACGCCGCCAACATGCATTCTGAGACAAGCCCACCTTTTCCGCGAGGTCCCTTTGCGAGAGAGATGCGTCGCGCTGGAGCGCGCGCAGTATGCGCCTGTCAAACTGATCTATTTTTTCGACCATAACCGATCATATGACCCCTTTTTGTCGATTTATCCATCATTTTATGTGAAAATGATAGATGATCACTGTGCGATCCTTTCGTTCTGACGAAACTGATGGACCGAACCATGGCACGTGATGTTCTGAACGTCTTCAAGGAAAGCCTCAAACGCACGGACATTGCCAAGTATCTGCAATCTGGTCTGATCGGCGAGAACGCGGTGGTCGACGGCCCTTGCGGGCCAAAACCACTTGTCTACGCGGATTATGTGGCCTCCGGCCGCGCACTTGCGCAGATGGAGGATTTCGTCCGCGATGAAGTGCTGCCCTTTTACGCCAACAGCCACACCGAAGCGTCCTTTTGTGGATCATTTTCGACGCGTCTGCGCGAGGCGGCGCGTGCCGAGATACACCGCATCGTCAGGGCGGATGACGAGACGAGCGTAGTCTTTTCCGGATCGGGCGCCACATCCGGCATCAACCGGCTCGTGCGCCTTCTGCAGATTGCAGAGACCGTTGCCGCAGGCGGCGGAGCGGTGGTGTTCACCGGTCCCTATGAGCATCACTCCAACATTCTGCCCTGGCGCGAGAGCGGTGCAACGATCATCGCCATTCCCGAGACCGCCTGTGGCGGTCCGGACATGGATGCCCTCAAGGCTGCGCTTGAAGCCAATGCCGATGCCGCATTGAAGGTGGGCACATTTTCAGCAGCCTCGAATGTCACCGGCATAATGACTGATACGGATTCGGTGACGCGGCTTCTCAAAGCCCATGATGCGCTCGCCATCTGGGATTATGCAGGCGGCGCGCCCTATCTCGAAATCGACATGAAGCCCGGCACCGATTGCGCCAAGGATGCCGTGGTGCTTTCCCCACACAAATTCCCCGGCGGGCCCGGCGCATCGGGCCTTCTGATCCTGCGCAACGCCATTGCGCGTACCGCACAGCCGACTATGCCCGGCGGCGGTTCGGTGACCTTCGTGTCACCATGGGCGCATGATTACTCCCGCTCGCTTTCAGCGCGCGAGGAGGCCGGCACCCCCAACGTCGTGGGCGACATCCGCGCCGCTCTCGTCCTTTTGGTGAAGGAAGCACTTGGCCAGGATTTCATCGATCGCCGGCACGAGGAGCTGCGAACGCGGGCGCTTGGCGTCTGGTCGCAAAACCCCTGCCTCCAACTTCTGGGAAACCCGACTGCCCCACGGCTGCCAATCTTCTCGTTCCGCATTCTTTGTCCTGAAGGAGAGACGTTGCACCACCAGCTTTTCACGCGGATGCTGAGCGATCTTCACGGCATTCAGGCGCGCGGCGGCTGTGCCTGCGCCGGCCCCTATGCGCATCACCTGCTTGGAATCGATCAAGAACTCTCGGCTGCGCTTCTGCAGAGCATTCGAGACGGGCGGGAGATGGAGAAGCCGGGCTGGGTTCGGCTGAACCTTAGCTACTTGATGACGGACGAGAAGGCTGACTTTGTGATCCACACGGTCGACCGGCTGGCGCGCGAGGCAGAACGCCATGCAAGCGCCTATGATTTCGACGCGAGCACTGCGCGGTTCCGCCACAAGGGCCTCGCGCTGGCGGGTTGACCCTGACCGCTCGCGAACGGCCTGCCCCCGGGGCCGGGGGGATGACTAGATGGATGCCAATCGAATGACGGAGGTGCCGGAAGCCACACATGTGCAGTTGTTCAATCGCATGTGCTCCTCATGAAAACGGCGTCCTTCCAAAGGACGCCGTCGATGTTTCGGATGCTTCTGGGCTCACTCCGGTTTTGGAATAGACATTGCCTTGACCGTGCTCGTTCCTTCATCAGGATCAACGCCGAACCAGGTCTTGTGGATGGCTGCCATCGTGCCGTCCTCCTTCATGGCCGAGATTGCCTCGTTTGCCTCTTCCAGAAGGGGATGATCCTTGCGGGTCATCATCGCGAAGCGTTCACCGGTCGGGATGCGCACAAGAATCTTGAGGCCCGGAACCTGCGTCATCGCATACTGAAAGCCAGCGATTTCACCTGCTCCGCCTTCGAGGCGACCCGCGCGAACATCAAGCAGAAGATCCTGCTGCGCCGAATAGGAGCGGATATCAGCAATGCCATATTCCTCCGCATTCTCTTTGGCCCAAGCTTCACCCGTTGTGGCAGCAACGACGCCGATCGTCTTCCCGTCAAGCTCCTCGAGCGTCGCGACCTTGGAATCCTCGCGACCCACAATGGTGCCGTCGCTGTCGTAATAGGGCTGGGTGAAAGACTGGTTCTGCAGCCGTTCATTGGTGATGGAAATCGACGATATGGCAAAGTCTATCCGTCCTGAACTGGTGGCTGCAAACAGCGCCTGAAAACCCAGATCCTGGAACGCAATCTCCATACCCAGCCGCTTCGCAACTTCGCGGGCGACGTCCACTTCAAACCCTTCGAAGTCTCCGGTCTCGGTCTTGTACTCCCATGGAGGGTTGGCCGGATACGCGCCGACCGTGATGGTTTCTGCGAACGCCGCCGGCACGAGTGTGGCCGCTGCGAGCGCGATGGACAGAGCAAATGCGCGGATCTTCATGATCGATCTTCTCCCATTCTCACCGGCCCCTGTTCCCTGCGAGGCTCGGATATTGTTTGATCACATGATCACTTATCTTGCCGCAGATCAATGGATATTTGAAGCTCAAAAAATCGCGTTCCTGCGAGACCAAGGTTCTCCCCGCACTAAAACCAATGCGGAAACAGGCGACCAGAAAATGCCGCCTTCTTTCAGGTTCTCACGTGGCACAAATGATAAGCTGCTGAAGCCGTTCACCGTTTCTTGGAAACGCTGCTTCGCTCTATCTATCAGTTGTTCCGCATTTGTACGGAGGTCAGGTGATTATACTTGACTGCAAAATGCTCTAGTCCTGCTTTGGCAGATTGTTGGCGCGTCTCGCCATTTCCGCCTCGTTGGTCGGCTGTTCAGTGAAGCCCTCGATATCGGAGACCTCCTCCACGTCGCGTTCGATTTCCATCGGGCTTGCCACATAGGCGGTGGCTAGCTCCGCGACCGAACGCAGGGCATGGACATGGATGCGCTCATAGCCGTGAGACGCATCGATACCGAAAGCGATCAGCGCCGTGCGCACGTCGTGGCCGGCCTCGATGGCGGAAGCCGAATCGGAACGGTAGTAGCGGAACACATCCTTCTGATACCGAATGTCTTCCTCACGGCAAAGTTCGACGAGCTTCTTGGTCAGGTGATAGTCGAACGGGCCCGCCTGATCGGCCATGGCGATGGTGACGCCGAATTCCGTGGAGTTTTGCCCTGGCGCTGTGGTTCCGTTGTCGATTGTCACCATCGAAGCGATTTCAGGCGTGACAATCGAGGCCGCGCCCACCCCCACTTCCTCGGCGATGGTGAACAGCCAGTGCGTGTCGACTGGCAACGTCACCTCGTTGCTGAGAAGCGATTCCAATGCTGCGAGTGCGATGGCAACGCCGGCCTTGTCATCGAGATGCCGTGAAACGATGAAGCCGTTTTCCAAAAATTCCGGCTGCGGATCGATGGCGACGAAATCTCCGACATCAATGCCCAGATTATGCGCGTCGGCACGGTCCCAGCACATGGCATCCACCCGCAATTCCACATAGTCCCAGCCGATCGGCATGGTATCCACATCGTCATTGAACGTATGGCCGGATGCCTTGAGCGGCAGAATGGTGCCCCTGTAGGTTCCCTTTTCGGTGTAAAGCGTCGCCCGGCCGCCCTCGGCAAAACGCGCTGACCAATGGCCGATGGGAATGAGCTCGAAACGGCCATTATCCTTGAGATACTTGACCTGCGCGCCCAACGTATCGAGATGGGTGATGATGGCGCGCGCGCCTTCTCGGCGACCACCGGGCACAACGGCTCGAATGGCGCCTCTGCGCGTCAACTCGGGTTCGAGCCCGAGACGTTCAAGTTCCGTCGTCACATGCCGGACGATCGTGTCGGTGTACCCCGTGGGACTGTCGATCGCCAGAAGCGCCTTGAGTTGCTCGACCAGATAGGAAACGTCGATCTTCAGTCGCGACATGCATACCCCTTGAATTGCCCATTGCGCCCGACCTTGGATCAGCCCGGCAGCGATCATGCGAGCAGACCCACCGGTCTGCACCGTGTGTGAAACCCGCTACCCTCTGGGTGCCAGTGCCCGTTCCGCCGATTTAACGCCGGAGCGCGGGAAAAGCAGATCGACAAAGCGCTCTGCCGTCGGCTGCGGTTCGTGGTTCGCAAGGCCCGGCCGCTCATTGGCCTCGATGAAGACATAGTCGGGATGGCCCGGCGATCTGACCATAAGGTCGATGCCAACCACCGGAATGTCAATGGCGCGCGCCGCGGTGCAGGCCGCGCGAACCAGATCCGGATGCACCTTCTCCGTCACATCGTGGATCGAACCACCAGTGTGGAGATTGGCCGTTTTCCGAACCACCACTTCCTGGCCTTCCGGCAAGACGCTCGACATCTCGAACCCGAGACCGGCCACACAACGCCTCGTCTCGTCGTCGATTGGAATCCGGCTTTCGCCGCCCGTTGCCGCCGCGCGCCGGCGCGACTGTTTTTCAATCAGTTCTTCGATGGACTTATGACCGTCGCCCACCACGCGCGGCGCACGGCGCACCGCTGCCGCTACGAGTCGATAATCGATCACCACCAGACGCAGATCCTCACCCTCGAAACAAGCTTCTATCAGAACGCGGTCGGAAAGCTCGCGGGCGATGCGTATGGCGTTCTGCATTTCATCGAATGTTTCAAGACCGACGGCAACGCCCTTGCCTTGTTCACCGCGAGCCGGTTTCACAACAACACGCCCGTGCTTCTTCAGGAATGCTTCGAGTGCCGCGTCGTCATCCACGGCTTCCATCTGCTCCGGCACGGTCAACCCCGCGCGCACCACCACGCGGCGAGTGACGGCCTTGTCGTCGCAGATCGACATGGCGACGGCCGAAGTGAGCTCAGACAGGCTTTCACGGCAATGGATAGACCGACCACCGAACGACAGTCGGAAAAAGCCACCCTCGGCATCCGTCACGTCCACTGCAACGCCACGGCGGTGAGCCTCATCAACTATCAGCCGCGCGTAAGGATTGAGACGATCGAAATCTGCAGGCGGATGCGTGAACAGTCTCTCGTTGATCGGATTCTTCCGCTTGACCGCAAATACCGGGACACGGTGGAAGCCAAGTTTTTCGTAAAGTGCGATGGCCTGGTCATTGTCATGCATGACCGACAGATCCATGAAGCTTGCGCCCCGCGCTGCGAAATGCTCCGCCAACCGACGCACCAGCATCTCACCCACGCCGGCATGCCGGCATTGTGGATCGACCGCAAGGCACCAAAGCGAGGAACCATTCTCGGCATCCTGGAACACGCGGCGGTGATCCACACCCGTAACCGTTCCCAGAATGCCGCCGGTCTGGTCGTCTTCGGCGACAAAATAGGTGACGGCGCGGCTGTCACGGTTGGTCCAGAAGAAATCAGGGCGCACGGTGACCATGCCGCGGCTTTGATAGATGGCGTTGACCGCGTTCGCGTCAGCCTCAGAGGTCAGTCGCCGAATGAAAAAACCGCGCGGCTGCCGCCGGCTAGGCCGATAGGTCGCGAGATCGAGCCTATAGGTATGGGACGGATCAAGGAAAAGCTCTTGAGGCGCCATCGAGAGGAGGACGTGCGGATCGCGTATGTAAAAGGCGATGTCGCGTCGTGCAGGGCCCTCGTCCCGCAGCGCACCGGCAAGCTCTTCATTGGTGTCAAAGGTCTGTGCGAAGAGAAGCCTGCCCCAGCCCAGTTCCAGAGAAACATGCTTGTCCTGTTGAGCGGAGGACTGATCGGCCGGCGCGCTGGTCGGCTTCATGGTTTCGCTGCGCAGACGTTTCAGACGGTAGCCGAGTGCCTTGTCACTACGCCCGCGGGAAGCACGGAAAGCCACATCCTCTTTCTTGGCCATCAGTCACACCCCGTGGGTTTGCAGCCAAAGTTCGAGCAGACCTACCTGCCAGAGTTCAGAGCCGCGCAGCGGCGTGATGTGATCAGCCGGCGCGGCGTATAGCGTATCGAGATAATCCTGACGGAAGAGACCACGCTCCCGGGCCGACTGCGACGATAGAGCATCCCGCACCATGTCGAGATAGGGCCCGTCGACATATTTGAGTTGCGGCACCGGGAAATAGCCTTTCTTCCGGTCGATGACCTCGTTGGGCACGATCTGCCTGGCCACCTCTTTCAATACACCCTTCCCGCCCTGTTTGAGCTTTTCTTCGGGTGGGATGCGGGCAGCAAGCTCGACCAGTTCATGATCAAGGAAAGGCACCCGCGCCTCAAGTCCCCAGGCCATGGTCATGTTGTCAACCCGCTTGACCGGATCATCGACGAGCATGACGGTGGAGTCGAGCCGCAGCGCAGCGTCGACCGGTGTGTCTGCCTCGGCCCGCGTGAGGTGAGCCGCCACCAGCTCGCGGCTTGCATCACGGTCCGCGATCCACTCAGGCGAGAGCTGCCTGCTCAAAGTTTCATGCGAACGGTCAAAGAAAACCTTGGCGTAATCATCGACCACATTGTTGGAGCTCATCAATGGCGGATACCAGTGATAGCCGCCGAAAATCTCGTCGGCACCCTGCCCCGATTGCACAACTTTGATGTGTTTGGAGACTTCCTTGGACAACAAATAGAAGCCAACATTATCGTAGGATACCATCGGTTCCGACATAGCCGCAAACGTGCCCGGTAGCGCGCCCATCAGATCGGCCGACGGTACGAAAATCTTGTGGTGATCGGTGCCGAATTCCTTGGCGATCAGATCGGAATAAACGAATTCATCGCCCTTCTCGCCATTGGCCTCCTCGAAACCGACAGAAAAGGTCATGAGGCCCTTTTGTCCGGCTTCAGCGAGAAGTCCGACGATAACGCTCGAATCCACCCCCCCTGAAAGCAGAACGCCCACAGGTACATCGGCCACCATGCGGCGCTTGACGGCGAGGCGCAGGGCTTCCAGGGTCCGGTCCCGCCATTCGTCAGGTGAAAGCGTAGCCATTCCCGGATCGCGCGCGAATGGCGGATCCCAGTAAACCCGATCCCGCTGCGTGCCGTCAGCTTCGATGATGCGAATGGTGGCAGGCGGGAGCTTTTTCACGCCATTGAGGATGGTCCGTGGTGGGGGGACGACCGCGTGAAATGTCATGTAGTGATGCAGCGCATTGCGATCGATGGAAGTGTCCACCTCCCCTGCTGCCAACAGAGCCGGAAGCGAGGACGCGAAGCGAACACGTTCCGGCGTTTCCGCGAGGTACAGCGGCTTAATGCCGAAACGGTCTCGCGCCATCACCACACGACCCGTCTCGCGCTCCCTGAGAACGAAGGCGAACATACCATGAAAGCGGTTCACGCAATCTTCGCCCCAAGCGTGCCAGGCTTTGAGGATGACCTCGGTATCGCCGGTGGAGAAGAAGCGATAACCCCTGCCTTCCAGTTCCGCGCGCAGTTCCGGGTAGTTGTAGATGCAGCCATTGAAGGCGATAGTAAGCCCCAGTTCCGCATCTTCCATGGGCTGCCGGGCCTTTTCCGACAGATCGATAATTTTCAGCCGCCGATGCCCGAACGCTGCGCTGCCATGAATGACGGCACCGGCACCATCAGGCCCACGCGGCGCAAGACAGTCCATCATTTTCGAAAGAGCGACAGGTGAGGCAGGGCGGCCATCAAGCCGCAGTTCTCCGCAGATTCCGCACATGGATAGCGATCTGATCCCTTGTTTGTCGTTGCGTCGGAGCGTATTTTAGTTATAGTTATAACTATTAGATGTCAAATTAATGGCGTCCGCATGACTTCCGAGACGACAACTGCCAAGGTCACCAAAGGGTTCCGCGATGAGGAGTTGCGAGGGGTGGAAAAGTGCATCCGCCGCATCGTTCGGGCCAACGATGTACACTCCAGAGCACTTGCCAAACAGATTGGTCTAACGGCGCCGCAGTTGATCATCCTAAAGGCGATCGCTGCGCTGGGGGAGGTCACAACGACCGTCTTGTCGGCCCATGTCGATCTGAGTGCGGCAACCGTGATCACCGTTCTCGACAATCTCGAAACGCGGCTGCTGGTCGAGCGTTATCGTTCACGCCACGACCGGCGCGTGGTCCACACCCGGCTGACGGAGCAAGGTCGTGTATTGTTAAAGCGCGCGCCCGAGCCGATGGGCGACGCCTTCGGACGGCGATTTGCGGCTCTCGCTCCCGAGCGGCGCAGCCAGCTTATTTCAGCCCTGACGACCATTGCAGACATAATGGCACCGAAAGACGACCTACAGGAAAATACCTTGCGGCGCTGAGTGAGAAGTCGTGCGCGGGTCAATATTGCACAAGCGCAAAGCCCCATCTCACAGACGTGTCAATTTGCCCGAAACACGTAATGGACGCGGGCAAGGTGCGCGATTATGATCGCGCCGCACAGCAGGAAGGTTCTATGAATTACCAGCGTTTTTTCTCAGAAGCGATCGATCAACTTCACGCTGAACGACGCTATCGCGTTTTCGCCGATCTTGAGCGGATTGTCGGCGCGTTTCCGCGCGCGATCTGGCGTTCCGGCGAACAAGCGCGCGAGATCACCGTCTGGTGTTCGAATGACTATCTCGGCATGGGCCAGCATGAACGCGTGATCTCCGCCATGCAGGAGGCTGCAGGCTCGATGGGTGCGGGCGCTGGCGGCACGCGCAACATCTCCGGCACCAACCACCCGCTGGTGGAACTGGAGACAGAGCTGGCGGATCTGCATGGAAAGGAAGCCGGTCTCGTTTTCACATCCGGTTTCATCTCCAATGAAGCTTCCATTTCTACCATTGCCCGTCTCCTGCCCAATTGTCTGGTTCTGTCCGACGAACTGAATCACGCCTCCATGATCGAGGGAGTGCGCAGGTCTGGCGCCGAAAAGAAAATCTTCCGCCACAATGATGTCGGCCACCTCGAAAGCCTCTTGAAGGAGGCCGACCACAGCCGGGCCAAGCTGATCGTTTTTGAATCCGTCTATTCCATGGACGGTGATATCGCGCCCATCGAGGCGATTGCCGATCTGGCCGACAAGTACAATGCCATGACCTACATCGATGAAGTCCATGCCGTCGGCATGTACGGCGCGCGCGGTGGTGGGATCACGGAACGTGACGGACTGGCGCACCGTATCGATGTCATTGAGGGGACGCTTGCCAAGGGTTTTGGTGTGATCGGTGGCTATATCACTGGCTCGAGCGCGGTGATCGATGCAGTGCGCTCCTATGCCTCCGGCTTCATTTTCACAACCGCCCTGCCTCCGGCCATCGCTGCGGCAGCGACCGCGTCGATCCGGCATCTCAAATCCTCGTCAGTGGAGCGAGACGCTCAAAAGCGCCAGGCGCAACAGACCAAAGACAAGCTACTGGCCGCTGGCCTGCCGGTGATGCCGTCGCAGACGCATATCGTTCCGTTGCTTGTCGGCGACCCCGAGCTGTGCAAACAGGCTTCTGACCGTTTGCTTGAAAGGCACGGCATCTATATCCAGCCGATCAATTATCCAACGGTCCCGCGCGGCACGGAGCGGTTGCGCATCACGCCGACGCCTTTTCACCATGACGGGCTGATCGAGACACTGCGTGATGCGCTGCTGGAAACCTGGGAAACGCTTGGCATTCCGTTCAAAGAAGCCGATCAGCCTCAGCAGGCGAAATCCGAGCGTGTGGTCTCGCTTCTCGTACCCAAGTCGGGTGGGTGACCTGATTTTCTCAATGAAATCAATGAGAACGCCGTCGAATTCCTGTTCGACGGCGTTTTCGCTTTTTCTCGTTGGTTTTTACGAAAACCGCTAAAAAGCGCTATTTTTTCGACAAAAGATCGCGGATTTCCGTGAGAAGCTGAACGTCTGCTGGCGGCGCCTCGGGCTCTGCCGGCGTTTCGGCTTCCTTCCGGCGCAGTGAATTCACGCCTTTCACCATGAGGAAAATGATCCATGCCAGGATCAGGAAATTGACGAGGACGGTGAGAAAATTACCGTAGGCAAACACAGCCCCCTGCTCCCGCGCGGCCTCCAGCGTGGTGGCGGTCACGGTGGAAGAAAGCGGAACGAAATAGTTGGAAAAATCGAAGCCGCCAAAGATGGCTCCAACGAGTGGCATGATAATGTCGTCGGTCAACGACTTCACGATGAGACCGAACGCGCCGCCGATGATCACGCCGACCGCGAGGTCCATTACATTGCCTCGTGCAATGAACTCCCGAAATTCCTTCATCATAAGGGTGTCTCCCCAATCTAACTGCAACTCCGGCGACTCATAGGCCACCAACACGCGAACAGTAGAAGCATCGGGAGTGGAAAGCGCAACAAAAACTGTTCGGTGGTATCTGCAAAGTAAATTCGCCGAAAGAAGCATTGGACACGCAACCTGGCCTGTGTTTGCCTTCAATAGACCTTTGAGGAGGAGAATCTCGACCGGTGCAGGGCTGGGTCATCGCCATCATAGCCGTCGCCTATGTGACGTTGCTCTTCTTCATCGCGAGCCTCGGCGACAATCGGGCTGCCCGTCAGGGAGGGCTGGGCTCGCGCCCCTATATCTATGCGCTGAGCATCGCCATTTACTGCACCTCCTGGACATTCTTCGGCTCGGTGGGACTGGCCTCCGAGCGCGGCCTGGAGTTTCTGGCCATCTATATCGGCCCCGTGCTGGTTTTCCTGTTCGGGTTCCCGATCCTCAAACGCATCATTCGGCTCGCCAAATCTGAGAAGATCACCTCCATCGCGGATTTCCTGGCGGCACGCTATGGGAAAAGCTTCGCGGTCGCGTCGGTCGCAACGCTGATCGCCACCTTCGGAACGGTTCCCTATATCGCGCTCCAATTGAAGGCGATTTCGGATTCCGTGAGCCTCATGGTCACGCATTACGACGGCGCACCACCGGTCATCGACTTCTTCGTTGGAGACATGGCGTTGATCGTCACCTTCCTTCTGGCGATCTTCGCCGTTCTGTTCGGAACGCGCCACGCCGATGCCACCGAGCATCAGGAGGGTCTGGTTCTTGCCGTAGCGGTGGAGACCCTTGTGAAGCTCGCGGCCTTCCTCGCGGTGGGCATCGCCATAACCTATTTTTTCTTTGGAGGGCCGCTGGACCTGGCGCGCGCTGTAAGCAGCCTTCCAGAGGTGCAGAAGGCTTACACCTATCCCACCTCTCTGGCGACGTGGATCGTCATGACGACCCTCAGCGCTTTCGCCATCTTCATGCTACCCCGGCAGTTCTATGTCACCATTGTGGAGAACCGCAGCACCACGGAGCTGGAGACCGCGAGTTGGCTATTCCCACTCTATCTCGTGCTGATCAACCTGTTCGTGATCCCGATAGCCTTCGCCGGCCTCGCGCTGGTTGGAGACAATGCCAACTCGGATCTCTACGTGCTCGCTCTTCCACTGCTTGCCGGGCATGACCTTCTCGCCCTGATCGCCTTTATCGGCGGGCTCTCAGCTGCGACGGCCATGGTCATTGTCGCCAGTGTGGCGCTCTCTATCATGATTTCAAACGATCTGGTGATCCCGCTCTTTCTGCGCCGTTTGCTGCGTCCTGATCATCACGAGAAGAACGATTGGTCGACGAGCATCCTGAACATCCGTCGCGCCGCGATCTTCATCATCCTTTTCACGGCGTTTCTCTATTATCGCGAAACCACCAACAATACCCGTCTGGCCGCCATTGGCCTTATCTCCTTCGCGGCCATCGCGCAGTTCGCACCGGCCTTCTTTGGCGGCCTGATCTGGCGTGGTGCGAATGCCCGCGGCGCTCTTCTGGGAATGGGTTCAGGCTTCGCGATCTGGGCCTACACGCTTTTGTTTCCCTCGCTTGCCCCACAGGGCACAGGCATCATCACCGACGGTCTCTTCGGCCTGCCTGCACTGAGGCCACAAGCGCTTTTTGGAACCGTCGCCGAGCCTTTGAACCATGGGGTTTTGTGGAGCCTTGCCGTCAACACGCTTTTCTTCGTTCTCGGCTCCCTTTCACGCGCCGCACAACCGCTCGAGCGTATTCAGGCCGCGATCTTCGTGCCCCGCGATACAGGCCCTATCCCGACGCTGCGGCGGTTTCGCACGGCAGTCACCGTCAACGATCTGAAAGATACTATCTCGCGCTATCTGGGAGCTGAACGCACGGAGCGTTCCTTTGCCACGTTTGAAGCGACCCATGGCGTTCGCCTCAACGGGAACGATCAGACCGGCATCGCGCTGGTGCGCTTTTCAGAACAATTGCTCGCGAGCGCTGTGGGGTCCTCCTCCTCACGTCTCATTCTGTCCCTGCTCTTTCAAAGAAACGATCGATCGCCACGCGACGCACTACGACTGCTCGACGATGCCTCCATGGCATTGCAGCACAACCGCGATCTTCTGCAGACCGCACTTGACCAGATGGAGGAAGGCGTCACGGTCTTTGACAGGGATTTTCAGCTGATCTGCTGGAACCGGCAATACAGAAGCCTCTTCAATCTGCCGGATGAAATGGGTCAGGTCGGCGTGTCACTCGATCGGTTCGTCAACCTGCTCACCGTGCGCGGCGAGATACCTCTCGACGCCTATACGGTTACGTTGAACCGCTTTACCGACTTCGGGATGCCATGGGAGATCCGGCTGCAAAAGAGCGGCCGTATCATCGAATTGCGCACAAACCCGATGCCCGATGGCGGGATCGTTGCCACCTACACCGATATCAGTCCGCGCGTGGAGGCGGACCTTGCGCTGAAGCGCATCAACGAAACACTCGAGCAGCGCGTGGCCGATCGCACAGCGGAACTGATGCGGGTCAACGAAGAACTGGCGCAGGCGCAAGTGATCGCGGAGGAAGCCAATCTCGGAAAAACGCGTTTCCTGGCAGCCGCAGGCCACGACATCCTCCAACCTCTCAACGCCGCCCGGCTCTATTGCTCTTCGCTGATGGAACGCGCAGAAGGCGGGGAGACCCGCGAGTATGTGGGCAACATCGAATCGTCACTCGATTCCGTGGAGGCGATCCTCGGCGCTGTGCTCGATATATCGCGTCTGGATACCGGGGCGCTCAAGCCCTCTCCCACTGTGTTTCAGCTTGATGGCCTGATGCGTCAACTCACAACAGATTTCATGCCGCTGGCCGAGGAAAAAGGGTTGAAGCTTACAATCATCCCTTCAACGCTGACGGTGAACACCGACCGAAACCTGTTGCGCCGACTTGTTCAAAACCTTGTCTCCAATGCGATCAAGTACACGCCCAGCGGCCGGGTTCTTGTCGGCGTGCGGCGGCGCGGCGCGTTGCTTGAGCTGCAGGTTATCGACACCGGTATCGGGATTGCCTCCGACAAGCTGAACACGGTGTTTCGCGAATTCACGCGGCTTGATGAAGGGGTGCGTCAGGCACAGGGGCTAGGCCTCGGCCTGTCCATCGTCGATCGCATTGCGCGCGTTTTGAACCTGGAGATACGGCTCGATTCCCAGATTGATGGCGGGACGCGCTTTTCCGTCATCATGCCAATCAGTTCCACCCAAGCCAAAGCAGCCGACATTCGCGCACGCCCGGCAGCGATCCAACAGACGATGCTGGAAGGTCTGCGTGTGTTGTGCATTGACAACGATGCACGCATCCTCGACGGAATGCGTCGTCTTCTCGAAGGATGGGGCTGTGTGGTTTCAACAGCAACCGGCTCAAGCTCGCTTCCCGATTTCTCGGACGGTCCTCCAAACATCATCCTCGCAGACTACCACCTTGACAATGAGGTGGGGCTCGATGTGATTTTGGCCCTGCGCGGACGTTACGGGGGAACGATACCGGCAATCCTGATCACAGCCGATCGCTCCAACGAAGTGCGAGCAGAGGCAGAAGCTCTTACCGCCATGGTGCTGAACAAGCCCTTGCGCCCGGCCTCACTGCGCACGCTTTTGACGCGTTGTCGTCAAATGCTTGCCTCAGCGGAATAACTGTCAGGATCAGTTTTCCGTGGTGATCGTGTCGGTGCCAATCCTCGACAGACGAATGACAGCCTGGGTGCGGCTATCCACGTTCAGCTTTTGCAGGACTGCAGAGACGTGTGCCTTTATCGTGGCTTCGGAAACATTGAGCTCATAGGCGATCTGCTTGTTCAAAAGCCCTTCCGCCAACATGCTCAACACCCTCGTCTGCTGCGGCGTCAAGGTTTGAAGTCGGCTGATGAGATCTGCGATCTCCGGATCGGCCTCGGCTCCCAGATCGATGTCGGCAGGCGTGTAGATTCCGCCGTTCAGAATTGTCTGAACCGCCGTTCTGATCTCGTCCATGCCTGACGATTTTGAGATGAAACCGGAAGCGCCCAGCTCCAGAGCCCGTCTGATGGTTTCGGGATCATCGTGTGCGGAAACGACAACGATGGGTACCGCCGCATTCATTCCACGCAAGGCGACCAGTCCTGAAAGGCCGCTCACACCAGGCATGGTAAGATCGAGCAGGACGAGATCGATAGTATCATCCAAAAGCACTTTCGCGCCTTCGAAGTCGCCCGCTTCCAATATCTTGCATGCATCGTCGAGACCGGAAAGCGCGCCTTTCAACGCCCCTCGGAACAGAGGATGGTCGTCGGCGACCAAAAAACTATAGCCCGATGCCAAAAGTCCCTCCCGCGCCCGCCGCTTTATTGTGTCTTCTGCTGCCGCGGATCTGGATGCGATTATGCGGGGAATAGCCGTCATTTCAAGCTCTGCCATGGTCAGACATTCCACCACTCACCAATTTGCTCGCGGAAGATTTACTTGTCTGCCCCAGATCTATGCCACAGACTCGCTCCGAGGGTGAAAACCCGTGAGCCTGCTATGGAGAAAATCCGCAAGGTAGCCATGTTCTGCATCGGACGCGCCGTTCTGTTCGGCGCCTTTGCCATCGGGCTTGTGATGCTGAGCTTTTCGTTCGACCTGATTCTCGCTTTCAGCGCCGGGGCACTGATGACGCTCATCATGTCGGAGCTACTGATACTCAAGGCTTATGCTCTTGCGAGACAAAACCCCAAGAAGACCGAGGTCTGGATGCATCTCAATCCAGACGCGCGCCCGGTCGGCCGTTCGGGAGCGAAGGTGTTCATAGCAATACTGAAAGACATCTATCTGCGTTTTGCCGTCCTGAGCCTGCAGGTTGGCTGCGGTTTCTTTGCATTTTCGATGGTGCTGCGTCTGGTGCGAGCCGCCACCTAGGGTCAGGATCCATCAATATGACGGCAATGGTCGGAATGGTTTTCCTGCCCTTGCCAACCTCAGGTTCGATCAGGGGTCGGTGTATCGGGCGAGCTCGTGCTGTCCTCCTTTTCAAAGTCCTTCACGATCCCCATGAACTTGCGGAAAAAACGCTCCATCAAACCCAAGGTCTGTTCAAATTCATCCTCAGAGGGCAGTTCCGACTTGGCCTCAGCAGAACCATTCTCCAGCGCTTCGACACGCTTTTCCAGGGCTCCGAGCTGGTCCTGCAGCGCCGCGATGTCTTCCTCATAGGCCGTGCGTTCATCAGCTGCAGGCGCACAGACAAGCTGTCCTGACCGCTCGCGGCAAAGCGACATGGCTCCGGTCTTCGTGTCCATGCGCACATAGCCTTCGTCCGTGCGCTCCAACTGAAAGCGCTCAGCCTCCTGTGCCGTGGCGCTCGTCAGCGTGGACAGTATGATCAGCGTGCCTGTCGCTGCGATTGTATTGCGCATCATTGTATTGCGCGTTCTTGTATTGCGCGTTCTTGTATTGCGCATGGGGGCAGCTCCGCGTTCATGCTTCTGACGATGGGTTCATGAGCCAGGAATGCGCCATAAATGGGATAAACCGCAATCCCCCGAAAACGCTTTTTCGGGCCTTTCGTTACCGCCGCATTGCAAGTATAGCCGCTGGCATGGCTCACCTGATCTACAAACTCTGTCCCCGTGCGCTCTGGCAGGAAGCCGAGATGGCGGGTGTGTTCAACGGCGCGGCGATCGATCTTGCGGACGGATATATTCATTTCTCCACCGCCGGGCAGGTTGCGGAAACGGCGGCCAAACACTTTGCGCAGCAGGATGACCTGCTCCTGATCGCCATTGATGCCGCGTCGCTTGGCAGCGCCCTGAAATACGAAGTCTCGCGCGGCGGCGCTCTTTTCCCGCATCTTTACGCACCGCTTGAGCTCGACAAGGTCAAGTGGGTTCACCCTCTCCCACTCGGCTCGGACGGGCTTCACGTTTTTCCAGAGCTGCCAGAATGAAGAGCCTGCTCGACAAGATCGCGCGACAAGCCCTGTTTCGGATGGACTCCGAGCGCGCGCACAACCTCGCAATCATGGCATTCAAAAGCGGGATGCCCCTCGCTCGCCCTCCACAGGTCAGCAAGCGTCTCAAAACCATCGTCGGCGGCATGGTGTTCCCCAACCCGCTCGGTATGGCCGCAGGATTCGACAAGAACGCCGAAGCGGCCGATGGGCTCTTGCAACTGGGGTTCGGGTTTGTGGAGTGCGGCACTGTCACCCCACTGCCGCAGGAGGGAAACCCAAAACCCCGCTTGTTCAGGCTGGAGGAAGACAGCGCGCTCATCAACCGGATGGGCTTTAACAATCACGGCATTGCGAGCGTGAGAAAGCGCATTATCGACCGCGCGGGCAAGGGTGGAATTGTTGGCGTGAACATCGGCGCGAACAAGGACAGCGAAGATCGCATCGCCGACTATGAGGCTGGTGTGCGGGCTTTTGGAGACATCGCCTCCTATCTTGCCGTCAACATCTCCTCGCCCAACACCGCGGGTCTTCGGTCGCTGCAGGATCGCGCGAACCTTTCCGAACTCCTTTCCCGGGTGCTGGCCAGGCGCAACGAGGTGGCCAAGCTGCGGCGCGCTCCCGTTCCGCTCTTCCTGAAGATCGCGCCTGATCTGACCGATGCCGCTCTTTCGGACATTGCCGATGTGGCGCTGGACAAGCGTATCGACGGATTGATTGTCAGCAACACCACTCTTTCAAGAACAGGCGTAACGAGCCGTCTGGCTCACGAGACAGGTGGGCTCTCCGGACTTCCCCTTTTCGAGCGGTCCACCATCGTGTTGGCGAAGTTGCGTCTGCTGATCGGCCCCGCGATGCCGCTGATCGGCGTCGGGGGCGTGGACTCTTCCGAGACGGCGCTGGAGAAAATTCGGGCCGGCGCCGACCTGGTGCAAATGTATAGCGGTCTGATTTTCGGCGGCACATGCCTGCCCGGCAGGATCTTGGCCGACATGAGCGCCTTTGCCCAGCGCGAAAACCTCTCCTCCCTGCGCCAGCTTCGCGACACACGCGTTGACGAATGGGCGGCACGCCGACTCGACTGACGCCTATTCGGCGAATGTCTTGCGCATGCGCGAGGGAATGATTGCGAACAGGCTCACACCACGAACCAGCAGCAGCACATGGAAGGCGGCCCACAGGCCATGATTGCCGAAGGCTCTTGTCAGAACGAAAAGGCAGACGAGATAAGCGGCGAAAGAAAGCAGCATCATATTGCGCATGTCGCGTGACCACGTGGCGCCAATGAAGACGCCATCCATCTGGAACGCGAGCACACCCGAAATGGAAATCAACGCAGCCCAGGGAAGGAATGCGCTTGCGGCTGCCCGCACCTCTTGTGCTGTCGTGATGAACGCGATGAGGGCCTCGCCGGCCAGAAGAAAGAAGAGCGACATGAGAAGGGCGAAGCCGAACCCCCAAGCCATGGTCAGCCTGACGGAACGCACGAAAGCGGGCAGATAACGCGCGCCCACCGCACGACCTGACAACTGCTCGGCGGCGGTCGCCGTGCCGTCGAGGAAGTAGCCCGCCACAAGGAAGAAGTTCAGCAACACCGCGTTGGCGGCGAGGGTGACGGTGCCAAACTGCGCGCCCTGCCGGGTGAAGAGCGCAAAGGCCGCGAGAAGAGAGAACGATCGGATCATGATGTCGCGGTTCATCGCGACCATGCGAACGATCTGGTGGGTGTCGAAAATCCACCTCGGAGACACACGCGGGCCCTGCCGGAAGCGCCTTGCCAGCCATGCGAGCCCGGCCAACATGCCGATCGCCTCGCCAGCCACCGTGCCCCAGGCCACGCCCTCGATTCCCCAGCCGAGCGAAAGCGCGAGATACATTGAGAGCGCAATGTTTGTGCCATTCAGAATGACCTGCAACACCAGCCCGAGCGCTCCTTCGCCACGACCCAGCACATATCCGAGGATCGCGTAGTTGATGAGGGAGATCGGCGCGGCAAAGATGCGGATCGCGACATAGGCCCGCATAGCGGCCGTGACCTCCGGGCCGGCATCCATGAAGTAAGCGCCCCCGGCGATGATGAGCGGGCCGGCGAGAACGACGAGAAGTCCGGCGACCAGGGCGACAAGCAATGCCCGCCAGAGGACTGCCTGTTCTTCCAGAGCATTTGCCTGACCATAGGCCTGGGCGACCAGACCGGTTGTGCCGGAGCGCAGGAAATTGAAAGTCGTGAAGACCACATCGAAGACGATGGCACCTGCGGCCAACCCGCCCAGGAGCGCCGCATCGCCATACTGGCCCACAATGGCCGTGTCCGCGATGCCCAGCAGCGGCGTCGTCAGATATGCCAGCGTCATCGGCAAGGCAATCGACAGGACGAGGCGGTTCGTCACCTGGAAAGGGTGCGTGACGCGGGTCTGCGGCTGAGCGTGATCCATGGGATGCCCCCAGGGCCTCCTACCGCCGATAATTCAGAAGGCGCAGGATCAAAAAGGCCGGCACGACAATGGCGGCCCCGAGCAGGATGTAGCTTGCAAAGCGTCCCAGCGCATCAAAACCCATGTTCCACAGATGAACAACCGTGTCGCGCAGAGCGTAGAAAATATCGAATGGCGACCAGTTGAAGGCGCTCATCACGAAACCGACAATAAGCGAAACAATCAGCAGTTTGATGATGACGCGCAGCGGGCTGTCGCCCAGGAATCTGGTCAGTGCCGACACCGGAAGCTCCTTGATCTTGACCGCAAACAGATACGCATACACGACCGGGCGCGCAAGCGCGGGCAATCCGAAAAGGCTTGCAGGGATCAGGCTTGGATCGGGAAACTGGAGCGGGTAGCGGGAATCGAACCCGCGCGTTCAGCTTGGGAAGCTGACAGGCTACCATTACATCATACCCGCGCAGCGCGCATTAATCCGCGACCCGGGCCCCGGCGTCAAGCGGGTTTGTGAGGGGGTGATGCGGTTGTTGTTGGTTTCGTCAACATGCGGCGCACTCAATCTCACACCCGACTATCACGGGGTTACCACAGGGCTCGTCGGCAGCGCCCCTGTGGCAAATGGGTTGCCGGTCAGAACGAGACAGAAAGATCCAGTTCTACCCCATGATCGGCAGTGTTGCCGGCGAACTGCCCGGAATAGGAAACACCCAGATTTGACATCTCACTCAACGCAAAGTCGGCTCCGAGCTCCAGAACCAGAGCATCCCGGGCAATCGGTACACCGGCGATCGTGAAAGTGTCTCCACCGGCAAAGGCATGGACGGTTGTCGGCGTCACTTCACCGAAGGCATGCCGCCAACCGATGCCGCCGCTCAGGCGAGCCATGGCGTCGTCACCAATCTGGATCTCTGTTTCGGCACGCAGGCCAAGTGTGGTGAACGTGTTTTTGTGAACCCCGTCGGCGCTCGAAAGAGACGCTTCCCCTCCAGCGTCGCTATAGCCGTTGGTCGCAAGCCGCACATGGGCAATACCGCCATAAGGCTCGAAGCTGGCAGTCGCGGCATCGAAACGGTAGCTCGTCTCGGCAAAGATCTGGGCTGTCGTTGCGTCGTATGACGAAGACAGAGTGTCGGAGAAGCCACGGAAGGCGACGGAGCGGTTGGTGTCGATACCGTGCCAGCTGTAAATGCCGCCGCCGCGCAGACCGAACCCGCCCCATTCGCCGCCGCCATAGACACCGAGATGCCAACTGTCGGCCGTGGCAGTCGAATTACGGGCGTCGACATCGATGGACGACCGGGAATAGCCGCCCAGCAGACCGAGGTTGACCCTGTCGGTGACAAATCCATCAGCCCCGAAAAGCAGGCCACCGGTAGAACGGTGCGCGTCGGCGGCGTTTCCGTCTCCATCCCAATTGGCACCCGAACCGAACCCCCGCGCCCACATGGCCAGTCCCCGATCACCAGGGGCCACGGGGGGCAGCTCCCTATCGTCTCCATAGGCCAGCACCGGTGCTGGATTCGAAGCCACTGCACCGAAAGCCGAGCGGATACGGGCGTTCGCCGCTTCTCGCGGAAACCGGCTATCCTCCATCAGAGCCCCTTTGACCGAAGCATGGATTTCGGCGGAAAGCTGGTCGAGAGCATCCGGCAATTCGGATCCGGTGAGATTGACAACAGCATTGTACATGCCGCCCGACCCTACGGACAAAACACCGCCACAGGTGTTGGTCTGATTAAAGGTCATGCCACCCGGGCAGGTCGAGGCCGCCGCCGACTGGAGGTAGACATTCGCGCCGGAATAGATGTCGGTAAATGTGAGCAATGGAAAATCATCGATCACCTGGTCGAACTCGCCGGTCCGATCGTTTGCCTCGATGATCGTATAGGTCAATCCCGGCGTGTAGCTCGACCCGTCGTCGGTGCCGTTTTCCGGCTTCACGTGTATGGTGCCGCCATTGATCACAAGGTTGCCGGCATTAAAGGTCACATCCAGCAGATCGTTGTTCACACCCTTGGTGTTGCCCCCGTCGTTCAATTCCACCTCGAAAACCGAGCCGGCATTGAAGGTCGCATTGTCGGCCGTCAGGGTACCGATGGAATTGCCCGGCGCCAGCGTGCCGCCGGAGTTGACGGCAACGTCCAGGACATTGCCGCTGCCTCCAAGAACGCCACCATTGACGGTTGTCATCGCACCCAGAAAACCGTTCACCAGCAGGTGGCCACCCGAAACTTTCGTTTCACCGGAGAGTGGGCCGCCGTTCCCCGTATAAGTCGTTTCTCCAGCTTCATGGAGGATCGTGCCATAGCCAGAGAGATCCGCACCAAAAATGTAGCCGGTGTTGATGTGATTGAAGACAAGCGTACCCTCTCCGTTGCCGAAAGCCACGCTCGGCGCATTCAGCGTCCCTGCCTCCGCCGCCGGATCGCCAGAGGCCGCACCGATATTGAGCGTGCCTTTGGAATTTGCATCGTCGGCCAGTTTGACCATTCCCGACGCGGAAGCGATCTCAACCTCTCCGCCATAAGAAACCGTCAGTTCGCCTTCGCCCTTAACGCCGACGAACATGTTGTTGGCAGCGGTGAATTTTGTTCCCGTCCCTGCCACGGTCACTGCGCCCCTGCCAGTGCTGTTGAGCCCGAGAACGCCATTGGAGCTTGTCACCTTGCCATTGTCCGAGATCGTGAGTTCTCCCCGACCGCTTTCGCCGATGACAATGTCGCTGGTGAGATGCCACGCAGACCCCGTGCGCCATATGTTCACGATGCCCACGCCGTTCGTAGCGAAACCGATTCTGCCCTGATAGCTCTCAACCTTGCCGCCATCGCGGATCGTCAAAGTGCCCTCATGGGTGTACCCAACCGTCAGGATATTGCTGGGCAGTCTCCATTGCGATCCAGTGTCTTGCACAATGACCCGGCCCTCACCCGTGACCGCGCCCACGCTGAAGCCGATAAGCCCATCTCCGCTGCTGTTCAGGACACCTCCATTCTGAATGGTCAGCACGCCGAGATTGGGATCTGTGCCATCGAACCCGATGAAAACATCACGTGTCAGACCGACGCCCGTGCCGACGAAGCCGTCCAGTATCGGCTGGTTGTTGGGATCGGCCGCCGCGATGTATGTATTCTCATTGGAGTCCGGCACAGTGGCAGGGACCCAGTTGGATGGGCTGGACCATCTGCCGGAATTGGTTCCATACCAGACCGTTTGGGCATGCGCATCTGGGACTACCGGCGGCGACGCCCACACAACGAATGCGCTTGTCGACAACATGGCTGCGCTACAAGCACGGTGAAAGTAGCGCTGCCCGGATGCGTGGCGCACGGCAACCTTCGGCATGATATTCATCATCATGAATCTGTATTTCCCCATCCTCGGACCGAAACTCAGAGTAGAAATCGTCTCGGAGCGTCGGCATAATCCTGCTGATGGCAACAGCCTGCCCGGCTTTGCCGAAACTCTGTTTACGGGAGGGGCATTCTGGGCTCATGATACAAATTGCCTATTCTGAACTGCTAATTTTCACCGGGGATGAGACGTGCAACACAAGCTGGACACGCTGACCAAGCTGGCCTACGCGGCTGCACTGGATGCCGGGAAATGGAGCAGCTTTCTGCAGGCGTGCTCGGATGTGGCAGGAGGCGGTGTCCGCACTTGCCTGACAGGCTATGATCTGGACGCCCATATCGATCTGGGGGCACGGCAGTTCGGCTATGATCCGGCCTTTGAACAGACCTATGCCGACTATTTTTTCGAACGGGATTTTCTGGCCGGGAGGATGTTGTCGGCAGGGGCCGGGCAGCTCGTCACCTATGGCGACGTGTGGAGGGATCCCGCCTTGCGCCGCACGGAATTTTATGACGACTGGGTGCGCCCGCAGGAAGACATTACTGGTGGGTGTTCGGCATTGCTGTTCAAACAGGAGCGCCGCCTGTTCGCATTTAGCGGAAGCATTCGCGCCAAAGACACCGAGCGGCTGGAAGCGCCTTGGCAGGAAATCGTCAGGCATATGTTGCCCCATCTGCAACAGGCTTTCGAGATTGCCCGAACAGTGGCTGGAGCCGAGATCGAGAAGAAGGCACTCGTCAATGTGGTTGACCCGGCATCTGCCGGCTGTCTTGTCGTGACACGCAGCCGCAGAATCGTTTTCGCCAACCAGCAAGCCGAAACATTGCTCGAAACCGGCGATGTGATCCGATGCGACCTGAGGCATCGTTTTGCCTTTGCTTCCGAAACCTGGCAGCGTCACTTCTCTGCAATCATTGCCAAGAGCGATGGCTCTTTTCGCCAACCACAAACCTTCAGCATCTCGAATTCCGACGGCAAACCTCCCCTGACCTGCCGCATCGCTCCTCTTGCAACGGAGGAGCTCGAGTATCGACCATCCGGCATTTTGTTTGGCAATGAAGAGCCTTGTTTCCTCGTCACGCTCGCGGGTCGTTCCGACAGCCCTGACGTCGCCGTGCTGCTGTGTGAAACATTCGGACTGACACCCAATGAAGCACGCGTCGCCACGCATCTGGCAGAAGGGTTGAGCCCCAAGGAAATTGCAGAGCTGCGCGGCACCAGCATAAGCACGGTGAGGAACCAGCTTCACGCTGCCATGGGAAAAATGGAGGCACGCCGGCAGTCCGATATTGTGGGCATGGTAACAGCGATGAGGCACTAAGGCTTCGGCGTGTGATTGAAACGAGCTTCAGCGGCCTTTCTTGCTGCCGCTCGTAGAGGCCCATTGAACAACCTGCTCGACGCCAACGGCACAATGGTGGCCCACCGACCGTCAGATAGTCGGATCCTGCGGGTTCATCTTGTTGCCGTTTTCCAAATCACCTCGCCAATGTCGAATGGGCATGACTGGCGAATCCGATGGTTCCGGACGTCATGCCTTTCAACGCTGCGCAGCCGCGCTCACCACAAGATGGTCCACGATGCGCTGCACGGCTTCGCCGCTGACCGGAGATGCGTACTCTTGACCGGACTGAAATTCCGACATGCCTCAAGCTTGGCTTTCAAGACCGCCTCGCCTACCAAGACCTATCCAGTCTTCCGGCGCGGCCTCACGCAGAGGCGCGTTGCCTCTTTACCAACGAAAAAACAGCCCCCAAGGAATTGAGACATGCGTGACAAGAAACGAATTGGCATCATTGGCGCCGGCGCGATCGGGGGCGCTATCATCCGCGAGATCGACAATTCCGCGGACACAGAAATCGCTTTCGTTCTGGTTTCCAGCGTCCATCGTATGACAGGCTTCAACCTCCCGGACGGTATCGTCACCGATGACCCGAACGAGGCTCTTTCGCGGCCGGTTGATCTCGTTGTCGAGGCAGCGATGCCCTCGGTCGTTCAGGAGCTTGCTCCGCGATTTCTTCGGACGGCGGACTTCTGCGCCTTTTCCAGCACGGCCATGGCCAGACGCGAGACCGAAGAGGAGATTCGCTCCGTCACGGCACGGCACGGCAGCACGTTTTACGTCCCGCACGGCGCCATCCTTTCCCTGGATGGCATTGCCGATGGCCGGGCGGCCATCGAGCAAGTGACCGTAACAACCACGAAGAGCGGAAAGAGCCTTGGCATCGACCCCAAAGCCGATGGATTGATGTTTGAAGGCGCGACACGCGAGGCCTGCGCCCGCTTTCCCCGCAATGTCAATGTTCACGCGGCCATTGCCCTTGCGGGTCTGGGATTTGACCGGACGGTCAGCCGGATTGTTGCTGTTCCTGACCTTCCCACAATGGAACATCAGATCGAGGTGAGTGGACCGGGATTGTCGTGGGACATTCGTGTCTCCTCCCGTTCCCTCGGCGGAGTGACAGGCTCCTATACGCCGCATTCGGCGGTCGGCTCAGTTCGCCGGATTCTCGGCGGCGGCGGGATCGTTGCCGTCTGAGTGGCGCAGGGAGACATCGCGGCACGCAGAGACAAAGGCGTCAACAGCAGCGGCGCGCGCACCGGACCGCCGCCACAAGATGCCTGTTTTCCGGACGCCGCCCGAAGGCAGAAGGACCTTTCGAAGCTTCAGACCCTCCGGCCAGGGCGGTGCCCAATCGGGAACGATGGCGACACCCAGGCCGCGGCTGACCAGCGCGGCAATCGCATCGAGCGCGTCGAGCTCCAGCCACTCACGAACCGCAAGTCCGTTCTCCGCCAGATAGCGCGCCACGATCTGCCCACCCCACTGGTTGCGGTCATAGAGAATGAACCGCTGACTGGCGATAAGGGCGTGCGGGGGCAATTCGGGAAGGGAATGCGGGGCGATGAACACGAGCGGCTCTTCGCGGATCGTGCACCAACCCATCGCCTTGGGCAGTGCAAAATCAGGCCGGACGATCAGAGCGGCATCAAGCTCCCCGGCAGTCACGCGATGATAGAGTTCAGACGATGAACCAGGCTGAACGAAATAATCGATGGCCGGGTACCGATCGCTCAGCATCGTGATGATGTCCGGCATAAGACCGATCAGGGCGGTTGACGTGGCTCCGATGCGCAATTGGCCGGCTGGCGCTCCATTCGCAGCAAGTGCGCTGAGGTCACGCGTCTTTTCCACCAGCTCCCGCGCCCTTTCAAGCACGGCAAGACCCGCCGCCGTCGGCTGCACGGTCCGTCCCGAACGGACAATCAGCTTGTGGCCAAGCTCCTGCTCAAGAACCTGAATGCGCTGGGAGAGCGCCGCCGGCGTCTTGTTGGTTCTGCGGGCGGTCTCGGCAATCGAGCCACAGTCGACGATCGCCAGAAAGGTTTCGAGAAAGCGAATATCCATTCATTGGTTTTTACATCTTTTGAAGCAAGAAAAAATAGGTTTTTCTATCGTATTGCCGCTTTAAACTCCCTGCCGAATATCGCCAGTTCATCGCAGGAAACACCCATGTCGGAAATCGAGAAGAAGTTCAGAAAACTGGAAACGGACAATGCGCCGGGCCAGGAAGTGCGGCAGGCCGCAAAGCTCGAAGACGGCTACCTGAAGGGCGAGTCACTCGAAGGACAACGCGTCGACTTTTCCCATGGGGACGTCGATGCCCACGAGCCAACTCCGGGCGCGTTCGATGAATTCTCCGCCGGTGTCATGCGCGGCGGCTCGCAGGCCTATACGGAATATCGCGGGGCACTCGATATCCGCGACGAGCTGGCTCCCCGGCTTGCAGATTTTACCGGCGCCGACGTGGATGCCCGCGACGGATTGATCATAACGCCAGGCACGCAAGGGGCGCTTTTTCTGGCCATTGCCTCGACCGTCTCGCGGGGAGACAAGGTGGCGATCGTCCAGCCCGATTACTTCGCGAACAGGAAGCTTGTCACCTTCTTTGACGGTGAAATCGTTCCGGTCCAGCTTCGCTATGGCGAGGCTGAAACCGACGAGGCCGGTCTCGACCTGGAGGAGCTTGAAGCGGCGTTCCAATCCGGCGTGAAACTCTTCCTGTTTTCCAATCCGAACAACCCGGCAGGTGTCGTCTACTCGCCGGAGGAAGTGTCCCGGATTGCAGCTCTCGCGGAGCAATACGGCGCCACAGTCATCGTCGATCAGCTTTATTCCCGTCTCAGATATGAGGGCGTGACCTATACGCATTTGCGCGCTGTGAGCACGGCGTCTGAAAATGTTGTCACGATCATGGGGCCCTCGAAGACAGAATCGCTGAGCGGCTATCGTCTGGGGGTCGCTTTCGGCTCAAAAACCATCATCAACCGCATGGAGAAACTGCAGGCCATCGTTTCGCTCCGGGCGGCCGGTTATTCGCAGGCGGTGCTCAAGACATGGTTCAACGAGCCCGAGGGATGGATGGAAGAGCGCATCGCCCGCCATCAGGCGATTCGTGATGATCTTGTGGCGCTTTTTCGCGGTATCCCCGGATGCACGCTCCGCGTGCCACAGGCCGGCAGCTATCTGTTTGCCCGCCTACCCGAACTGACGGTGGCACCTGGCGATTTCATCAAGGCATTGCGCCTTCAGGCCGGTGTGATCGTTACCCCCGGCACCGAGTTCAGCCCCCATTGTGCTGACAGCATCCGTCTGAACTTTTCGCAAGATCATGCCGCTTCAGTGGCAGCCATCGAGCGACTGGCGACACTGGTGCAGCGCTATCGCGCCTGACGGCATCGGAGAAGATCGCTGTGCACCGTCTGCATCGTTCAATTCTGAAGCAGGCGGCGCACAATGCTTTCCCGGATCGCGTTGATGTGGCGGTACATTGCCTGGCGAGCGACCTCAGGCTCGGAATCCGGGCGCAACGCTTCAATGAGCGCCAGATGTTCCCGGCAGGTCTCGAGAAACCGCTCCGGCATGTTCTTGAGATCGAAAATATGGGTTTTGCGGCGCAGGCCTGCGACGATGTCGGCGAGTTGCCGGTTGCCCGCCGCTTCCGCGATGGTCCGGTGAAGCTCCTCGTCGATCCGGCGCACCGCGTCGCGTCCCGCCGGCATGCGGGCTTCGTGATTGCTCATCAGCGTCTCGATCTCGGCTTTCATACGGTCGAGAGAGTCTTCGGGTATTCGGCCCACCGCAAGTGCCGCCGCCTCGCACTCAAGCAGGCGGCGGATCGCAAGATTTTCGACATAGTGCGAGAGATCCATCGACAAGACCCGCACCACGCGCCGGCTCTCGCGCACCAGAAGCCCCTCGCCTTCGAGGATCAGGAGTGCGTCCCGCATGGGCGTACGCGAGAGGCCAAGTTCCTCAACCAGAACCTTTTCCTGGATGACAGTGCCGGCTGCCAGCTTGCCGGACATGATGTGCGCGAGAATGCGGTTATAGGCATCCTCGGCCAGTCTTGTTTCTGCCTGATTGGCCATCTCATCCCCCATTGGCTGGCAACGCTCCGCCCCGCCTGCCTTGGTATCTATCGGCTCTTGCAGCAGTGCAAGAGCACAACCTCCAAATTGCACTCAATCCTCAATCCTCCAATATTCACTTAATATATTGACAGCGTATCGGCAATATATATTCTTGCTCCATCGGGCTGAGCCGCGCCCGAAAATCAAACCGCACATCTGCCGAAGAAGCCGAGTGCCAACAGACCGAAGACACAGGGGAACTACATGACCTTCAAACCTCTCGCCCTGATCGCCGCCATGGCGATCGGTATCGCCGCGACGCCTGCCGTTGCCGAATATCCGGACCGGCAGATCAAGCTGATCGTTCCCTTCTCCGCCGGAGGAGGCACGGACCTCAATGCGCGCACGGTCGCTCAATTTCTGGAAAAGGAACTGGGAGAACCTGTCGTTGTCGTGAACCGCCCGGGTGCTGGCGGTGAGATCGGACTTTCCGAACTCGCAAGCTCCGACCCCGACGGCTACACGATCGGTATAATCAACACGCCCGGCATCATCACGATACCGATCGAGCGTGAGGCTCAATTCTCGCTGGAAAGTTTTGATTTCCTCGCTGCGATGGCCGAAGACCCCGGCACCATCAACGTTCTCGGGTCGAGCGACATCGGTTCGATCGAGGATCTGGTAGCCGCTGCAAAGGAAAAGCCCGGCCGCGTCACGGTCGCAACGCAGGGGGCGGGCTCGGCCGGCCACATCAACACTCTGCTGCTGGAGCAGGCTGCCGGCATCGACCTGCTGCCAATCCCCTTTGATGGCTCCTCGGCCGGTCGCAACGCTTTGCTCTCCGGCGAGATCATGGCAACGACGGCCAATCTTGGTGAGGCTCTGACATTCTCCGAAGGGACGGATTGGCGCATCCTCGGCGTGATGGCCGACGAAGCTTCGCCGATGGCTTCGGACGTTCCGACCTTCGCTTCCGCGGGCTATCCGGTGATCGGTGGTTCGCTGCGCGGCATTGGTGCTCCGGCCGGCCTTCCCGATGAGGTCAGAGAGAAGCTGGAAGACGCACTCAAGAAGGTCAGCGATGATCCGGAGTATCTGAAGATCGCAAAACAGGCCAATCTTCCAGCACGCTTCATTCCATCAGATCGTTACGTCTCGATCCTTGAGGGCCTGGACAAAAGCTTCCACGAACTCTGGGAAACCACGCCCTGGAACCAATAAAAGCATCAGGCGGGACGCCATACGGCGTCTCGCTTCCCGGCTCCCGGTCGCGTCGAACGACCCCAAGCGCACCGCGATAGCGGGATTCCGGTCGTTCACCACCAGACCAGCCGAACCTCACAAAGCCCGGAGCGCCAGCCTCCCGGCTCCCATGCCTATCCGGAGAGAACACAGTGATCGAAGAAATTGCCTCCAACCCTGTCAAGAAATTGCTGCGCGACGGCAAACCGGTTTTTGGCACCTGGGCCACCCTCGTCAGCAATCCAAAGATGATGAGGCTTCTGGCTGCGACCGGTCTCGACTTCGTTCTCCTGGAGATGGAACACAGCGATTTTTCGATCTCGGACGTGTCTGCGATGGCCCTGGTTGCACGGGCATCCGGCATCGTGCCGATCGCTCGGCCCGACGGCCACAAGCCGCATGACATGACGCGGCTTCTGGATGCCGGCGCGCAAGGTCTGCTCCTGCCCTGTATCGACAGCCCCGAGCAGCTCGAGGCCATCATGAAAGTGACCAAATACTACCCGCGCGGCGAGCGCATCCTGAACCTGCGCGGGTCGCATACCGATTATCTGCGCTACGAAGACATCGACAAGCAGATCGCGCACATCAACGCCGAGACACTGATGGTGGCAATGGTCGAGACACGCGACAGCCTCGATGCACTGCCGGAAATCTGTGATGTCGATGGACTCGACGCCATCATGATCGGTCCCGACGACCTCTCACAGAATCTTGGCGTTCCCGGCCAGGTGTCTCATCCGTTGATGACCGAAGCCACCGAGCGGGTGATCGAGGTCTGCACCCAGAAGAACATCCCCTGGGGCTTTTCGTGCCAATCCATCGAAGCCGGCAAGAAATGGATCGATCGCGGGATCCAGTGGGTGCCGCTCTCCAACGATGCCAACGCCATTTTCAACACGTTTTCGCCGCTTGCCGCCGGGCTCAAGGCCGCGGCCTCACGCTGACGCCAGACAAAGGAACCAGACGCATGAAAGCTGTCTCCATGTACAGCGCCTATGGATGGCGCGGAAAAATCGGCCTCATCCTGCCGTCCACCAACACGGTCAACGAGCCGGAATTCTGGCGGCTGGCGCCTGAAGGGGTGACGATCCACACCGACCGGGTGTTGCTGCTCGGCAATGCCACGCAGGAAAGCTACGACAAGATGGCCGATGCCCTCGCGCAGGCGGCCGAGCGCCTTGCCACGGCCGAGGTCGACATCGTCGTCTATGGCTGCACGTCGGGATCGATCGTGTGCCCGATGCCGGAATTGCTCGACAGCATGTCGGCACAAACCAACACCCCGGCCTGCGCTACGGCGGGCGCGGTGATCGCCGCGCTCAATGCCCTCGGGGTCAAGAAAGTTGCCGTCGGAACACCCTATGTTGATTTCGTCAACGAGAGCGAAAAGCAGTTTCTCGAAGATTACGGCTTCGAATGCACCAGCCTGCACGGATTGCGGCTGGGCGAAACACAGGAAGAGCGGCGCGGCATCGGCCGGGTTCCGCCGCAGCAGGTCTACCGCCTTGCCCGCATGATCGACCGGCCTGATGCCGAAGCGATTTTCATCTCCTGCACCAACCTCGCCACGCTCGATGTCATCGAGCAGATCGAACAGGATCTTGGCAAACCCGTCATCACCTCCAACCAGGCCTGCTTCTGGGCGAGTTTGCGCCTGATGGGTCTTACTGACGTGATCGAAGGACACGGTCGGCTGCTGCGTGAGTGTCTCGATCCGATCACCCAATCCGATTTCTACCTGCCAGGCACCGCGGCTTCGAAATGACCGTCGAGCCTGACATTTCGCTTGCCCGGAAGCTGTTCGACAGACTTGCCGAAGCCACGTCGGACGGCGTCGGCATCACCCGTGACAGCTATGGTGCGGGCGAGGCGTTTGCGCATGATCTGATCGCGTCGACGGCCAGGGACCTGGGGCTGGAAACACGCACCGACGCGGCCATGAACCTTTACGTCACGCTTGCCGGCGAGGATCGTTCCCTGCCGGCCGTGATGACCGGTTCGCATCTCGACAGCGTTCCCCGTGGCGGCAATTTCGACGGCGCAGCCGGGGTCATTGCCGGGATAAGCGTGCTCTCAGCTTGGCTTCAAGCAGGAAAAAAGCCCCTGCGCGACACCGTCGTCATCGCCATTCGCGCCGAGGAATCAGCCTGGTTTCCGGTTTCCTATCCGGGCTCCAAGGCCATTTTCGGAAAGCTTCCAGCCGAAGCGCTGGAGCTGAAGCGCTTCGACCGGGACGTGACACTGGGCGAAGCGATCGAGGCGGCGGGGGGCGATCCTCGGGCACTCGCATCGGGTACATGTCTTCTTGATCCACGAACCGTCAGCCGTTTCATCGAGGTGCATATCGAGCAGGGGCCGGTGCTCGTGGGATCCAATCAGCCGGTCGGTATTGTCAATGGCATTCGCGGCAGTTTCCGCTACCGGCATGCCCGGATCAATGGTGTGTACAGCCATTCAGGCGCAACGCCGCGGGCCCATCGCCACGACGCAGTTGCGGCCGCCGCAGCCTTCATCGAACGCTTGAATGCGCACTGGTCGGCGTTTGAAAAGAACGGTGCTGATCTGGCGCTGACATTCGGGCAGCTTTCGACAGATGGCGAACAGGCGGATTTCAGCAAGGTTCCCGGTCGCGTCGATTTCAGCATCGATGTGCGTTCCGCCAGTGCGCAGACACTTGAGGCATTTGAGAGCGTCGTTTTGCGCGAGGTCGCAAATGTCGAGCAGCAGACATCCACACGTTTCGACCTGGGACCGCGCACCGCCAGCACGCCAGCACCCATGGATGCCGAACTGATTTCCGAAATGATGGACAAGGCTGAAGCGCTCGGAATTGACGCGCGCGTTATGCCTTCCGGCGCCGGGCACGATACGGCGACGTTTGCTCTTCAAGGCATCCCCTCTGCGATGATTTTCGTACGGAATCACAACGGTAGCCACAACCCTGAAGAAGCGATGGAGATGGCCGATTTCGCGGTCGCCACCCGTCTTCTGGGAGCTGCAATGGATGCAGAACCGCCAATGCTCAGGGACTGCCAACCGATGGAGAACACCTCACATGCCTGAATGCCTGATTGTCCAGCCGATCCACCCCGCCGGCGAAGAAGCGCTTGAGGCTGCGGGAATAAGGGTTCGGCGCGCAAGCGCACAGGACATGAAAACGGTCGCAGCCGAAATCGAAACGGCTGATGCCCTGATCACGCGCGATGCCGGGCTCAACGCCGAGGCGATGGACAGCGCGAGGAACCTGAAAATCATAGCCAATCACGGCATAGGCACCAACAAGATCGACGTCGCGCACGCCGCAGAACTCGGGATCCCGATCTCTTTCACGCCAACGGCCAATGCCCGTTCCGTCGCCGAACACGCGATGATGCTGATCCTCGCCTGCGCGAAGCGCACGGTCGAGGCCGATCATGCAGCGCGCAACGGCAATTTCCGCTTCAAGTTCGAAGGCGGCATGAGCGAGTTGACTTGCAAGACGCTCGGTATTGCCGGCTTCGGCACCATCGGCCGGCTGCTTGGCGAGATCGCAAAGAATGGTTTCGCGATGAAGGTCCTTATCTGGTCGCCTTCCGCTGACGATGGTACCATCCGCGACAATGGTTTCGAGCCGGCTGGAACTCTGGACGCCCTTCTGGAAGGCTCTGACGTCATCTCGCTGCACCGACCCGCCCGCCCCGATACGCACCACATGATCAACGCTGAAACCCTGCGTAAAATGCGGCCTCATGCCATTTTGGTGAACACGGCGCGCGGTGCGCTCATCGATGAAGCTGCTCTGGCTGAAGCGCTCGAGAGCGGGGTGATCCGCGCGGCGGGCCTTGATGTCTTCGACCCGGAGCCACTGGATGAAAGCTCGCCGCTTACAGGGCTTCGAAACATCGTGCTCGCTCCGCATGTCGCAGGCTCTACCGAAGATGCGTTGAAAGCCACGGCTCTTGCCTGCGCGCAGCACATTGTCGATGCGCTGGCAAACAAACGTCCGGAGAGTCTCGTCGACGTAGCTGTCTGGGAAAGCCGCAGAAAAACATAAAATCGCGCAAAGCGAGGGGAACACCATGAGATCAATACGCTTGGAACCAACCGACGCCATCGGCGGTGTGCTGGTCACATTGATCGGGCTGGTGACCGCCGGCATCAGCTCTCAATACCCGATAGGCAGGATTTCCAACATCGGCCCAGGCGCCTTTCCGCTGGCGCTGGGGATCATCATGGTGTTGCTCGGCCTCGGGATCATCGCCGGCTCGGTTGGCAGGACCGGCAGCATTCGGCAGCCCAACTGGAGAGCGGCAGGCGTTGTCATGCTGTCGCTCACCTGTTTCGCCTTGCTCATCGGTTCTTTCGGCCTTGTGCCGGCAACCCTTGCGTCAGCCTTCATTGCCCGTTTCGCGGACAACCGATTTCACTTCGGGCGTGTTTTCATCCTGGCGTGTTCACTGGCGCTTCTGTGCTGGCTGATCTTTATCGCCCTGCTCGGCCTGCCCATTCCAGTGCTGGAGCTTTCACTATGATGGAGTTCATCGGGCATGCCGGCCAGGGGTTTGCCACAGCGCTCAGCCCTCAAACGCTGCTGTTCTGTTTTCTGGGTGTGACCGCGGGCACATTTATTGGCGTCTTGCCGGGTATCGGTCCTCTGGCCACGATCGCCATGCTGCTGCCATTGACCTTCTATCTCGATCCGACCACTGCCATCATCATGCTGGCAGGCATCTACTACGGTTCGCAATATGGCGGCTCCACCGCCTCGATCCTGCTCAATCTGCCCGGCACGGCCGGGGCATCGGTGACCTGTCTCGACGGCTACCCCATGGCCCGGGCCGGCCGCGCTGGCGTCGCGCTTTGCATCACCACCATCGCCTCATTCGCTGGCGGTTGTTTTGCGATTGTGGTGATGGCCGTTCTGTCTCCGGCACTCAGCAAGTTCGCACTGGTAATGACATCTGCCGATTACTTTGCGCTGATGCTTCTTGGCATGGTCGCGGCTGTCACACTCATCGGCGATGCGCCGCTCAAGGGGCTGGCCATGGTGGTGTTCGGCTTGCTGGTGGGGCTGATGGGGACCGACACGATTTCGGGGCAGATCCGTTTCGCTTTCGGTGCGCCTTATCTCTACGACGGGCTTCCGCTTGTTCTTGTCGCCATGGGCATGTTCGGTGCCAGTGAGGTTATCGCGTCGATCGGCTCGGATTCGGCCGAATGGCTTGCCAAACAGAAGATCACGTTCAGATCTCTCATGCCCACCAGAGACGACATGCGCCGGTCGCATGCGCCGATATGGCGAGGCTCAATCCTGGGTTCCTTCGTCGGTGTCTTGCCAGGAGCCGGTTCCACGATTGCCGCCTTCATGGCCTATGCGGTTGAAAAACGGGTTGGGCCGAACAGAGAAAAACTTGGCAGCGGTATCGTCGAGGGCGTAGCGGCGCCCGAAAGCGCCAACAATGCCGCGTCTCAGACTGCTCTTATCCCTGCGCTCACGCTTGGGGTTCCCGGTGACGCCACCTCGGCGCTGATGCTCGGCGCACTGCTCATCCACGGCATCGCGCCCGGACCGACCCTGATCCCCCAGCACCCCGACATCTTCTGGGGCCTGCTCGCCAGTTTCTGGATCGGCAATCTGATCCTGTTGATCTTGAATCTTCCGCTGGTCGGCCTGTGGGTTTCGATGCTGAAAATTCCCTACCACATCCTCTATCCCGGCATTCTCGTCTTCATCGCAATCGGCATCTATTCGGTGAATTCTTCCTATGTCGACGTGATCATGGTGGGTGTGCTTGGAGTGCTGGGCTACGCGCTCTCCCTGTTGAAGTTCCCGATCGCGCCGCTGCTGCTTGGGTACATTCTCGGGCCGTTGATGGAGGCCAATCTCCGTCGAAGCCTGCTGATCTCGGGAGGCGATGTCTCGATATTCTGGCAACAGCCCCTTACCCTGACGATCATGCTATTGGCACTGCTCCTTCTGCTTTTGCCGCTGGCGACAAAAGGCTGGAGAAGGCGCCTGTCGAAGGAACTTCCACAGGATTAGAATGTTGGGGGATGCTGGACAGTATGCGTCTCCCCAGCGGTCTTTTGAGACTTGATCTCACACGGGCTTTTTTCCTCAACCGGCGATTAGAGTCCGGCCCAATCTGAGGACGGACCATGACGTGAACGAGGTTCACCGACGAGCAATTCATCGGCATTCTGGCCGAGCACCAGACAGGCGCGAAGTGCGCGGACCTGTGCCGCAAGCACGGCATGTCGGAGGACACCTTCCACACTTGGACGGCAAAGTTCATGGCATGACGGTGCCGGAGGCCAAACGGCTGAAAGCGCTTGAAGACGAGAATGCCAAGTTTAACAAGCTTCTGGCCGAGCAGATTCCGGACCTGGCCGCAATGAAAGAACAGGTTTCAAAAAAAAGGTGGTCAGGCCTGCCATGTGGCGCGACGCGGTGGCGCATCTGAAGGCCATGTTCGGCTTCTCAGAACGAGGGGGGTACCGGGTTGCGCGTGAACTGACGGTCCTGATCGAGCGCTGCGGAAAGACTGGAATGCGTGTGTGCGACACTAAAACCGAACCGAACGGTAACGCCCTCCCGCGCTAGTGTTCCGAGCAGCGGATCGATTGACTTTATATCGTACCGGCAAGCCGATCCGAAATGAGAGCATGTTCCGGAATCCGGCTCACGCCCGTGTCGTGATCGCAGCCCGGGCCACAGCCTACAACTCCGTTCGCCCGAACCCCAGCCACCGGAAGCCCTCGATCCGCTGCGCGAGATGAAAGCTCCGCGCGTCGGGTGATCAGTCAACCGGCACCATCTGGCGGGGACACCAACGGGCTCCGGTTGCGGCTGGATGAAAGTTCACTAGCAGGTCACCGTCCTTCGGGATGGCATTGTTCTGCATGGTCTTGGGAAGAAGCTCCTTCGCCCGACTGTGCCATGGTGTTCGGCGAACCCGATGCCCCCGCATCCGGTTCGCCAACCATTCAATGCCACGTCTCGCAAATTATCAGTTACGCTACCGAAAGGTATTGCGCTGCGAGATCAGGTCGCTTTCTATTCCACCTCATATTCGTAGGGCCACTCGAACCCGCTATCTCGGACCGCTTGAATGTAGCTGGTCATAACTGCAGTGCCTGGCATCCCACGGCCGTTTGCATCATCGGCCTGACGCTTTGGAAATTCGGCCATCGCACGGGCCCAGTCCTTTTGGACTTGAGGATCAAGCTCGTTGACGACAGCGCCGCCCTCCTTCAAACCGTTGATGCCTTCGGCCTGACGCTTGTTGAGAACGGTTCCGGCACGCTCTTCATATTCCTTGGAAACCTCGGAGATAATCTCCTGAACTTCCTCGGGCAGGCGCTTCAGTGCATCGAGGTTCATGGTGACGCCATTGACACCCATCGCACCGAACCCGACGAGCGTGTAGTATTTCGCCGGCTCATACAATTTGAACCCGAGATAGGACGACGGGAACATCAGCCAACCTTCATATACACCCGTCTTCATCGACATGTAGCCGTCGCGCAGCTCCGACTGCACCGGCACTGCTCCCGAGAACTCAAGCCATGGCAGATTAGGACCGGCGCCGCCGATCTTGATGCCCTTCAGGTCATCGACGCTGTCCCATTCGAAGGTCGTACCCAGATGATAGGTGTCCCACCCGTGCAGAGCGAGCAGCTTTTGATTGTAATCCGTCTCAAAGACCTCGGTGAGCCACGGGTTGGCGTCGTAAACCGCCCGCACTGCACGCATCTCCTGTACTGCATCTCCAGGCCCAAACGGCGCATAATACGGGAAATTATGCAAGAAGAGCTTGGACGGCTCAAAGCAGAAGCATATCACCCCAATATCAAGCAATCCGCTTTCCACGAATTCAAGCGTCTCGGTGAGACCGGCAACAGTGCCGCCATAAGCCTCAACGAAGTTCACCGTATGATCGGTTCTTTCTGCAACGCGCTTCTTCACTTCAGGAACAAAGAAATCGGCCATTTCCGAAACATATGCAGTGGCCCCATCGGGGTGGCCCGCACCAACTCGAAGAGTGAAGCTATCGGCCAGGGATGCTCCTGCCCAACCGATCGCGGCAGAGGCCGCCAGCATGCCGAATGCAAATTTCTGAAACCTGGATCCGGCTCTGAATTGATCGTCTAATTTATATGTTTTTTTCATTTGCGCTTCCTCCATTGCGACAATTTATTCAACGATTACCCAATCATGCTCACAGCGCTTATTGCCTCCATGCGGTCCCGTCGGACGCGGCTGGCGTCCGAACAATGTGAGATCTGAACCGGCAATTCAAAGCAAGGGACGGCCCGAGCGAAGCGAGTTGCGGGAAGAGAGAGTGTGTGGCTGGGCGGTCAATGTGTTGTTTGACGCTGCCGTGTTGCGTTGAGCACGATCAGGTTAATGACAAGCCCTGTCTCTCTTCCGGAAAGTCTCTTATCAGGCGGCCACCCAGTCTTCAGAGAGTTTCAGGCGATGGTTCACCGGAAGGCCCGCTGCGATCGTCTGCTCGATAAAGCAGCCTTTGCGCGCTGCAGCGTGGACCGCGCGCAGCTCATCGTCAGTGGCATCGCTTTCGATGTTGACGTCCAGATCGATCGATACCGGTTCCGAGACATAGGGATCCTTGCCCGACTGCGTAGCGCTCCAATGGAAACGTGCATTGACCTCGACCCCGCGGATCTCGACCTTCAACCGTTTCGCGAACGCCCGTATCTGGGTCATGATGCAACCGCACAGTGCTGCAGAGAACAGCGCGAGTGGCGGCGGTGCCGTTCCATCTCCTCCATGCATGGCACCTTCATCGGTGGCAAGCTCGAATTTCTCTTTCATGTCCGGCCATTCCACAACGATGTCGTTGCGCATTTTCCCAGATGCGACCGCATGGCTTGTAAAAATGAGGTCAAACTTCTTCAGACTGTCTGCCACGTATGTTCCTCCCTTGACGACATTGCTTTCAACTCTTTGCACGGATCTCGGCTGTCCCTGGCCGCAGACCCTCTAACCGGCTGTCCAACCGCCATCGATCATTATCGATGAACCGGTGATCATTCCGCTGGCGTCCGATGCAAGAAACACAACGGCCCCCATTATGTCCTCGACTTCGCCAAAGCGTCCCAGCCGGATCTTCTCCTGGATCCAGGCAACACGCTCAGGATTTGCGAACGTACCCTCTGTAAGTGGTGTTCGAACGAATGTTGGACACAGGGTGTTCACCCGGATGTTGTGTTTTCCCCATTCGATCGCCATAGACTTGGTCATGCCCTCCAGCGCATGTTTGGAGGCTGAATATATCGATCTGTCGATGCCGCCTACATGCCCCATCTGCGATGAGATTGTGATGATCGATCCTCCAGCCCCGGTCTCGATCATCTTGGCGGCGGCAGCACAGGCCGCAAAATGCGCGCCTTTCCAGTTCACCCGGCTGACCGCATCGAAATCGTCTTCAGTACTTTCCATTGCGGGACCGTGACGGGCCAGCCCTGCAGAGTTCACCAAGATATCCAGCCTTTGACAGGAAGCGACGACACGCTTTGTCTCTTCCACATCTGCCATATCGAGCTCTACGGCCTCGGCAGAGCCGCCCGCCTCGACAATTGCCGCGACCGTTTCCTCAAGCCTGGCAACACCGCGCGCCGCGCAGATGACGTGAGCCCCGGCTTGCGCAAGCGATGCCGCGCTCGCTTGTCCAATTCCCGAAGAGGCTCCGATCACAAGGGCTATGCGCTGGTCGAGACGAAAGGACGGGGTTCGGGGGAGCTTGATCACCCTGCCACCTTTTTCCTGTCCAGCGGCTCGGCCGGCTGACCGTAGCCGACATTGCGCTTTCCGTACCGTCGTACGCGGACATTGCACTGTTCCGCATGACCGACAAAACCTTCAAGCATGCAAAGGCGGGAGCCGTACGAGCCGATCAAAGTTGCCGCTTCATCGGTAAGAATGCGTTGATACGAATGCGTTTTGAGATATTTCCCCACCCAGAGCCCACCAGTGTATCGTCCGGCTTTTTTCGTTGGCAAAGTGTGATTGGTGCCTATGACCTTGTCGCCGTTTGCGACGTTGGTGCGGGCTCCAAGGAAGAGCGCACCATAGCAGGTCATGTTGTCGAGAAACCACTGATCGCGGTCAGTCATCACCTGAACATGTTCCGAGGCAATATCATCGGCGACTGCCAGCATCTCATCATATGTGTCGCAGACAATGACTTCACCGTAGTCGTTCCACGAAACCCGTGCGGTCTCCGCAGTCGGCAGTACGTCCAGCAGGCGCTCAATTTCCTGAAGGGTTTTGCGCGCCAGTTTTTCCGAATTCGTCAACAAGACCGCCGGCGAATTGTAACCATGCTCGGCCTGCCCCAGCAGATCGGTCGCACAAAGCTCGGCGTCTGCTCCGTGCTCGTCGGCGATCACCATCGTTTCGGTGGGGCCTGCAAAAAGATCAATCCCCACGCGTCCGAAGAGCTGGCGTTTGGCCTCGGCCACGAACGCATTGCCTGGCCCGACGAGCATGTGCACCGGCTTTATCGTTTCGGTGCCGATCGCCATTGCGCCAATGGCCTGGATACCGCCAAGAACGTAGATCTCATGGGCCCCGCCAAGATGCATGGCAGCGATCACCGCCGGATTGGGCTCACCTTTGAACGGAGGGGTTGCTGCCACGATGCGGGGCACCCCGGCAACATCTGCAGTGGCAACAGACATATGCGCCGATGCAACCATGGGAAACTTGCCACCAGGCACATAGCACCCGACAGACTGAACCGGGATGTTCTTGTGCCCAAGCACGACACCGGGCAGTGTTTCGGTTTCAATGTCACGCATTGAATCGCGTTGTGCCTGGGCGAATTTGCGCACCTGTTCCTGTGCAAACTTGATATCGTGAAGGTCCTGCGCCGGAACCTTGTTCAAGAGCGCAGAAATGTCGTCGGATGACAATCGAAACGAGGCTGGAGCGTAGCCGTCAAACTTTTCCGAAAGTTCGCGAACGGCCTTGTCCCCCTCACGCTCTATCTGTCCGAGTGTCGCCTCCACGATCCCTCTGACTTTTGCGTCATCCTCTGACCGCTCAGCTTCCGGCTTGCCCCGCTTGAGCCATTTGATTGGCATACTGTTCTACTCCTCCTCGTGATGCCGTGGAATTTTCGCTGATTTGTGCGACCCCATTTCTCCTGGAGCTGCCCCGAAACACGGCTATCGAATTGCTATTTGATGGCTTGTGGGTTGATCGGAGATCCTGCGGCACCGGGTATGTGCAACGGCGGGGCTGAGAAGAAGAATTCGTAGACTCCGTCCTCGGCACAGTCTTCTGCGAGCTCTTTCACATAGAAGATCTCGCCCATGGATATTCCGATCGCAGGGATCACAACCCAATGCCAGGGCTGGTTGGCCTCTTCGGTCTCGTTCGGACGAACCTCGCACCCCCAGGTATCCGCACAGATCGCTGCGATATCCCGATTGCGGATCCAACGTGCCGTCTCAAAAGCCATGCCCGGCGCGTCGCCGCCGGCGTAACCTGTCCAATCACCTGAAGCCAGGCAACGCTCCTGGTGGCCTGTTCGGATGATCACGAAATCGCCTGTCTTGATCTCCACTCCCTGCGCGGCGGCGCACTGGTCAAGATCGGCATTCGTAATCGCATAACCGTCTTCAAGGCTGTCGACACCCTTCCATCGAGCGATATCAAGCAGCACTCCGCGGCCGACCATCTTGTCGCGAACATGCTCGATGCCAAGCCTGCTTGCACCATTCACCGTCACATCAGTAGCCGGATAACCATTGTACATCTTGTCATCGAGGAAGATGTGGCAAAGCGCGTCCCACTGCGTCGAGCCCTGACATGGGAGGTTTATGGCATCATCCGCATAGCGTAGATATGCCTTTCCATCCCCATCCTGTACGCCTTGCACGGCATCCGTGCCAGTGGCGAGCATCTGATGGATGAGGTTCCAGCGGCCACCGAAAAGACCAGACTGAATCGGTTCTTTCAGATCCAGACCAAGCGCAAACACCTTGCCCTTCCGAACCAGTTTTGCAGCATCCACGACATCCTGCTCGGTCACGTTATTGAGCGTGCCGATTTGGTCATTGTCCCCCCAACGCCCCCAATTCGAGAGCTCTTTGGCAGTGTCGTAGATTTCCTGTCTGGAAAGATTCTTTGCCATCGGTATTCGCCTCACCCATATGCGCTTTTTTCGTTATTTATCGAAAGATAATTAAAGGCATTATCTTGTCAACGATTTTTTTCGCAAGGTGCGCAACGCCTACCAAGGGAAGAAATTTTTCTTCTTTTTATTCAGATGGTTAGATGACGAATCCCTATGCCTTGTACCTCAAAAACTATGAAGAAAAGGGGGGGCTCTTCCTCACTCCAGAGAGTGATATGAGCGAATAATCTCCCTTCATGTCGGCGCATCCGGGAGAGGGAACGGTCACGGCTTTCAGCAGCGCTCCGGCAGGACGCAGATTGCCTTCGCTCCTCGAGAATGGGATCAACCGAAAATTCGGCACCGGCATCGAACAACGGCCGCCTAACCGTCCGCAGGGGTGCACCTGACGGACATACGCGACACAATGAACATCTGATACTTCCGGCAACGGCACGACCACATCGCACACAAATCGGACGCTGACATGGCCTCAGCCGGCAGGTTTCCTCACTGAGCACCGCGAATAACACAGTGCTTGCCAGCCCTCAGTTTGAAGCAGAACCTTCCTCTCTGGATGTCAACTGCGACCTTGCCTGCCATTTTCCCGTTCTGATCTGCTTGAGAACGAGTTCTTCAACGTTCCGAACAAGCATCTGAACGGCTGGCGAGTGCGCTCGGTCCCGAGAAACCGCAAGTGCCCAGTCGATGGACATGCCGCGAATTGGAACAGCGCTCAACAAGTTCTGCGAAACGTCCTGCTCTACTGCCGATCTCGGCAGGATCGCTGCTCCGACCCCCCTTCTCGCAAGCTCCAGCAACATCGAAAGCGTATTTGTTTCGGTGGCGACGCAGGGCTGAAGGCCCAACTGTTGGAAGGCCACGTCCACGCGCCATCTTATATGGTTTGGCAATCTGTATAGAACGAGCGGCACATTGGACAAATCGGACATGCTCAACAGAACCTTGGAGGGCGCATAGGGGAGAGCGCTTGCTAGCACCATCGGCTCTGTAGCGAGGACCTTCACCGAAGTGTTCCTCAAGTGTGCGCGCGTGGAGAACATCAGAGCCAGGTCCAGTTCGCCGTCGATGAGTTTTTCCCCGACGAAGTTGCTTATCCCCTCATGAACGAACAGACTGACCTTCGGAAATGCCCGATGATACTCTTCCACCAGCGGCCCGTTGAGTACGGACGCCAAGGACGGGGGCAACCCGATCGCCACATTGCCACTAGGCTCGCGATCAAGTGTGGCGACATCCTCCTTCAATTCCTCCAGTTGGCGAACGAGAGCCAGAGCACGCTTACCCAGCGCCTGACCTGCTTGCGTGAGACTGATCCCGCGCTGGTGGCGAACGAAAAGTTGAGCATTCAACTCGCGCTACAGCAATGCGATGCGTCGACTGAGAGTGGGCTGAGTGAGGCTCAGTATCTGCGCGGCTTTGCCAAAGCTTCCCAGCTCCGCAATACGAAGAAAACAGCGCAAAGACTCGGCATCCATCCTTAAACTCCTTGCCACATGGAACGAATTTCAGATGCGGAGATTGCCCGATGGAAACGCACAATCATACGAAAAATGCATCACTGCGATAGCCTGTTTGCATTTTTCCGATGATGGTAGCCCCGCTATCCTCCCATCATGCCGCTATGAACAGAGGCAAAACTGCAAAGTATGGAGGATCATTGAATGAACGAAACTGTGCGACCGAAATATGTGGAGGCAAACGGCACAACGCTCACAGGCCGGTTTCCGGTCAGCTTTGAGCTGGAGGGATACTCATCCGGCAAACGGAGAAACGACGTCAAGGTCGGAATGGTCGAACCGGAACGGCTCCAGCAATGGGATCTCGCGAGTGACGAGGGGAAGTTCCACGGTGGTGACGAAACAGCTCCCAAACCACTGGCTCTGTTCACTGCAGGCGTGGTGACCTGTTTCATGACGCAACTGCGCACTTTCGCTCGCCAATGCGGTGTGCAGGTCAGCGGGTTGCAGACCAGGGCCAAATTTGAGTGGTATGCACAGAGGAACGGTCAGGATCCCTATGTGGCGCATCCCAATAGGTTTGTCCTGGATATCGAGTTCGTGACAGACTCCTCCCTGGAGGCTCAAAAACGCCTTGTCAGAGCCGCAGCAAAGGGGTGTTTCGCTGAGCAGATCCTCTCGATAAATCTGGTTCATCGCCTCAAGCACGAGGGCGAGTGGGTCGTCTGCGAAATGGACTAGCCACTTTTTCTCACCCTACAGAACTGAAAAACGCGGGCGTCGACTCCCGCGTTTTTTTAGTCCTTATAGAAATTTCTCTTCTGCCAAATTATCAGAGCGACGCCTAGGCCGGATTGCCGGACATAGAATTATCTTTTCATGCCCGGTCAATCACCCCCACGCGTCCTTACAGGGCGATGGAGGGCAGCCATGTAGCAAGCGTTGGCACCACCAAGACGATAGCTGCGGCCAACAGGATCAGGAGAAAATATGGCACGGCGCCCTTGAATGCCATTCCAAGAGTGACCGTTGGATCGGGAACCGCGCCCTTCACCGTATAAACGATCAGGCCGAAAGGAGGCGTGAGAAGTCCCGCTTCGACGACGAGAATGCCGAAAACGGCAAAGGCCACCGGATCATAGCCAAGTGACACCGCTATCGGTGCGAAGATCGGGACCGTCAGCAAGATTATGGACACGCTGTCGATCAACATTCCCAACACGAGCCAGATCGCCACAATCAGCATTATAACCATGTATGGTTCGATATTGGCGTCCAGAAACAGGCTCTGGATGTAGTTGACGCCACCGCCAAGGGCCAGAAGCCGTGAATACATGCTGGCGGAAATCAGCAGAAACATGAGAGGCGCGGTTGTCTTACCCGCCTGGTAAAGCGTGTCGAGTGTTTCGCGAAAGGTCATGCCCTTGGCAAACCCGACAATAAGCGCAGCCACAACCCCGACGCCAGCTGCTTCTGTCGGCGTGAACACTCCGAACCAGATGCCGCCGATCACCACCATGATAAGCACGGTGATGCCGATGCCGCCGATCAATTCGGATCGACGCTCCTCAGGCGTGGGTTTTTCCAGCGGTTCTACATAGGCCGGCGCGATTTCCGGTCTCATCAGTGCTGCGATGATAATATAGCCGGCGAACAAGAGAGCGAGCAGGAGCCCGGGGACGATCCCTGCAAGGAACAATGCGCCCACGCTCATTTCTGTAAGAATCGCCCAGACGATCAGAAGAATGGACGGCGGGATCAACATCCCGAGGCAAGCGGAACCGGCGACAGCCCCCAGAGAAAAATTCCTAGAATATCCCAGTGCTTTCATCTGAGGATATGCTATTCGCGAAAATGCGGCCGCTGCAGCGATCGAAACACCTGTTACGGCAGCGAAGATGGTGTTGCCCGCAACGGTCGCAATGGCAAGCCGTCCCGGCAGATGCCGCAACGCCCGGTTGCAAGATCTGTAGAGATCTCCTGCCGCCCCCGAGCGCCAGATGATATCCCCCATGAGAATGAACAAAGGCACCACTGCAAAAACGTCCTTACGGACAGCATCAAAGGCGGTGTTGGATAGGATTGAGACGGCGGCACTCGTATTGCCGAGCATGAGATAAACGCCGATTGCCGAGCAACTCGCCAATGCGATCGCGATGTGCACCCCAAGTACAACCATCGCAATCAGTAGCGCGAGCATTAAGAGAACCACCTCGTAGCCCATGATGCTTCCTCCCTGTTTTTGTTTTGTGAATTAGCTGGCGTGGTGGTCAGCTGCGCTTACATCGTCGTCGCTCAATCCGCGATCCAACCAATCGAGAACAATCATCTGCGCATATGCAACTATCGCCACTGCAGACATGACTCCGATCACACCTCGGACAGGCCACGTCGGAACGCGTAGCGCCCCTTCTCCCTCGTACTCACCGATGTGATAGGCATCAATGAAGGAGGGCCAGGTGCCCCATAGAATTCCGAGGAACAGACCGCATGCGACCAGCGATGCCAGGGTTCTGAGAATCCGTTGAGCTCCGACAGGCACGGCATCCAGAAGAAGCGACGTCCTCAGCATATTGTCTGAGTAGATCGCCAGAGGCAGCTGCAGGAAGGCGATCATCACGATCGAATTTTGAATGAGTTCTTTTGTGCCTGGCACGGGTTGCGAGAATATTGCTCGTCCAAGCACGTCCGCGACCAGCAGGAATGCCAGAAAAAGCGTCCATGCCGCTGAGATATTGTGAAGCGCTTGAGCGCCCTTGAGTTGATGTCTGAACACAGCCGCCTCCCATCGTCGAGTTCGCTACCTATGTTGCCGCACAGGTGCTTGCACAGTCAACAATTAATTATCGATAGATCAATAAGGCTACTGCGATTTTCCGAAACACTCTGCGCGGAAAGGTATCGCAATTGCCGTAAATATCGATCGATAAATAATTTTTCGGATCTGGAGGGCAGCATCCGTGGGGCTTTGGCTCTCTACATCGCAGGTCTTTGGCACCGCCTGGGAAGGGACCCGAAAGACCTCGGAGCGTCGCCTCACTGCATCCTGACATGCTTTTCTGAGAAAATTGCCGCTGCCTCAATGCGCATCAGCGCGTAGGTCTGTCGTTTGCCTCCCATTGGGCACGGAGCTTAAGCTTGCGTGAACGCCGGATCGACGGGCAAAAAAACAATTCCAGACAAGCTCATTTATCGCGATGGGAACGGCTTAATCCGACGTGAAGTCGGCCCATTCTTTCAAAAGATAAACCGTTTTGGTAAGCGGCGGCGGCGGCAGGGCACATGGCGGGTCGTGGGTACCCGAAATCGAGCATCAGTGTCTCAAGCGGGAACAAGCTGACGATACCGCCTTCACGCAGGGCCAGACGCAGGAGACGCCAATTTTCCGTCGCAAGCAGCGGAAAGCGATGTATCGATGTGCTAGTGCGATTTAATAAACTGCAGCAAGCGTTTGCTTGCCTTTCGTCCTGAAGATTGTCCTCCAAGGCGGCGCGAGTTCGCCGCCTTGGCGCAGTTTTGCGCAAGGCTACCGGTTGGCTGCGGTTCCGGTGCGTTGGAAGATCCGGTTCAGACCGAGAAGGAGTGCTGCGACGCTGTCCTGGATCATCAGATCCATATCAGAATCCCCGCAATTGTCGTAGATGAGCTTGCGGATCCCAAAATAGAATATTCCGCCGTGTAATGCCCAGGCGAAATCAATCTCGCGTTCGGTGCAGGGGCTGGGCGGGGCCCCTAGCTCATGTCGCGCTTCAGCAATCACAGGTAGTATGATGTTGGTCCGGACCATAAGCATATAGCGGCGATTGATATCCACGCCGCGCAAGCCCGCAAACAGGTAAATGCGCATCCATTTGCGATCAAAAATCGCATCCGTGTAGATGCCATAAAAGGTGTTCAATCGATCCTGAAGCGACCGCGACCGATCCGAGATCACCTCAGACCACTCAGGTTGCCAGCGATTGACGTAAACCTGCTCATAGACCTCCGCTATCAGATCCTCTTTCGAGGGAAAGTAGCGGTAAAGAAGAGGTTGAGTGATATTGAGGCGTTCCGCGAGAGCGCGTGTAGAGCTCTCGAATCCGACCTCAGCAAAAAACTCGATGGCCTTGTTCACAATTTGTGTTCGCCGCTCGTCGGGCGAAAGTCGCTTGCGTTTTCTTCCAGAAGGCTGCGCCTGCGCTGCACCTTTGGCTGATTTTGCCGATTCCTCCATGCCGCCTCACCGTTATTGATCAACGCTAATTAAGCAGGTTTTTCATCGATCGCAATTCCCCCGCTTCGATCCCGCATCATGTAAACATCATATATGTAACTACTTGGGCGATTTCGGCAATATGAACTGCGCTGAGGCGCGGAAGGCTGGCTACGGTTGATAGCGCGGGACACGTCGTCAATCGAGGGTTGCAGACAACTGAGCAGCCCCATTTGAAGGGTCGATGTGATTGTTAGCGAGTGTCCGGTCTTCGGTCCATCAGCTCGATATTTTCCTAAACTGGCGAGCAGTAAATCACCAAGGACCTAAATGGTCTCTTGGTGTTGTACTGAATCCTCCATCGCTCAATCAGGATTTGCATTTCTGACGGGTTGTGGAAAATCACCCCGTTCAGGAACTCGTCGCGGAAGCGGCTTCGATGCATGTTGGAATACGTGTGTGCGCCAGCGCGCATATACCGCCATTCAAGCGCTGACAGGCTGCCGACTCGGGCCTGATCGATCTGAGTTTGTATCCCGAGCACAAAAATCCGGACTTCCGTTTCATTACTCTGGTCAATGGATTCAGGGGCTTTTTCGCTTAGGCTCGATGGCGTGGTTGGTATGGGCAAGGATGGTACCTGCCAAGCTGATCAACAAGAGAGACCATCACAAACGGGAGGGGTAGATGATGTGGAAAAGTACAATTCGAGCCTGCGTGGCAGCCACGATGCTGTTGGCGACGGGAGCTCATGCCGAGACGGTATTGCGCTTCGGCCATCCCAACGTCGCGGGTGAAATCTCCAGCAAACTTTATGACGAGTTCGTCGCACGGATCGCCGAGCGGACGAATGGAGAGGTGACCATTCAGGTATTCCCGGGCGAACAGCTCGGTAAGGAAACCGAGATGGTTCAGCAATTGCGGGACGGCGTTCTGGACATGACGGCGGCCTCAATGGCGGCAACCAGCACGCTGGTGCCGGCGATGGAGATCCCGAGCGCGCCGTTTCTCTGGCAGAACTGGCTCGAGGCGGAAGCGGTGATTTCCGGGGCTGCCATGCAGCCGGCCTTCGACGAGTTGGAAGAAAAACACAACATCATTCCGCTCACCAAGATCTGGTACTGGGGCTGGCGCAATTTCACGCTTTCGGAAAAGCCGGTGCGCACGCCTGAAGACATGGCCGGCCTGAAGATCAGGGTTCCAGAATCCCCGGTCTGGGTGGAAATGATCCGGGGGATCGGCGCCGCACCGACGCCCATTCCCTTCAGCGATGTCTACACGGCTCTGCAGCAGGGGACAGTCGACGGTCAGGAAAACCCCATTCCCACCATCTACGCCCGGAAATTCTACGAGGTTCAGAGCTACATCGTGATGTCGCGTCACATGCTTCAGAACAATCTGATCCTGATGAACAAGGACTCCATGGCGAAGCTCGATCCACGCCATCAGCGGATCATTCTGGAAGAGGTTGGCGCAGCTTCTGCCAAGATGACACTGCTTCAGCAGCGCGCAGAAGAGAACATGCTGAAGGAAATCGCAGAGACCGCCGACATCTCCATCGTTGATGATCCGGACCGCGAGGCGTTTGCCGAGGCGACAACCGAGGCCGTCTTTGCCGCCCTTGCCGAACGCTGGGGTGCCGACAGGATCGAGACCGTGCGTGAAAACATCTCCGCCACCCGCGGGCAATAGTCTGCCATCAGCACCGGACTGCGCCAGCGGTCCGGTGTTCATTGTCCTGTTGTTGAGGGGAGACCAGATTGAGACAATGCATTCTTTGGCTCGACAATCGAGTGCGAGAGATTGAACATCACGCCCTGTGGCTGCTCCTAGCCACGATTTTCGTCATTCTGACGGCGACAGTCTTCTTCCGCTATGTGCTTGGTTCCCCGATCACATGGACGGAAGAACTATTGACCATGTTGTTCACCTGGATGGTGTTCATAGGCGCCAGCTCGGCCCTTTCAACCCATCAGCATATCCGCATCGACATGGTGCTGCGGATACTGCCGCCGCGCTATGAACTCTTGGCTTCCGTGGCGGCCGTTCTGGTCTGCCTGGTTGTGTTCCTGGTGGTGATCCATTTCGGCCTCAAATATGTACAGACAACCTGGGGCGACCGCACGCCGATGATGGATGTCACCTACGGGTTTTACACGCTCGCCCTGCCCGTCACGAGCATATGCGCCACACTTCACGTAATCCGCAACTGTGTGGAGGGCGGTGTGCGGGACGCGCTCAAGAGCACGATCGAGGTTCAGGCAGGTGAAGGGGATGCAGCATGATCACCACCCTGCTTTTGCTGCTCCTTCTGTTTCTTCTGGTCGGGGTGCCGACCGCCTACGCGCTGGCGGCCTCTGCCATTGCCGTGATCTGGCTTGAAGGGATACCGCTGACCATTGCCGTGCAGCGCATGACAGCGGGTGTCCAGTCCTTTCCGCTTCTTGCCATCCCTCTGTTCATCCTCGCGGGCACGCTGATGAACGCGTCGGGCATTTCGGAACGCCTCTTCGCACTGACCGGTTCGCTGGTCGGTCACATCCGCGGCGGCATGGCCTATGTCAACGTGCTGACAAATGTCTTCATGTCCGGCATTTCGGGATCTTCGCTGGCCGATTGTGCGGCCACGACACGCGTGTTCGTGCCGCAGATGGTCAGGCATGGTTACGACAAGGGGTTCAGCGTCGGCCTCACAGCCTCCGCCGCCGTGCTCGCTCCCATCATCCCGCCATCCATCCTGCTTGTCATCTATGGCTGGCAGGCGAATGTCTCGATCGGCGATCTGTTCGTGGCAGGGATCGTGCCGGGGCTGGTCATCGCCACCGCGCTGGTCGTCACCGTGGCGATCATGACACGGCTTCGCGGTTTCGGGCGCGGTGCGGCGTTTTCGGCCAAGACACTCCGGCAGACCTTCTTCCAGGCTTCCTGGGCGCTTTTGATGCCGATAATCATCATTGTCGGCTTTCGCATGGGCATTTTCACGGCGACCGAGGTTGCGGCGATTGCAGCCGCCTATGCTTTCCTCGTCGGCCTTCTGGTCTACAGGACATTGAAGATTGTCGAGCTACCGGGTGTATTTGCAAGCGCCGCCCGCGACACGTCTTCGATCCTTGTGATTGCCGCGACCGCTGCGCCATTTGGCTGGATCCTGTCCATCGGTCAGGCTCCACAACAGCTGCTTTCGTTTCTGACCGGCTTCTCCGACAGCCCGATGCTGATACTGCTGCTCATCAACATCATCCTGCTCGTGCTCGGCACATTCATGGAAACGCTGGTGCTCATCATCATCCTCGTCCCGATCCTGCTGCCGCTAATCGAAACGCTGGGTATCGATCCCGTCCACTTCGGAATCGTGATGATCATCAATCTGGTTATCGGCCAGCTGACACCGCCTCTGGGCGTCCTGATGTATGTGACTTGCGGGATTTCGGGGACCAGCATCGCTCAATTCATGCGGGCGATTCGACCGTTTCTCATCGCCTTGATCCTTGCCTTGCTTGCGATCACCTACATTCCGGCACTCGCACTCTACCCGACGGCGCTGCTACGATAATCTGGATAAAGCAATGCCCCGTGGGTCCCACGGGGCATTGCTGGTTCAACGGCGATTTATAGGCGTTCAGGCGACCCGGCTGTGCAGGCGTCCGATCTTCTCGATCTCGATGACGATCTCGTCACCAGACGCCATCGGACCGACACCGGATGGTGTGCCGGTGATGATCAGGTCGCCCGGCTCCAGCGTCATGATGCTCGACACGAACTCGAAAATCCGCGCGATGGGGAAGATCATGTCGTTCGTGTTGGACGACTGTCGCAATTCGCCATTCTGCCAAAGCTTGATGTCGACATTGTCGGGATCAAGGTCGGTTTCGATGACCGGCCCGACGGGCTTGTAGGTGTCGAAGGATTTGGCGCGGGTGAACTGACCATCCTTCTTTTGCAAAGCCCGGTTTGAGACATCGTTGGCACAGGTGTAGCCGAAAATGTAATCGCCCGCATCGCTGGCGGCGACATTGCGGGCCCGGCGGCCAACGACGATGCCGATCTCGGCCTCGAAATCAATGCGGTCATCGGAATTGTCGAGCTGGATTTCCTCGCCATCGGCGATGATCGCGGAAGGCGCGCACATGAAGAGCATCGGCTCTTCTGGCACCGGCACACCGGATTCTTCGGCGTGAAGTGTGTAGTTGAGACCCACGCAGACAAGCTTGCTAGGCGCTACCGGGGCAAGCACTCGCACGGTGTCGAGCGGCAGAGCCACGCCGGTTTTCTCTATCCCGTCGAAGGGCGAGCCAGACAAGACGGCAATAGAAGAGCCTTCGAGCAGCCCATAGGATGTGCTTCCCTGATGGGAAAAGCGAACGATTTTCATAATGTAACCTCTGGATGTGTCGCGTCAGACGCGGGTGGGGATATAGGGCTGCATGGCCTCGAAGCTGGCAGCGATTGCGTGTCCGGCATCAGGAATCTGGAATGTCTCGACCGTCACGTAGCGGTCGAAACCGGAATCGATCACGGCACCCATGGCGGCGTCGATGTCATAGCTGCCATCGCCGACCGGAAGACGGTCGGAATCGGTGATGTGAAAATGCCAGAAGAGATCACCGGCCACGCGAATGGCGTCGGCCACTGTCTCCTGCTCAGTGAGGATATGCGCTGTGTCGAGCATCACGCCCAGGCTTGAGACGCCAAGATTTCGCACGAAGCTGCAGGTCTCGCCTGTGGTGAGCAGACAGTTTGCATAATTGCGGTTGACCGGCTCCAGAACAATGGGGACATCGGGAAACGCGGCGGCACATTGCGCGATTGCAGCACCGATCCAGTCGAGCGTCTGTTGTGGCGCGATGCCATCGACATACCGGCCGCGCAGCCGACCGACATTGACCATCGCATCATATTCGGATGCAAGATCCATCGATGCCAACATGCGATCGATGGCCGTCGTCCGCCGGTTGGGATCGGGATCGGCGAAGGAAAGCCCGTCCTGACCGTAAACCTCGCCGGTGCAGACCGCCGGCATGTCGAGCCCCTGATCGCGAATGGCAGCGGCGAGCGCTCGCCGATCGATCCGCGCGGGGTCGCACACCAGAAGCTCCACGCCTGAATAGCCCGTTTCGGCAATGTTTTTCATTGCCGTTTCGATCGGGTCCTGAACCGCCGTCACCCTGGCGGGCGCCACGTCTGGCGTGGCATACATGTAGGCAAGCTTCATCATTGCTGAAACCGGAAATCGTTCTGTTCGGCCAGCTTCTGATGAATCACTTCCTTGCGCACCACGCTGACATTGGGGATGGCGAATTCCTGGATGTTGAAATACTCGGCTTTGGCTTCCTGACCATTTGCCGTGTCCATCACCAGTTCGACGATCTCTTCGCCGACCTGCTTCAATGACTTGGTCCCCTCGAGCACATCGCCCGCGCTCAGATCGATGTCCTCTCGCAGCGCCTTGAACGTGTCGTTGTTGGAGCTGATCTTGAGCACAGGCGCAATGCAGGACCCGGTGGGCGTTCCCTTGCCGGTCGTGAACAGCACCATATGCGCGCCACCGGCGACCTTGCCGGTGACCGAGGCAATGTCAAAGCCGGGCGTATCCATGATGACAACGCCCTTCTCTGTGGGCCGCTCGCCATATTTGACGATCTGCACGATGGGCTGGGTTCCGGCCTTGTAGATACAACCGAGCGATTTCTCCTCGATGGTCGTCAAGCCGCCTTCGATATTGCCCGGAGAGATGAAGACGCCGCTGTCATCCTGCGTGGTCATGGACAATTCGATCTCATACTCCTTGATCAGGGTCATCAGATCCTGCTTGATCTTGTCGGTTTTCCCGCGCCGCCAAAGAACGCGTTCGGCGCCGACCATCTCGGTGATTTCCGACAGCACAACCGTTCCGCCGGCAGCGACCAGAATATCTGCGGCCTCGCCGACTGCCGGATTGGCCGTGAGCCCGGAAAACGCGTCGGAAGAGCCGCATTCCAGCGCCACGATCAACTCGCTGACGTCACCCTCATCATTGGGCTCGGCAGGAATTTGCCCCTTCAATCGCTCGACGATCCCGATGCCCGTGTCACGCGTCGAGCGGGCACCACCCTCCTTCTGGACGATAAGCATTTCGACGGGCTTTCCCGTCGTCGAAATCGCGTCGGCGATGCGCCGGGCAGACGCTGTCTCACATCCCAGGCTCACCACCAGGACGGCACCCACATTCTGGTGGCGGCCATGACCGATGAACGTGTCTTCGGTGGTGGTGTTTTCCTCGGCATCGAAGGTGCAGCCATAGGGATGCATGAAGGTGACCGCCCCGGTCTTCGATGCGATGTCGAGCGCCACACGGTTGACGCAGGAGACCGTCGGAATGACCAGGATGTGGTTGCGGATGCCGATCGAGCCGTCGGCGCGGCGATAGCCCTTGAACTTCATGTCACTCACCCTGCTTTCGCGCGTGGATTTCATCGAACCTGCGCCCCTTGGCGCCGCGGCAATTGTGAACGTGCACCCAATGGCCCGCCAGGATCGCCTCGGTCGCGATCCCGATCACCTCACCATATTTGTGGATCTCCTCCTGGGCCGCGATGTCGCGCAGCGCGATCTTGTGCCCGCGCGGGATCTTCTCCTCGACTCTCAGGGGACGACCATTGCCGATGCCTGAGACGATGACCGTCTCGGCCGGCAACAATTCGACCGTGGCGGTTGCCACGTGATCGCTTTCCTTGATCTGGATGGCTGTCTTTTCCAACGTCAAACTCCTGAATGACTCTCACGGGCCCCGGCTATAGGAACAGGCCCGGCAAGAATGTCGACAGTTTCGGGAACAGAATTGTCAGTATGAGCACGATGACCATGGCCCCGAGGAACGGGAGCACCGCCCGCGACGCTTCGGCAAACCGCACCCCGGCAATCTTCGCACCCGTCATCAGCGTAACACCGAGTGGCGGTGTGTTGGCCCCGATGCACAAATTGACCACGAACATGACGCCGAAATGCAGCGGGTCAATTCCATACTGATTGACCACCGGCATCAGGATCGGAATCAGAATGATGATCAGCGCATTGCTTTCCATGAACGTGCCAAGCAGCAGGAGCAGGAAGTTGAGCAGGATCAGGAACGTCATCGGATCCGGCGCCACAGCCGCGAAAAATGCGGTGAGCTGCTGGGGGATTTGCTCGGTCGCGACGATCCACACGAACAGGTGAGAGATTGCCACGATGAGCTGCACCGGCACGGCAATGCGCATCACCTGCATGCAGATCGCCGGCAGGTCCGAGATCTTGACCTCGCGATAAATTACCGCGGACAGCAGGAATGCATAGACCACGGCCAGAACCGCAGCCTCCGTGACGGTGACGATGCCGCCCAGAATGCCGCCGAGGATGATGACCGGCAGCAGAAGCGGAAGCACCGAGTCCGAGACGGCAGAGATGAACTCGCGCCATGTCGCGCGCTCACCCTTGCCATAACCGCGCCGGCGGCTGATGAGCAAGGACACGATGATCAGGAGCAGGGCCATCAGGAGGCCGGGCACCAGACCGCCGATCAGCAGGCCTGCGATCGATATGTTTCCCGTAGCCCCCAGAATGACCATGGTCAGGCTTGGCGGGATGAGCGAAGCAAGCACGCCGCTGCAACCCTGAAGGGCTGCCGCAAAGCCGGCCGCATAATTCTTGGCCTTCATGGCCGGGATCATGATGGAGCCGATGGCGGCGGTATCGCCGATGGCGGAACCGGAAAGAGCACCGAACAGGGCGCTGCCGGCCACGGTGACCGCGGCAAGCCCACCCGAGATGTGGCCGATGACGGCGTTTGCAAGACGCATCATGCGCTGCGTGATACCGCCATGCTCCATCAGCACTCCGGCAAACACGAACATGGGGAGCGCAAGAAACGGATAGGAATAGATACCCGTCGCCGAACGCTGTGCCACGAGCGCGAGATTGATGTCCTTCACAAAGAGATAGGTGAGGCAGGCAAAGCCGATTGCAAATGCTATCGGGACATTGATGAGGATCAGCCCAAGAAGCAGAACGAAAAGAACGATGCTCATGAACGCGACTCCTGCGCTTCCTGACTGCCGAACAAGGCCTGTATCAGGGCCTCAATGGAAACGAGCACGAGAAGCCCGCCGCCTATCAGGACGCCCATATATTGCCAGGCGCTGGAGATCTTGAGGCCGGGCATGATTGCCTCTCTGGCGGTTTCAACGATGAGGAGCGCGCCATAGGTCAGCGCCAGATTGAAGGTAAGCACCACAAGCGCACCGATGATTTGCATCACCCGGTTGAGCGATGGCGGCAGCCATTCAACCAGAAGGTCGATGGCGACGTGTTCCTTGCGCTCAAGCATCAGCGCCGAGCCGAGAAATGTCATCCAGACCATGAGCAGAAGCGCCAGTTCCTCAGACCAGACCAGCGGCGATTGCAGGAGATAGCGCCAGATGATCTGTGCGAACATCACACAGGTCATGGTCAGCAACATCAGCATGAGAAGCCACTGGACAAGCTTGACAAGAAGCTGTCTGGCGCCGAGCAGGAATTGCGTCATCGCGGAAACCCCAATTGCGGCAGGCCGGCGCGACACCGGCCTGCGCGCATTCAACTAGTTTGAGTATTTGCGCACGATGGCGAGGAGATCTTCCCCGAAGACGCCTTCATACTTGTCCCAGACAGGCTGAACCATTTCTTGGAATGCCACCGGATCGGGCCGCGTGATTTTCATGCCCTCGGCCTCGAGCTTTGCGAGCACTTCCTCATCGCTCGCGCGGATCATCTCGCGCTCTTTCTCTTTCCAGATTTCGGCCTTCTCGCTCAGGATGGTCTTCTGCTCATCCGTCAGCTTTTCCCAGGCCTTGCTGGAAATCGTGAGAATGGCCGAGCCCCAGATGTGGCCTGACAGCGCGAGGTTGTCCTGCACCTCGTAGAATTTGGATGCATAGATCGTGGCCAGCGGGTTTTCCTGTCCGTCGACGACCTTCTGCTGCAGCGAGGTGAAGACTTCGGAGAACGCCATTGGTGTCGGCAGTGCACCTAGCTCGCGGAACGTATCGAGACGCAGTTCGGCTTCCGGCACACGCAGCTTGATGCCCTTCAGATCCTCGGGAGTCTCGATCGGGCGGGCAGAGTTCGTGATGTGGCGATAACCGCTTTCCCACCAGCTCAGCGTGTTGATGTTCTTGGCCGCCAGGATTTCAGCGAGCGCATCGCCGAGTTCACCGTCCACGGCAGCATAGGCCTTTTCGCGGGTCGGCCAGGCATAGGGCAACTCCTCGATGATCAGGCGCTTGTCCAGAACCTGAAGAGCGCCGGTGCCGAAGAGACCCATCTCAACGGTTCCCAACTGCAAGCCTTCGGCCACTTCACGGTCGCCGCCAAGCTGGGAGCTCGGATAAACCTGGATGACGACCTCACCGCCTGTTGCTTCAGCGACATCCTTCGACAGTCCCTCCAGGGCGATCTGCCAGGGGTGGTCGGCCGCAAAGACATGGCCCACCTTCAAGGTCGTTTCCGCATTCGCTGCACCTGCAGCGAAGATGAACCCCGCACCGAGCCACGCGGCAGCAAGGGTTGCTTTCGTTTTTGCCATATATGTCATGTGTTCCCTTTCTTTTTTAGTTCTGGCTGAAGTACTGCGCGATGATCTCTCCGTAGATATCGATCGCGTTGAAAAAGTCGTCGACGAGGAGGTGCTCGTCGGTCTGATGCGCCTGCTCAGGCGCTCCGGGGCCGAGGATGACGATGTCATCGCCATGCGCACCAAAGGCCGAAGCATCGGTGAAATACTGTGCCCCCCGCACGGCTTCGGCACCGGGCGTGCGTCTTGCGAGAACCTGTTGGCAGATGCGGACAATCGGTGCCGCCTCATCCGTCAGCAGGCCCGGAAGATTGAGCGCGCACTCCACCTCGAAACGCGCTTCGGGATCCTCATCTGCAAGTGCTGCGGCAAGCGCCTCGATCTGGGCCACCACATCCTGTTGGTCCTGCCCCGGCACCGTCCGGATGTCGATGGTCATCTGGCAGTGGTCGGGAATGACATTGGGTGCACCACCACCATTGAACGTCGTGACGGCAAATGTGGGCTCAGACAGCAATGGCGTCGTCGTGGGGCCGAGATCAAGGGATTGGAGGCGGTCATAAAACAGATGAAGCTTGTCGACAGCGTTTGTGCCGGATCCGGGCATCGAGCCATGTGCGGTTTTGCCGAAGCTGGTCACCCGAAGCCAGATCACACCCTTATGCGCAATGACAAGACGGTTGTCGGTCGGCTCCGCCACGATCATTGCGTCAAATCGGGGTATCTGCTTTTTGCCGACCATCGTCGATGCGCCAAGCGCACCGATCTCTTCGCCGAACGTGGCCGCGAAGATCAATTCGCCATTCCAAAGATCAGGCGCGAGGTCTTTCTGTTTCATAAACGCAAACAGCAGAGCGAAAAGGCCGCCTTTCATGTCCGCTGTGCCGCGCCCGTAGATGCGACCCTCATCAATCGCGGCCGAGAAGGGATCGTGTGTCCAGGTGGCATCACCGATCGGCACGGTATCCAGATGCCCACTCAGGACGAGGCGTGGACCAGGTTTGTTCCCCGCGCCCTGCCCCCGCAAGGTGGCGACCAGATTTGCCTGTTGCCCATCCTCTTCAAGGATATCGCAGTCGACCCCAAGAGCGTCCAGGCGTGCCTTGATCATGCGAGCCAAAACGATTTCGTTGCCGGTCGATGAAATGGTGTTGCAACGCACTGCCTCTTGAAGAAATTCGAGCGCATCAAGCCGTGCCGGCGACGCCACGGGATTGTTAGAATTCAACTGCTTTCCCCCTTGAACCCACAATGAACGTACCGATTCGGAAGCCGGAAAACTATTGACCAGCGTCATGAAACGCCGGCAAAGTTCTTTGTACTTTGGATACAAGTCTGTAAGGTTGCCGGCGCGGGACGCGCATGGGGTGGGGTTTCAAGAGCATGGTGTTGACAATCGGAAAGGTTATGGCCCTGCCAGCGATGCAGGAGGGCTGTCTCCTTGCCGGACAATTGGGGCTGGACCGGGTTGTCAAAACCGCAACAGTGCTCGATGCGCCGGACGCCGTACGCTGGCTGCGGGGTGAGGAACTCGCTCTGACCTCGACCTATCCGCTGCTGCAACTGCGCCACAGCCTCGATCATTTCGTCGAAGAACTCGTGGAGCATGGAGCGTCGGGACTCGGTCTGAAGCTCAACCGCTACATGAAGCGCGTGCCGCAAAAGATGATCGACTGTGCGAACGCGCTCAACTTTCCCATAATCGTGGTTCCCGAAGATGTGGCATGGGTCGAGATCATCACGCCGGTCATGTCGAACTATTTCGAGGTGAAAGCGGAGACCGTTTCTCAAACCGAACGCTTTGGAGAGAGGTTGGGGAAGCTGTCCCTCGTCGATTCGACGCTGCAGGATCTGCTCGATGATCTCAACGCCCTGCTCGCCAATCCGGTGATTGTGGCCAGCCCCATGGATGGCCTCGTGCTGCATGCTCCCAGCAAGCCCAGCAAGGATATCGCCGACGCCCGGGCCCTTCTAGTGGAAGAAGGATGGCCGAGCGAAACCATACAATCCCACAAGACATTTACCCGCAGGACCGGTCATCGCACGAGCATTGTCTTCACACCCTATGAGCAGTCTGGCGGAATGACCGGGACGCTCGTCGTTGTCGAACAAAACCGCAAACTGACCAGTGAGGACCTCGACCATTTGGGCTACGCCAAGGTTCTGGTCTCCCTGAAGGTTCGTCAGATCAGGGCTGATCAGAGCACGGTTTTCGAACGGCAGAACGAGTTGGTTCTGTCGTTGATCGACCGCACACTCGGTTCGCAGACCTATGCCGCATTGACCGCGCGTTACAGTGCGATCGGCAAGCATCTTCATGCACGCTATGTGGGAATTGTGGTTGCTTTTCATGACACCGCTGCCGATCGTCTGCTTGGCCTTTCCAATGCCTTGAGAGTGCATTTCTCTCAACATGGCGAAACCATCACCGGGGTCATCGCCAACAACCGTGTCGTGCTGATGGTTGCCGAGGAGGAAGAAGGGCTGTGTCAGCCCGACTTCTTCAAGGAACAGGTGGATGAAGGGTTGAAGAGGATGGGGGCGAGTGATGTCCTGTGGTCGGCAGGCATCAGCCAGGTGACGGACGTCGAACATTTCTACCGCGCTTATGAGCAGGCTGTGCAAGCGCTTGAACATGGCCGAAGCACGAGCAGGACAGGCGGTGTGTATCTTTATGATGACACCGGATTCTACCGTCTTTTCTCGAGAAGTTCCATGCAGCCGGACGTGAACCGGTTCGTGCATGAATGGCTCGGAACGCTCATCGACCATGACAAGCAACACCGTGTCGACCTGATTGAAACGTTCCGTGTTTTCCTGGATGCGAATGGCAACTACCGGGAGACGGCGCGGGTGTTGAATCTACATCACAACACGGTGCGCTATCGCATCTCCCAAATCACCGAACTGACAGGCAAGAAAGCGCTACAGCCGAAATTGCGCTTGCATTACCACCTTGCTCTGAAGCTTCTTCCACTTGTCTCCTGACGCGCTCGGATCCCGCGAAGTCGCCTTCTCGACGACCTTGGCGCGAGATTCAATGATGCTCCCAGAACACCGTCTCCGTCTCCCCGCTGCCGTTTGAAGTCGGCCTTTCAATCTGCGGGGAGTATTCAGCTGACTGATCGCGAGAGCTGACCGACCACCCTTCCCTCACGCCGGCATAGCGCGCGTCATACCGCGCCCCCAAGTCCAGCATCACACAGGTGTTTGAGATGATGGTGAAGTTGTCGGGGTGGCATCGGTGTGGAAAGCAAGGCGGGGGCCATCGGCCGCCAACTGTCGCCGTCCCCGCGCTGCTTTCACCTTTCCCCATCCTCCGGGAAGGCACGATGATGCAAACCGGAGAGCTCCAGCCTATTGTCCTGCATAGCCGCTTGCGATACGGACATCCACGACTGCGACGCCTCCCGCTTCGACTTCGGCAATGGCCTTCTCGAAGACAGCGAAAAGATCATCGCCCTTGGAAACCGGCCCAAAGGCGCTTGCCCCCTGAGCCGCACCGAGCGCTGCAATATCGACATCCGGCTCGGTGAGCCGTTGGCCGATCCACTTGTTTTCCACTTCCCGTCCGCGCGTCACAGCCATCTGTTCCTGATGTTTGACATCGTTGAAGTAACAGCGATTGTTGGCAACGATCATGAGAAGCGGCAGCTTGTAATGAACAGCCGTCCACAGGGCAGTATGCCCCATCAGGAAATCGCCATCGCCGCAGATGGCCAATGGCAAACGCCCACTCCCCTTGAGGGCCAACGCTGCCCCCACCGCGATGCCCGGCCCCCCTCCGACCCCAGCGCCGCCATTGAAACCAAGATAATCGAGGGGATCACGGAACGGCCAGAAATTGCCATTCCACGAAAGCGGTAGACAGGCGATGCTGACGGATCTGTCCGCCATTGCCCGGCGGAGTTCGAGCGCCAGATCGTGGATGGTGAACTCGTCGGCGTTTTCTGTTGCCTGCGGCAGAGGCAGTGCTTCCCGGCGCTCGTATGGCTTGCGGTTCAGCCCGAGTGCCTCAAGGAGCTGCGGGACCACCTTTGCAGGGTCGGCCGAGATAAACAGATCCGCCACTGGCAGCATCTGGTGGTCCATGCTCCAGCCATTATGGATCGTGTGATCTCGAGATACGTGAATGATCCGAGGTTCGGGATGATCCCCAAGCCCAGCCTGTTTCAAAGCCCCGCCAAGGTCCACCCAGTCAAGACTGAGCACGACATCAGCGGCTTTCACAGCCTCTTTGGCTGCAGGAGCCAGCCGCGTTCCCGGAGGCCCCACGTGAAGCGGATGCTCAGTAGGGAAAGCCGCTCCCAATTTGAGATCGGTGATTACCGTTGCGCCCAACATTTCGGCGAGCGCCACCCGCTCATCCCATCCCGCCTGCTCGCGATCGAAACGGCCCATGAGGATGACTGGCTTCCGGGCGTTCTGGAGCATCTGGCAAGCTGTCTCAACGGCCTCCTTGCTGCCAGCAGTGTCAGGCCGGGGCATCAATCGTCCCACTGCGGTTTGCGGAACCTGCCCCGTCAATGGCTTCTCCTGCATGTCGACATCGAGGCTGACATAAGTGGGGCCCTTTGGAACCGTCTCGGAAACCCACTTGGCTCGCACCAATGCCTCCCGTGCCGCCGCCGGCGAGTAGGGCACGTCGTCCCACTTGGTGAATTGACGGATAACAGCGCCCTGATCTCGTGATGTGTGAAGCCAGTCTATCCACGGACGCCGGGTCGCCGCATCAAGTGGGCCGGTGGCGCCAATGATCAGCATCGGCATGCGATCGCACCAGGTGTCGAAGATCGACATCGCCCCATGCAGGAGCCCGACATTGGAATGGAGCGCCGCGCCCATGGCCTTGCCGGTTACCTTGGCGTAGCCATGGGCGATGGCGACCGCAGCGTCTTCGTGCAGGCAAACGAGCATTTGCGGGTTCGTATTTCCCAGATGATTGACCATGCTGTCATGCAATCCGCGGTAGCTCGAGCCCGGAACCAGCGCGATATAGGGGATGTCCAGTGCGCGCAGCGTCTCGGCGACGACGTCACTGCCGAACCTGCCGTCGTTGGCGCTTTCCAATGGCGTTTCACACGCCGGCATATGCCCGTTGCTCAAATCCCCTGCACCCGCCTTGGTCATCTGCACACCTTTTTCTGGAGAATAGAAATTGAACGGCCACAGCGCGTGTTGCCTGTGGCCGCACAGGACTTTCATCCTGATCAGCTCATGTCAGACCGGTCTCATTCGGGCGGAGCTATCGCCAAGCGGGCGCGCTCGACCAGTGCCTCATCGGCGGCGAACATTTCCTCCACCAGTGACTGGATATATCCGCCAGAGCCCGGTGCGATCTCGATCTGGGCCTTGGAGGCTTCAGCCAGATAATCCTCGTCCTTCATAGTGGCATCGAATGCGTTCCTGAGCACCTCTGCCAGCTCGGGCGGCGTGTCAGGCGAGAGCACATAGGGGCGGCCAAAGGCCTGTTGGTTGACCACGAGACGAAGCACGGGTTCGTTTTCTTCCGAAACGAAGTTCCAGACTTCGGGCACGCCCATTTCGTTCAACTCATCACCCGGCTCCAACGCGATCTGGACCACGACATTGAGCCTACCGGCCTCGATGAGCGGGCGAGCCTGGTTTTTGAGGCTGGACCAGGAGATGCCACACAATCCGTCGAGCTCTCCACGCTCCATGGCGAGAATAATATCGCGCGTGCCGGTATAGCCAGGGATGACCTCGATCTGAGCGTCGGTGAGATTGCTCAGAAGCCGGCCGTAATCGTAAATCGATCCGCCAGGCGCATCACCACCCAACACCACCTTTTCGGTTGCCGCCTTCTCGAAGCTGCTTGCAGCCGCGGTATCCATGAACCCGCAAACCCGATTGGCAGAATTCGCAGTCCCCAGATAAACGAACTCGGTCGGCTTGTAGCGGCCGTTGAAGCTGGAATCGAACAAGGGGGCTACAATCGCGCCTGGATAAATTGCGCCGATCAGAGTTCCGTCTGTGTTCTTGCTCGCATAAACGTACTCGGCTGCGAGAGCGCTGCCGGCGCCTGGCATATTCTGAACCAGAATCTCGGGATTGCCCGGAATGTGGTCCGCCATATGATTGGCCAAAATGCGGGCATAGGTATCAAATCCGCCGCCGGCATTGCCGCCGACGATCATGTTGATCGTTTTGCCGGCATAGTGATCGTCTTGAGCGAAAGACGAGGTTGCCAAGGCAGCGAGCGCAACGGTGGTTGCGACACCCCCTGCCCGCTTCAAGATGCTTCTCCAGTTGTTCACGCGTTCTCCTCCCTAGGTATTGCGATTGATCTCTTTATCGTTTGCGCTGATGAGATGTGCGCCGATGCCAGCACCAGAGGGCAGCAGATCTCTCATTCTGCGACGAGGTTCTCGGAAACGCCGGAACGCACAGATGCCCACCTGACGAGCATTGAGAGACGCTCTACATCAGCAAACGGCTACTCCTCACCAATTCTCGATTTTGTTTCAATAAAATCCTATTTTACAGGATTTTCTATGTCAAATGAAACATTGAATAATCTGATATTAAGCGATATCACCGGACCAAAATTGGCATGGCGAACTTAATTTCCCGCGCAACATTGGATTTTTCTACTATTCTGGCTTTCATAGCAACCCTGAAGAGCTTATATTAATTTCTCATATTATGAGATTTACATAACTCCCTTCGCGCTCAACGAGCGGAAATACCCCATGAGCACGCGCCTCAGTGGCGAGAGGTTGGTGCGGTCACCATCGGAATCTGGTTGTTTAGACGTCGTGTTCGATAACCTGCAGGAATTGACTGGCGAATATTATATATTGGACGAAATAGAATCATCCTCTTAGCCTTGGTTTTGTCGAGCACTCGAAGGCACGACTTCATCCAACAACAACCGATGCGATCAACGCGTTGATGAGGGGATTCTGCGAAATGACCATTCCAATTCGACTTTGTTCGAGCTCCGCTGCCGCGCTTCTGGCAACAACATTCCTCGTTGCCGGGCCAGTATCAGCCCAGAATTTCGACCTATCCGGCGTGGAAGCCGTTTCAGAGCTTGCAGACCGTGTTCCGCAGGAGATCCGCGACCGCGGCGTCTTGATCATCGGGTCTGACAACGCCTATGCGCCGTGGGAATATCTGGCGGGCCCGGACGGCCAGACGCCAGAGGGCATCGACGTCGATCTCGGCAAGGCCATCGCCTATACACTGGGCCTGAAATATGAATCGCGCACCGCGCCTTTCGCATCGATCCTGCCGGCTCTGGGAACGAATTTCGACATCGGCATTTCGGCGTTTTCCATAACGACGGAGCGCATGGAGGCGGTCAACTTCGTTAGCTATGCGGACACCCAGAGCCTCTGGGTGGTGCGTGCGGGAAACCCCACCGGGTTCGATCCGGCCGAATATTGCGGCGCCACCATCGCCATCCAGTCGGGCAGCTACCACGAAAAACAGGTCGACAAAGACAATGAAGCCTGCGTGGCTGCCGGCAAGGAGCCGATCAAGAAACTTCCCTTCTCGGTCCAGACCGAAGCGAACACCAGGGTCGCGGTTGGTGGTGCCGACGCGACGGCGACTGGCGGTGGTACGGCTGCGTATGCTGTCGTTCAATCAAACGGTGCTCTGGAAAACCTCTCTCCAGTTGGCCCCATGGGCAAACGGGGACTCAACGGCATTGCCGTCCCCAAGGACGACATGGAACTGACCCAACTCATAGCCGACACGCTCAACCACCTGATCGAGAGCGGCACCTACAAGGATATTTACGCCGAGTGGGGTGTGGGCCAGTTCGCAGTGCCTGAAGCGCTCGTCAATCCGGATGTGAGCCAGTAAAGCAGCATGTCAGTCAACACATCAGAGACAATGCCGGGGGATGCGCGCATCTCCCGGAACCGCGACGATACAGTCGTGCTCAATGAGGTGGTGCCGCGGAAACATCCCGGGCGCTGGATCGGCGTGGCACTTCTGACTGTGTTCGTTCTGCAGTTCGTCCACAGTGCCGTGGTCAACCCGAATTTTCACTGGAACGTCTTCGCGAAATACCTGTTCGCCCCACAGGTTCTGAGCGGCGTGGGCTGGACCCTGATATTGACGATCGCCTCGATGGCGCTGGCTATCGTCTGCGCCATCACCCTGGTCCTCATGCGCGAAAGCGACAACCCGATCTATCGGGGTCTGGCATGGGTGTGGATCTGGTTTTTCCGCGGTACACCGCTTTATACGCAACTCCTCTTCTGGGGTCTGGTCGCGGTTCTCTTTCCGCGGATTTCATTGTCGATCCCGTTCGGTCCGGAAATCTTCGGCGTGCCGACCCAGTGGGTTATCACCGCCGGTGTCGCGGCCCTTCTCGGTCTGGGGCTGAACGAAAGCGCATATCTGGCAGAGATCTTTCGCGCGGGATTCAAGGCGATCGACCGTGGGCAGACGGAGGCCGCGCAGGCGATAGGAATGTCGCGCACGAAAATCTGGTGGCGCATCCTGATGCCGCAGGCGATGCGGACAATCATCCCTCCGACCGGGAACGAGACCATCGGGATGCTGAAAGGCACATCACTGGTGCTTGCCGTCCCCTTCACTCTCGACCTGATGTTCGCCACCAATGCGATTGCCAACCGGCTTTATCTGCCGGTGCCGATGCTGATGGTCGCAGCATTCTGGTACCTGGTTGTCACGTCGATCCTGATGGTCGGCCAGTTCTACCTCGAACGCCATTTCGGAAAGGGGCAGGATTATGTTGAGACCCGCCATGTCTAATCCCGCCATGTCTGATGACCTTTCCGTCTCGCTTGAGGGCATTCACAAATTCTTCGGAAAGGTTCACGCGCTGCGTGGCGTCGATCTCAGGATCGGGCGGGGTGAGGTTTGCGTAGCGATCGGCCCCTCTGGCTCGGGCAAATCGACCCTGTTGCGCTGTATCAACCAGCTTGAGGAGATTTCGGCCGGGCGCGTGAGGATCAATGGCGAATTGCAGGGCTATGTCGAGCGCAATGGACGTTTGCACGAACTGTCTCCCCGACAGATCGACAAACAGCGGCGACTGACCGGTATGGTGTTTCAGCGGTTCAATCTGTTTCCACACAAGACCGCTCTGCAGAACGTCACCGAAGGCCCGATTCAGGTAAGGCGCATCGCCAGAGCCGAAGCAAACCGACGCGGAAAGGAACTGCTTGACCGCGTGGGACTGGCGGATCTGGCCGATCGCTATCCAAACCAGCTTTCGGGAGGCCAGCAACAGCGCGTCGCCATCGCGCGTGCTTTGGCCATGGACCCGGAAGTGATGCTGTTCGACGAGCCAACATCGGCACTGGACCCCGAACTGGTCGGCGAGGTTCTCGATGTCATCAAGGACCTGGCGCGCAGTGGCATGACCATGATGCTCGTCACACACGAAATCGGGTTTGCCCGGGAAGTGGGTGACCACCTGGTTTTCATGGACCACGGGATGATTGTCGAGGAGGGCGTGCCGAAGGAGATGCTGGAGAACCCCAAGAGCACGCGCACCAAAGCGTTTCTCTCGAAGGTGCTTTGACAATGTCGCGCGAGAAGGCCCTGACAGCGGGAGCTGACGCCTTATTCGATGACGTTTTTCAGATCGCTGATGAAATCATTCAGAATCCGCGAAGGCGGGCGGTTCGGCGGCATAATCAGCAGTGTACGGAAATGAAGCGCGGGCTCGAAAGGCCGCAGCACCAGCCCGCGCCCCAGATAGGGCTCGGCGGTCAGCGGATTGACCAGACCGACGCCGAGGCCTTGGGCAACCATCGCGCAGATCGTCGTCGAGAAGGGCGTCTCGATCACCGTATGCTGCGTGATGTTCGCGCGTTCGAAGGCAGCCTCGCCCTCCTGACGCGTCGTGTCCTCAGGAGAAAGCGCGATGAACCTCTGACCCGCAAGATCCTCCGGTCGAACAATGTCTTTCTGCGTCAACGGGTGGTCCTCAGGCAGGGCGATTGCCACCCGGAAGTTCGCGAATGGACGCGCATCGATCCCGGTGGTGTCGATCTCGTCGGCCACGATGCCCACATCGAACTGGCCAGAAGCGACCAAATCGCGCGCGACCGAGGAGGTTCGGGTCTGAAGCGTCACAGCGATATTGGGGTGCCGCTTGGCAAACTGCTGGAGAGCGCGCGGCGCAATATTGGTGGACAGCGCCGAAAGACAGGCGATCCGAAGTTTCCCCGACCCGAAATCGCGAATGCGAGCGGCGGCACTTCGCAACTCGGTAAGCCCCGTGAAGGCCTGCTCCACCTCGCGAAAGAAAAGCTGCCCCTCGGCAGTGGGCCGCAATCGCCCCTTGATGCGGTCGAACACCGGAAAGCCAAGCGTTCTCTCCAGCTCCTGGATCATCTTGCTGACCGCAGGCTGCGATATGCGCAACACCTCGGCCGCACGGGCGGTGGTTCCGTTTGTCACAACAGCGCGAAACACCTCGATCTGACGCAGGTTCATCAGGAGCCCCCTCATATGGACGTGTTGCCAATAAGATTTCCAAGCAAAAATAGCAATCTCAATAACCTGAAAGAATACCACACAGTGGTTCGCGCTCGGGAAGGAAACAATTCATATGAGTGATTTGACAGATTGTGTTGTCACGCCGCGGGTCGCCACAGATGGTTTCGACCCATTGGGCGTGGGGGTGCATCGCGGATCGACGATCGTATTCTCCGATGCCGCAGCCTATGCAAGCCGCGGCGAACGTGGGGACAAGGGATATTCCTACGGGCTCTACGGAACCCCCACGACACGCACATTGGAAGAGAAACTCTCCAGGCTTGAGCAGGCCGCGCGAACGTTTCTCGTCCCCTCGGGCCAGGCAGCGAACGCAATCGCCGCCATGGCGCTTGTCGAGGCAGGGCAGCACTTGCTTCTGGCCGATACGGTCTATCCCCCAATGCGCGATTTCGCACTCAATGACCTCTCGCGTCTCGGCGTGTCGGTGGAATTCTTCGACCCGACAGATCTTGACGATCTGAAGTCAAAGATACGTCCGGAGACACGTCTGGTCTGGTGTGAAAGCCCCGGCTCAACGACGATGGAAGTGATGGACCTCCCTGCCGCCGCAGAAATAGCGCATGAAGGCGGTGCGCTTCTGGGCGTGGACAACACGTGGGCAACACCGCTCAACCTCAAGCCCCTGACGCTGGGCGCGGATCTCGTGACCGAAGCGCTGACGAAATATGTTTCCGGTCACTCCGATGTGTTGCTGGGTTCCATATCGGTGCGCGATCCAGAGCTTGCATCTCCGATCAAGGCGGCGATCGGTCGTATGGGTATCGGTGCATCTCCCGACGACGCATCCCTTGTGCTGCGCGGGTTGGAGACGCTGGGAGTCCGGCTGCGCCATAGCGAGGCGGTGGCGCGGCGCTTCTGCGAGCGGCTCACCAAGCATCCGATGATAGACAAGACGCTTTTTCCTGCTCTGCAGAGCTTCTCGGGCCACGCGCTCTTTCAACGGGATTTTCTGGGTGCAAGCGGGGTTTTCACCCTTACATTCACCGAAGAGTTGGCCCCTCACGTCTGGCCCGCCCTCGACAGACTTCGGCTGTTTGCGATTGGCGCCTCGTGGGGCGGGACGCGCAGTCTCGTTGCCCCCATGCCGGTGCGCGGAAATCGCAGCGTTACGCAATGGTCCGGTGCGGACATCACTCTGCGTATCTCCATCGGCCTCGAGGACGAAGCCGAGTTATGGGAAGACATGGAGCGCTTTCTGGCCGCGCTCGAGGAGTTCAGCACCGCTGCCAATGCCGCGCAGTGATCATCAGACCTGGGTCTGTGGCCACGTTTTGGCCCCGGAGCCAAACTGCAGCTTTATCCCGTTCCTGTTCCCGTCCCACATGCCAGGGAGTTCCACTTGTCGAAGCTTGACCGCGCGCTCAATGAGATTGATGACAATCTTCAGACCTCCATTGCGAAACTGTTTGACCTCATCGCCATTCCCTCAATTTCGAGTGAAGCGTCAGGGGCCAGGGGCATCGCTGAGGCAGCGGCCTGGTTGCAAAACGAACTGACCGAGATCGGTTTCACCGCCGAGATCATAACAACCCAAGGCCATCCGGTGGTATTGGCAAAATCCACCCAAAACCCCAGAGGCGACGGCCTGAGACTGCTCTTTTACGGCCATTATGACGTTCAACCGGTTGCGCCGCTGGAGGACTGGTCGCATGACCCGTTTACTCCAAGAGTGATCGAGGAGGACGGGGTTCACCGGTTTTATGGACGCGGAGCATCCGACAGCAAAAGCCAGCTCTGGTCTTTCATCGAGGCCCTGCGGGCCTGGAAAGCGGCGTACGACAGCTTTCCTGCAGAGATCGTGATCATGCTCGAGGGGGAAGAGGAAACCGGCTCTCCCAGCTTGCCCGACTTCATCGAGCGCTATCGAGATGCCTTGCAGTGCGACGTCGCCTTCATCTGCGATAGCGACATGTGGTCGCCAACCCAGCCCGCCATCACCACGCAGCTCAAGGGGCTGGTTCATGAGAAGATCACGATAAAAACCCCCAATGCCGACCTGCATTCAGGCCACTACGGCGCGGTTGCTGCCAATCCCATCCGCATTCTCAGCACGATCCTTTCTGCAATCCACGACGCGCACGGTCGTGTGACGCTGGATGGTTTCTATGACGGGGTGCAGGACATCTCCCAAGGCCAGCGCCAGCAATGGCGCTTGATCGCCGATGGGGCGATTTCAGAGGGCGAAGTGAGCCTTTTGGGCGGCATCATCGAAGCCGGCTACTCGCCCGTCGAAGCCATGTGGGGGCGCCCTACGGTCGATATCAACGGCATCAGCGGTGGCAATCAGGGACCCGGTGAACGCTCGGTCCTGCCGGGAACTGCATCTGCCCGCCTGTCTTTCAGGCTGGTGGCAGACCAGAATCCGGAAGCGGTGCGCGAGAGTTTCAGAAAGTTTGTCACCGCACGTATCCCCGATGGTTGCCGTGTGGAGTTTGAGGGGCATGGGGGTAGCAACGCTGTTCGACTTTTAGAGAACAACCCGTTCCTGAAAGCCGCCGCTCGTGGCCTTGAGGCCGAATGGCAGGAGCCAGCCGTGTTAAAAGGCACGGGCGGAGCCATTCCTCTCGTGGGGCAACTAAGCCAGGGGCTGGGGCTGGATTGTGTTGTCATTGGCTTCATTCTTTCGAGCGATGCGATCCACGCGCCCGACGAACATTATGACGTGGAGCGGCTCCGCAAGGGAACGCGCAGTTGGGTGCGCATCTTCGAGGAAGTCACCAAGGAAGGACATCCGACCGACTGAAGGCCTTCTCGTGTTTTCACTCCGCCGACATTTCCCGGCCGGTTAACGGCCCAGCATGTTTTGCCGCACAGAGAGAAGATGGGCACGCATGGCTTCGCGAGCCTCTTCGCCGAGCCTTTTCTCGATGCTGCGAACCAGTTCTTCGTGTTGAGCGCAGTAGGCCGACTTTCGCGCATCCGAGAAAGACCTCTGCTTCATCTCGAACCAGAGGGGCTGCAGACGTAACACGCCAAGAATTTCATGCACCTGATAGAGCAGGTCGTTGCGCGTGCATTCAAATATCAGACGATGAAGCTCCGCGTCCCAATGTTCGAATGAGGGCATGTCGACTGCAGCAATCGCGAGTTCGTGCACTTTCCTGATCTTGGCAAGCTCGCCGGTGCTGGCGTTCATGGCAGCCAGGCCGGCAGCCTCCGGCTCGATCAACATGCGCAATTCCATCATGTCCGCCGGAGACGATTGCTTCATCCTCTCAACGATCCGATGAAGATCCGTTCTAGACTGGTCGGCTTTGACATAGGTCCCCCGGCCTACATGCCTGACGACGACGCCCGCCTCCTCAAGCTGATCCAGAGCCTTGCGGATCGTGTTGCGGGCAACACCGAGTTCCTCAGCTAGGGTGCGCTCGGTGGGCATGCGCTCTTCCGGGCCCCATTCCCCCTCCTTAATTCTCAAATGCAGCAGGGACGCTAGATCGTCCGAATTTCCACGTGTCATCTTCACCCCAGGAAATGAACCAAATTAAACCAATATAGGGAAATTCTGCTAGTATTCCCAAACTATCTTGATGATTGGCATCCTTTGGATTAAACCATATTCCCAATATAGCATCAGAAAGGAAGCGCGGTGAAGATCGGGACATTCAGAACGGGGGAAAAATGGCTGGTGGGTCAGGTCGACGAGGTAGCCGAAACTGTCTCACCCTTTGAACTGGATCAGGACCAGGCGTCCCGCGGTGTTCTCTCATTGATCGGCAGGGACGCGATGCCCCAGACGGGCGCACCTGTTTCCCTGAGCGAGCTTGAATTGTGCGCGCCCATCCCGCGCCCAGAGCGCAACATATTCTGTGTCGGCAAGAACTACTTCGAACACGCACATGAATTCTCCGCGAGCGGATTCGATTCCAGCGCTGCGAAAGGGGCGGTCCCCGAATTCCCGATCGTTTTCTCGAAAGTTCCCGAATCCGTGATTTCTCATGGTGAGCAGATTGTTCTCGACCCGGAAGTATCGGATGCGGTGGACTATGAGGCGGAACTGGCGGTGATCATCGGCAAGGGCGGCAAGGGCATTTGCGCCGAGGACGCGCTCGACCATGTCTGGGGCTACACGATCATCAATGATGTGACCGCCCGCGACCTTCAATCCCGCTACAGCCAATGGCTGGTTGGCAAGTCGCAAGACACGTTCGGGCCCATGGGGCCGTGGGCGGTCCTGAAGCAGGACCTGGATGTTGCGAACACGAAGATCCAGTGCAGCGTCAACGGCGAGCTCCGCCAAGACTCCAACACCGGTCTCCTGATCTTCAACATCGGGACCATTATCGAGACGATTTCTGCCGGCCTGACCCTGAAGCCCGGCGACATCATCGCGACCGGCACACCGGCAGGCGTGGGTATCGGGTTCAAACCACCCAAATACCTGCAAGCCGGCGACATCGTGGAAGTCACTGTCGAAGGAATTGGCACGCTCAGAAACGAATGTCGCCTAACCAGCACCTAGGTTCTGGGTCACCCCACTGCGGGTTTGCAGTGGACATGCATACACTACGGAGGAGGAAAACATGAAACGGCTTTTGACAGGGATTGTTGCCGCTGGTCTTGCCAGCATCGTTGGTGCCCAGGCACAGGACAAGACCGAAGTCGCGTGGGGAGGATCCAACCCCGGTGGCGTGATGTACTACATGGTCGGCGTTGCCGGGACCGAACTCGGCAAGGGATTGCCGAACATCAACATCACGCAGGTGACCACCGGCGGCTCCACCGAGAACGCTCTTCGTTTGATCAAGGGCGAACTGGACATGGGGATCGTCTATGGCAGCCATGTCTACATGGCGCAGGATCAGCAGGGCCCCTTCGCCAATGCTGACAAGGGTGACATGCTGCGCGGCGTTGCCATGGCCTATGAGGGGCCGACCTACTTCGTGACCCTGGGAGACAGCGGCATCGAGAAACTCGAGGACCTTGCCGGCAAGACGGTGGCGCTCGGACCGCCCGGTTCCGGCACCGTCTTCAACTGCTCGAACATTCTGACGGCGCTTGGCATGCTGGACAGCATCAAGCCGCAGATGATGACCTTTGCAGACGCAGGCCGTGCACTTGGCAACGGCCAGATCGACGCATTCTGTCAATCATCCTCGCCTGCCGCCGCCGTGACGGAACTGGCCGAAACCCGCGACGTGACCGTGCTCGCCTATAGCGACGAGCAGCTTGCCACCATCACCGAGACGTTTCCTTTCTACCATGGCGGCGCCATGCCGGAGGGCACCTATCGCGGTGTTCCTGAAACCGCGATGCCTTACACGACCGTCTACTGGGTCGCGCACGAGCGCGTTCCAAGCGATGTTGTTCAGAGCATGGTTTCCGCTGCCTATGAGAAACAGGACGTTCTCGCTCAGGGTCACAAGGCGTGGGCGCAGATGAAACCTGACGTGAAGAACTTCCAGTCGCTCGGTGCTCCCATGCATCCCGGCGCAGAAGCCTACTATCGCGAACAGGGTCAGTGGCCCGAATAAGCCTTCAGCATTCTTTCTACGGGCCCCGGCAAAAAGGTCGGGGCCGTCTTTTTTAGAGGCGGCATTCTATGTCTGGTTTCTCGTGGCTTTTCCGCGTCGAAGGTTCGAAGCGAACCCTGAATGGTCCATTTGCGCTGGCATTCAATCTCATCGCCGCCGGCTTTTCCCTCTTCTATCTCTATACATCCGGCTTCGGGCTCATCTCCACCCAAAGCAATCGCGGTGTCTATCTCATGCTGACATCGGTGCTGGTTTTTCTGATCTACCCGGCCGGCACACGCTCACCGACAAACCGTCCAAGCCTGCTGGACTTGGCGCTGATCGGTCTTGCCGTAGTCTCGGTGGGCTACTGGATCGATCAATATGTCAGCTATGCGATGTTTCGCGTATCCAATCCCAGCCAGATGGATCTTGTGATGGGCGGCATCGCTATTGCGGTCATGCTGGAAACGAGCCGCCGCGCCTTGGGGCCGATCATCTCGCTGATCGCCATCGCCTTTCTGTTGCAGCTTTATCTGGGTCGTTACCTCCCCGGCCAGATGGCCCACCCCGGCATGTCCGTCGAGCGCATCATCGAATTCACGTTCTCCACGCAGGAAGCATTGTTTGGCGTGGTGACCGCGACCTTCGCCACCTTTGTGTTCCCCTTCATGATTTTCGGTGCATTCCTGGAACGCTCCGGCGCCGGAGCATTCTTCATGGAACTGGGCACGGCGGTCGCAGGCCGCTGGCGCGGCGGGCCTGCGAAAGTCGCCGTCATCACTTCCGCGTTCTTCGGTTCGATTTCCGGCTCCTCCGTTGCCAATGTGGTGACCACCGGCTCGTTCACCATCCCGTTGATGAAACGGACTGGCTATCGGCCGCATGATGCCGGCGCTATCGAGGCGATCGCCTCGACTGGCGGCCAGTTCATGCCGCCGGTCATGGGCGCGGGGGTCTTCATTCTCGCCACCCTTACCGAGACCAGCTATCTGACGATTGCGCTGTTGAATGTTATTCCGGCCCTCGTGTTCTTCGCCTTCCTGCTCATGATGGTGGATCTGGAAGCCGTGCGTCTGGGCCTGAAGGGACTCCCCGCCTCCGAAACGCCTCGCGTAAGGGATGTGGTCAAAAAAGGCTGGCACTTCTTCATGCCGCTCGGCGTGGTTCTCGGCCTGTTGTTCAACGGCTATTCGCCCGAGTTCTGTGCATTCTGGGGAACGGTCAGCGCAGCCGTGCTTTCCTGGCGGCACAAGGACACACGGATGGGACCGTCTGCCGTGTTGAAGGGCCTGGTCGGCGGCGCACAGAGCAACGCTGCCGCCGGCGCTGCCATCGGCACTTTGGGGATCATCATCGGCGGGATCGTTCTGGCGGGCCTCGGATTGAAATTTTCCGCGGTGCTGATCGAGCTCTCGGGCGGCAACCTCTTCTGGGCTCTCTGTCTGGTCACCCTCGTTTCGATCATCATCGGGATGGGCTCTTCCACCACGGGCTCCTATATCATCCTTTCCGTGGTCGCCGCTCCGGCTCTGATCCAACTCGGCGTGCCCATGATCGCTGCCCATCTGGCAGTTTTCTACGCAGCATGCCTGTCCAACATCACCCCGCCCGTTTGTGTCGCCGCCTTTGCCGGCGCCGCGATCGCCGGAGCGCCGCCCATGAAAACCGGCCTGGCGGCGCTCAAATTCGGCGCAACGCTGGTTCTCATGCCATTCAGCTTTGCCTATGTGCCTGAGCTTCTCCTGCAGGGAGAGTGGTACGAGATCATCTATACAGTCGGCTTGTACACGACCGGCGCCATCCTCCTTGCGATATCGCTGCAGGGCGCGATGATCGTCAGTGGCCCTCTGTCGAAGAACCAACGCATTCTTTTCGCGGTTGCAGGCCTGCTCTTGATGTTTCCGGCAAATCTTGCGGTCGACCTGTTCGGCGGTGCGCTGGCGGCGCTTGCAATCGCCTGGTTCTTCTCTTCAAGGAAGAAAGCAGATCGGGTCCCTGAAGGGGCATGATGATGGGGGGCATTGCAAGGGCTTTGCAGGGATCGGTTGGCGCACATCAGACCGATCCCGATCCCCCTCATGCAAATCGGTGACCAGCCGAGCCACCAGCACAGCATTCACCAGCTCCTTTCTTGTCTTCGACGCCTTATCTCAGTGTCCGAAAATCCGTCAGCAGGCCACATTTAGGGCTCCCGATTGCTTGACATATGCCAGTCGTCTTGAATCTATTGAGCTGGTTAAATTAATTGGATGACACATTGGCATTTCACGAAACAGCATTCAGAGTATTGAAGTCTTCTGCCCTGCCCGGGCTTTTTCTCGGACTTTTTCTCATCTGCATTCAGCAGCCGGCTTATGCTCAGTCCAATAATGGTGCGGCACAGAAAGACACATTCCAGCAGATGTTGGAAATTGAGGAACGCCTCCGTCTGGCCGGTCACAAGCCAAGCTTCAGCAATGTCCAAAAGGTGTTACGCGGGGAATTGAAGCTCCCGTCCAAGGCAGAACTGCTCTCTGGAAAGAGCCCTGTAACCAAGGGCTACGCCAAGGTAAAGGACTATGCCTACAAGAATGGCGACCGCTACACCGGTGAGGTGCTGGATGGCCGCCGACACGGCCAAGGCACCTATTACTGGAAGGATGGTGGCCACTACACAGGCTCGTGGGTCCAGGGCCAACGGGAAGGCAAAGGCCGGCTGATCACCAAATCCGGCGGGGTCTATGTCGGCGAATTCCGCGACAGCAAGATCCAGGGCGCGGGAACCTATGAAACAAAGAATGGGGACATTTATTCAGGCACGTTTCATGGGTCGCTTGCGGAGGGAGAAGGCACCTTCACCGCGAAGGGCAGCCGGCCTGAGAAGGCACAATGGTCGGACGGGCGTGTGATTCTTGCCTCCAAGCAGGCTGAGGAAAGAAATTTCGGTCGACTGACGCCGGAAGCACGCGCCCGCGCTGAAGCGAAGGTCGAGGAACGGACATACAGAACGCGCGAGAAATATGGGAAAGAGGATGGAAGCCGAAAAAGCCTCTATCTTGTCGCCTGGGGATCAGAAGACAGCATCGATCCTGGTGAACTTTATCCCGATCGCGCCCAGTCAAACGTCGCAACACGCCGTCGCGTCGATCAGTATCTGCTTTTCAGACTGAGAGGCAGGGCCAGCCGGCGTTGCCACCTCATCGGTTCGGGCGTGACCGTGGATGAGTACCGGATCAAAAAAGCATCCTTCGACCGGTTTTATGCTCGGCTTAAAAATGTTGAGGACAGGAATTCAAGCATTGGAGGCGACACGCTCTTTCTGGGCGAACTAGCAGCCAAGAAAAAGGCGAGGCGCGTCGCCGAAAGGCTCGTGCGTTCCGGCGACTGGAAGGGATGGTCGGTCATGAGCATGAAGAACAAGCGGGACCTGCCCGTGAGATGCTCTTCCGGGAACATGGAGCGGCAGTAGCGCGCCATTCAAGCGTGTTTTTGGCCAGCCGCTGCCTCGCTTGCGCGGCGTGAGGACTGACGGCAGGCGCGCCCCGGTCTTGCGAAGGAAGAAGGATGAGAACCGCGTCTGGCGCCAGGCAGGTTTGTCAGCCCAGCAGATGGTCTTCCACCATTGACGCCACCCTCTTGAACGGCAAGACGCCACCGCTTCCAGCCCAGGGCAACGTATTGCCAGCGAGCAGCAAGGGAACGCGCTCGCGCGTGTGATCCGTTCCAGTCCAGGTCGGGTCGTTGCCGTGATCGGCCGTCAGCATCAGAAGATCGCCGGGGCGCAGCTTCGGCAGAAGCTCGGCGAGGCGGCGATCAAACCACTCCAGCGTCCGCGCGTAACCGGCCACATCGCGGCGATGGCCGTAAAGACTGTCAAATTCCACGAAGTTGGCGAAGACGAGATCGCCGTCGGCAACAGTCTCGACAGTCTCAAGCAGACGGTCGAAAAGGGCATCGTCGTTGGGGCCTTTCAGGACACGCGAAATGCCTTTGCCGGCGAAGATGTCTCCAATCTTTCCCACGCCGTGCACGGTTCGACCAGCGGCCACAAGGCGGTCGCAGACTGTTTCTCCGGGCGGTGCGATGGCAAGATCGCGCCGGTTGGCGGTGCGGGTAAAGCCGCTTTTCGCGTCCCCCACGAAAGGCCGGGCGATGATGCGCCCGACATTCATGGGATGGAAGATTTCGGCCGCTGCCTCACAGAGTTGCAGAAGCCGTTCGAGACCAAATGTCTCCTCATGCGCGGCAATCTGCACCACGCTGTCTGCCGAAGTGTAGACGATCGGCGCGCCGGTCTCCATGTGCTCGGCGCCAAAACGCTCCAGCACGTCCGAACCCGAGCCATGCGCATTGAAGAGCGTGCGCTCCAGCCCGCCTGCCTCACGCAGACGCGCCATCGCCTCCTCGGGAAATGCCGGAACCTCATGGGGAAAATAATGCCAGTCTTTTGAAAGCGGCAGGCCTGCCAGCTCCCAATGGCCGGTCTGGGTGTCCTTGCCCGCACTTTCTTCCTGAAGGGCTGCCCAGGACGCTCCGGCCTCAGGCTCGGTTAGCCCCGGGGCGGACTGGCCGCAGGCGAGCTCGAGTGCCGCACCAAGACCAAGGGCCGAAAGATTGGGAAGATGAAGCGGGCCGGAACGCCCCTCCTCCGCCCGGCCTGCGGCACAGGCTTCGGCGATGTGAAGAACCGTGTTTGAGCCGGCATCGCCGAACCGCTCCGCATCCGGTGCGCCGCCTATGCCCACCGAATCCAGAACGCACAGGAAGACACGACCGTTCACAGACATTCGTTACCCTTCCGCGAAGCGCGCCTCCATGCGACGCCGCAACGCTTCGAACAGTTCATAAAAGCTCCAGCCCATGAGCGACAGGAGCAGCACCATGCCAATCACTGTGGCCGTGTCGGCATTCTCCTGTCCAGAGGAAAGGAGATAGCCCACGCCTTCATTGGCGCCCATCAGCTCGCCGATCACGGCAGCCGTCATGGCGAGTGTGGTCGCCACTGTCGCGCCGGCAAAGAGCGTCGGCAGCGCCGAAGGCAGCTCGATATGCAGGAAGCGCTGCAGCGGCGACAGCTTCAGGACGCACGCCAGATCCAGATAGGACTTGTTGACGAAACGCAGGCCCGACAGCATGCCCGTCATCACAGGGAAAAAGGTGACGATGGCAACCAGCACGATTTTGGGTGCCGGCCCAAGACCGAGCCACAACAGAAGCAATGGCGCGATGGCGATCTTGGGCGCGGTTTGAAGAAGCAGGATGAGCGGCGTGGACATCCGCTCGGAAACGGGAAAGCGGGCAAACAGCAATGCGGCCAGAATGCCTGCAAGGAAGCCAAGCAGAAAGCCCCAGAAAATCTCTGTTACCGTCACATAGACATGGCCGAGAAGATTGGCGTTCTCATAGAGGAACGCCATCCTCGCGATGACGGCGGCCGGGCTTGGCAATAGATAATCGGGCACATTGAACAGGAACACACCGCCGCCCCAAAGGGCGACGATGAGAACCAGACCCGCGATCCCGCGCTTCAGCATGGCTTATTCGCCGATCGAGGACGGATCGACCACGAAGTCGGCAGCCTTTGGCGCTTCCTCGATGACCTCGTATTTCGCCAGAATGTCGGCATTGGCCTGCCAGGCGTCGAGATCGGCAGCGCCGAGGCCCTTTTCCTTGGTCAGATCGCTCTGCCAAACGGAGGCGACGAAGCTGTTCTTGAACGCCGTGGAAAGCAGCTCTTTCTGGTCGGCCCAGGTCGGCGTGTACTTCTCGAAGGAGATTTCGAGAGCATCGTCCACATGACCGTCGATGACCCATTCATAGGAGGCGGTGACGGCATTGGTGAAGCGCTTCACGAGGTCCGGGTTTTCCTCAAGCAGGCTGCTGGAGGTGACAACGACATTGCCGAAGGAGGGCAGGAAGTCGTTGGACAGGATCATCGTGACATCGACGCCTGCACCTTCCAGATTGTATTTGCGCAGCTCGGAGAAAACGATGGCGTCGACCTGGTCGCTCTGCAGCGCCTGAACGATTGCACCGGTGGAGACGACTTCAAGCTTGATGTCATCGAGCGTGAGGCCGGCATTCTGCAAGCCTACCTGAAGCTGAAGGTAGTTGGGCGAACCGAGCGAGGTGACGGCAACGGTCTTGCCTTTGAGGTCCGCATAGGTCTCGATGCCAGTCTCTTTCTTCGCCAGCAGTGCGCCGATGCCACGCTGATAGGTGGTGTGAACCACTTTCACCGGCAGGCCGTTGGCGGCTGCCGCCACGACGGCATCACCGTTGGGGAAGCCGAAATCCACATTGCCGGCGGCAATGTTGGTCAAGATGTCGGACGCGCCGGCATAGATGAACTCGACTTCGATGTCCTGATCGGCGAAGAAGCCATTTTCAACGCCGGCGTAGAGCGGTGAATAGAACGGCACCGCGGCGCCGTCGATCTGCATGACGACCTTGTCGGCAGCAAGAGCGGCCACACCAGATGCGATGAGAGCGAGCGCGGCAACGCCGGTTTTCAGCATGAATTTCATTGTTTTTCTCCTAGTTGCACGCATCCATTGCCAGAGCCTGACCCGCAATGCGGAGCAGGTTTCGCTGCGTGTTTTCATAATCGACCAGCCAATCGTCGGTGGCGCGATTGCCGTGCACACCCAAGAGGCAAGCCGCCCTGAGGCCAATGGCCTGGCCAACGGCCAGGACCACCTGCGATTCCATTTCCACCCCAATGGCCCCCTCGGCAAGGAAACGGTCCAGATATTCAGCGTCCGGGCTGCCTGCTGCCTGCAACCTGATAGGCCGGTCCTGCCCGAGATAATAACTGTCAGTCGAAGCGATCATGCCCCGGTGTGCACCAAGCCCCATCGCTGCGGCGCTTGCTTCAAGCGCAGATGCAAGTGCGGGATCGGCCACAGGCGTGTGACCATGCTCGGCATAAAGGGCCGCAACACCGGTCATGCCGGTCGCCTTGTGCGGCACGATGTAATCGCCGGTGGGGATTTCGGGCACCAGAGCGGAGCAACCACCAATGCGGATCACGCGCTTCGCGCCGAGCATTGCCAGCTCGACCAGGGCGATCTCGGTCGACGGACCGCCAATGCCGCTGGAACAGATGGTGAGCCGCCGGCCTTCAAATGTTCCTGTCACAAGCGCAAACTCCCGCTTGCGGCCGAAATCCTGCACATCGGTGAGCATGTCGTGCAGAAGCGCAACACGGTCGGGATCACCCGGCACCAGAACATTCTCGGCCACATCGCCCGGCCCACAAGGGAGATGGGGCGGACGTCCGCCGGAGAACGGCAGGCGAGCGGTGGGTTTTGCGCTATCGGCCATCCTGCACCTTCCATGACAGAAGACGACCCTCGATCGCACCGAGAAGACCATGCAGGGCGATGCCCAGAAGCGAGGTCAGAAGCACGGCGCCGAAAAGCAGCGAGGTCTTGTAGGTGGCGGAGGCGAAGGTCATCAGATAGCCGAGACCCTCGCTACCCGAGATCCATTCGGCAAGGATCGCGCCGACAAGCGCCTGCACCGCGCCGATCTTGAGACCGACGAAAATGCCAGGGAGAGCGGCCATCAGATCGATGCGCCAGAAAAGCGAAAGCGGATTGAGCTTCAGGAGTTTGGCAAGGTCATGCATGCGGCTGTCGATGCTGCGGAAGCCGGCAAGCGCGCCCATGAGCACCGGAAAGAAGACCAGTGAAACGATGAGCACAATCTTGGCTGTGAGACCGAGACCGAACCAGACGACGAACAGAGGCGCGAGGGCGATCTTCGGCGCTGTCTGGAAAACAACCAGCGGGCCATCCAGATAGGTGGAAAGCCGGGGCATCCTGTAGAGCAGATAGGCACCGGCAATGCCGGCCACGCAACCGATGCCAAGGCCCAAGAAAATGTTGTGCACGGTGAACCAGAGATGGGGCCACAACTGGCCGCTCACCATCCAGTCCCACAAGGTGGCGACCGTGCTCTGGGGAGACGGCAGAAGATATTTGGGGATGCCCATCGGCCCGCTGGCATACCACCAGGCGACTGTCAGCAGCAGAAGCGCCACACCGTATTCGAGTGCGGGACGGAAGCGGGTGAGCATCAATCCGTTTCCCGCATGTCCTGGCGCAGTTCGGCGACCAGCTGGTGATAAGCGGGATCCAGCTTGGTGGCCTCGCCGCGCGGATGCGGCAGATCCACCGTGTAGGTTTTCTTCAACCGGCCCGGGCGCGGTGACATGACCATGACCTCGCCGCCGAGATAGGCCGCCTCTTCCACACTGTGGGTGACCAGAAGAATTGTTTTGCCCGTGCGCTGCCAGATTCGCAGCAATTCATCGTTGAGTGTTTCACGGGTCAGAAGATCCACTGCCGAGAACGGCTCGTCCATCAGAAGGATGGGCGGATCGTCGGAGAGTGCGCGGGCGATTGCCGCACGCTGGCGCATGCCGCCGGAAAGCTGCTTGGGCAACGCATCCTCAAAGCCGGTCAGTCCAACCAGATCGATCAGCTCACCAACGATCCGGTTGCCCTCGTCGCGGCGCACGCCGGCGGTGTCGAGCGGAAAGCGGATATTGTCGCGGACGGTCTTCCAGGGAAGGAGCACGGCATCCTGAAAGACGAACCCGACGGGTCGCTTTGCAGAGCCGGTGTCGAGCTTGATCGTGCCGCCGGAAGCGTCTTCGAGGCCCGCGATCAATCGAAGAAACGTCGACTTGCCACAGCCGGACGGCCCGACAATCGAAACGAACGAACCCTTTTCAATCCGATGATCAAGCGGGGCCAGGGCGAGGATGCTTCCACCTTCAAGATCGAAGCTCTTCGTCAGACCAGAAGTGGTTATCAATCTGAGACCTTCCAAGGGCAGTTTAATCGATTAGGGCGCCGGGAAACGCGCCCTTGCAAGACAAGTTCTCAAAATTTAGACGACATGTCCAGAGACATTAATGAGTTAGCGAACTTTACGCGAAAAGCCTCCCACGCTGCAGGCCGCAGTTACTCCACTTCAAAAACCAGCTTATCCCTGATGATTTCGCTAATTTATTCAGATGCTTATGTCGCTTCAAAGACACCCGAACAATTGACTTTCGGACAATCACTTTGTTACTTTTCGCCCTTCACTGCCCACAAGAATCAACAAGAAGATGCGACACGCATAGGGCGTCAACGTTCATTCTAAATATTGATACAATCTGCTGCACCGCGATCATGCAACGGCACAGGCCGAGGCTCGCGCGCCCGGCGAACCGGGTTTGCATCACCAAGGTCGGAAAGGCTTGATCACAAAGTTGTCTGGCGCCCAGGGAGGTCATCAGCGGTCAACTCCAGAAGCCAACCTCGGCAAGACGGGTCGAAATACCGCCGAATCCTGCCAGACTGGCGTTTCTCGAATGCCCGCGAAGACGGCACTTTCACCGCCAACCGCGAGTGATCGCTGGACTGGGAATGCTATGGGAAGCGTGGATTGAAGCAGCAAGCCCCGCCGTTCCCATGTCGACGTAAAGCGCCTTAGGAGAAGGGGGGCTTGCCGAAAGTATGGTCTTCAGATGGGTTTCGGCCTCAGCAGTGGCCGATCATCCATTTCTTGCGTGGCGAAGGTGGGCCTTTCTTACCGATCTTGCAGAGCGCGCAGCCGCAACCGGCAAGATGCTCCTTCTTGACCACTCGCGGCTCACTGCCGCTCTTTTCCGAACGCGCCAGCGCGCGCCGGAGCGTGCCATTCATCAAGCTTAAGCTTGGCGCGGCCACATCGCGGTTGCTCGGCGTCTGGCAGCTTGGGCAGGCGCATGCATTGCCCGCCTCGGCCATGGACGTCCACTCGTCGAAAGGTCCGCAATCTTCGCAAACATAATTGTAAAGCGGCATATCGGTCTCCGAAAACTCTATATGGCATGGTGCGGCGACCTGAAGCCGCCGCACGATAAGCTCAAAGCAATCCCTGAAGCAGCAGGAATCCCGGCAGCCAGCCGGTGACGATGCCGGTGAGGAGCGTCACGACCGCAGTGGCCTGCAGGATCGGGCGCTTCAAGGCAAGCAGCAGGAAATACATGAACCAGAGCACCGCCCAGATGGCCCAGTTGAGGCCAAGCCAGGTTTCGGTGAAACTCTGCGCGCCGGCCAGCCCTTCAATCGCGATGGGCACGACGGTGATCGCCACGAACAGGCTGAACCAGCCGAGCCCGCGGCCATCCACCGCGACCACACGGTTGTAGGCGACCCAGAGATAGGTGGTGGTGAACAGCAGGGTCAGCGCCGCTGACTTTATCGACGCCGCGTCGGCAGCGGCACCAAAGGCCGAAGCCAGCGCTACGCAGAGCGTAACGAAGCCGGACACCACATTGATGACGACAATCTCCCTGTCGTCGATTTTCCCCATCAGCCACAGCCCGTTGAGAAACAGGACGGCACCGACGTATAGCAAGGCAAATCCGAGCAGCATGGCAGCTCTTCCTCCCGAAAGGCGGGTTCAGCCGGGTCCCACCCCGGCTGTCCCGCTCGTTACTTTGAAAATGGCCGGAGCCGCGCTCAGCTCGTTCGCGCGACATCCACCCCTGAGACCTGCTTGGTCGGCCCAGTCGAGTTTGGATTAATGTCGAAATCGAAGATGGCTGTCGGAATGGCCAGCGTGGCGCAGACATTCGGTATGTCCACGATGCCGGCTATTCTCCCTTCGACCGGGGCCGTTCCGAGGATGCTGTAAGCCTGCTCTCCCGTGTAGCCGAATTTCTTCAGATACTCGATCGCGTTGAGGCAGGCCCGGCGATAGGCCACGTGTGCGTCCAGATAATACTGTTCGCCCGTGTGCTCATCGACCGAGATGCCCTCGAAGATCAGGTAGTCGTCGAAGTGCGGGTCGATCGGGCTTGGCTTGAAGATCGGGTTGACGACACCGTATTTGGCCATGCCGCCCTTGATGACATCGACACTGATGTCGATCCAGCCGGCCATTTCGATGGCGCCGCAGAAGGTGATTTCGCCATCGCCCTGCGAGAAGTGGATGTCGCCCATGGAGAGACCGCCACCCTTCACGTAAACTGGGAAATAGACCTTCGAGCCGCGCGACAGGTTCTTGATGTCGCAGTTGCCCCCATGTTCGCGCGGCGGCACGGTGCGCCACGCTTCGGCAGCCGCCTTGCGTGCTGCGTCACCCGACATCTGGCCCATGAGCGCCGTGTCGGAATAAGGCAGCGCGGCCAGCGGGGGCACCCGGTTCGGATCGGTCGAAACCAGCTCTTCCTCACGGCGGTTTGCTTCGGCCAGAAGCGCATGATCGGGCAGACAGCCGATCAGGCCCGGGTGAATAATGCCCGGATAACGCACGCCCGGAATGTGACGGGACGTGGTATAGATACCCTGGAAATCCCAGCAGGACTTGGTTGCGTTCGGATAGTGCTCCGTCAGGAAGCCGCCACCATTTTCCTTGGCGAACAGGCCGTTGAAGCCCCATTCGGATTCGGGCATTGCGCCGATGTCGAGAATGTCGACGACAAGCAGATCTCCTGGCTCTGCTCCCTCGAAACCGAACGGACCGCTCAGATAGTGAACGCGGGTCAGGTCGACATCGCGCACGTCGTTGGCGCTGTCATTGTTGCCGATCTGTCCACCGGTCCAGTCGTAGCACTCGACACGGAACACTTCACCGCGCTTGAACGTCTCAACCATCGGAATATCGGGATGCCAGCGATTGTGTGTCTTGATCGCCTGATCCTCTGGCGCCTTGTTGAGATCAACAGAAAACACTGTTTTAGGCATTTGGTCTCCTCCTCTTGAACGGCCAGTCGGAGGTTTCCAATTCGAGCCCCCGTCATTTTTGCGCCCGGCAACAAGATGCAGCCGGACGAAACCGTGCCGGAAAAGATTAGGCTTGGTCTGTAACCCGATTGGCTCCGGAGAACGCTGGCTTTGTAATTTTTTGTAACCGCGCCGGAACCCGGAACAGACATTGTTTGAAGCTTGGCAACGCGAAATAAGGGATTGTTTTCAGCTGGTTGTTCGAGGCCCCAACCTTGATATTCCTCACAGAAGGTGAGTGCATTTCGCTGGCAGGAGGACAGAGATTTAATTTTACGAGCAGTCGAGGAGAGATCCCGTCTCGACCAGCGCAACCGTTTGCGACTATCGTATGAGCCATGGGGATCTCGAACGAAAAGCATCGCGTTCTTGTGGTCGATGATGATCAGCGTCTTCGACGCTTTCTTCAGCGCTTCCTCACGAGTGAAGGCTATGCCGTCACAAGCGCCGAAGACGGGCGTGCGATGCGGCGGGCCATGGCGGATAGGGATTTCGATCTCGTCATTCTGGATCTCACCTTTCCCGTTGGTGAAGACGGCGTTTCGCTGGCGCGCGGCTTGCGCGCCCAGCACGATCTGCCGCTGATCATGCTTTCCGGGAAGAACAACACGATCGACAAGGTGGTGTGCCTTGAACTCGGCGCTGACGACTACGTGACCAAGCCGTTTGAGCCACGTGAATTGCTGGCTCGCATCCGCACCGTCCTGCGCCGGTTTGCGAGGCGCATCAGCGTGCCGGAACCCCAGGAGAAAAGCCATTCACCGATCATGTGCTTTGCCGGCTGGCAGCTTGACCCCTCACGCCATCACCTTGCCTCTCCAAGAGGTGAATCCGTGCGCCTGACGAGCCAGGAATTCCAGCTTCTGGCCGCACTGGTGGAGCGGCGAGGACGCGTGCTTTCACGCGAGCAGATCCTCGATATCGTCGCCAATCGCAACTGGAACCCGTACGATCGCAGCATCGATGTGATGATCGGCAAGCTACGCCGCAAGCTGCGCGACAATGCCCGCGACACACAGTTCATCAAGACCATCCGCGGTGTCGGCTATATGTTTGCACCTCAGTCCGAGGAATAATGCGCCGGCAAATATAAATTCACGCTGGTCCCTTTGCCCGGCGTGCTGAGAATGCCGAGGCGTCCACCGGCCTGCCGTACAAAGCCATCTACCATGGAGAGGCCAAGACCACTGCCCTGCCCCGGCGGTTTGGTGGTGAACATGGGCTGGAGCGCACGGCGACGCACAGCCACCGGCATGCCGTGGCCCGTATCGCGCACCGACAGGAGCACGTAGCGACCCGGTAGAAGACCGGATGCGACACGCGCATCCTCAGGGCGGACAAGAACGTTTGAAGCTTCAAAATTCAGACTGCCGCCTCCGGGCATCGCATCGCGTGCGTTGAGCGCGAGGTTGAGCAGGCTTGGCTCCAGTTGGCCGGCGGGAATAAGCACGCTGTTCAGTCCATCGGCTACCCGAAGCGAGATTTCCACCGCCTCTCCAAGCGTGCGGCCAAGCATGCGCATCAGCGGCGGCAGGGCTTCGTCAAGCTGCACTACCGCAACATCCTTGGCATTCTGACGCCCGAACTGAAGAAGCCGGTCTGCGAGCTCCGAACCTGATTGGGTAGCGTCCAGCGCATCCGCCACGATCTCTGCCAGTTCCGGTTGATCCGCCAGGCGTTCTTCGAGCCAGCGCAGGTTGCTCAGAAGCACGGCGAGAATGTTGTTGAAATCGTGCGCGATGCCGCTGGTGAGTTGACCCATCGCCTCCATGCGCTGTTTTTGTCCTAGCCGTTCGGCGGTCAGTCTCTTTTCTTCCAGAAGCCGGATCCGTTCGAAACACCGCGCAAGCGTTGCCAGCAGATCCTCGCTGTGAAACGGTTTGCACAGATAGTCATAGGCGCCGGCCTGCAGCGCCTCGACGGCGGTATCGATGGAGGCGTAGGCGGTTACCATCACGCAGACAACGTCCGGATCACGCTGGCGAATCTGGCGCACGAGATCGACACCATTGCCAGTGCCCAGCCGCACATCGACCAGGGCCACCGCGATCCGCGCCTCCTCAAGAACGGCAAGCGCGCCCTCAGGGTCGTGCGCGACTGCGACCCTGAACCCCTCGATCTTCAAAAGGCCGGAAAGGCTTGCGGCAAAATCCTCGTCATCGTCGACAATGAGAACGCCGTGATCTTCCGCCGGCGTGGTTTCGCGCAGCGGATGTTCTCCAATGACCTCTGCAGGCAGGTCGATCTCGCGATCGGTCATGGCGCACGCTCTCCCGCGCATGGCAGAACAAGCGACACGGTGGTGCCAACACCTTTCTGACTCTCGATGAGCACGTCCCCGCCATGCTGTTCCATGATGCGCTTGACGAGTGGCATGCCGAGCCCAACGCCAAACGCCTTGGTGCTAAACAAGGGTTCGAACACGCGCTCGGCCACATCCTGAGACATGCCGCCGCCATTGTCGGAGACCGACAGGTAGACCCGGTCATGCAGGCGTTGGCTGGAAATGATGATCTGGCCGTTTTGCTTCCCACGTTCCTCGCACGCCTGCGCTGCATTCTGCAGAACATTGGAGAAGGCCTGCCGCAGACGCTCGGCATCGGCAAGGACATCACACCCGGCATCAAGCTTGAGCGTGATGAGATGCGCGATGTCGTGATCCTCTTCGCTCAATTGCTGCTTGACCCAACGGTCGATGGCCACGGGCGACATGACGGGCGCGTGCTTGCGCGAGAAATCCAGAAGATCCTCGATGATGCGCACGCAGCGCCAGGCATTGCGCTGCAAGCGCTGCAATTCGCCGGTGACGGGTTCATCCGCGTTCTTGAGTGAGCGCCGCAGAATGTCGGTGGAGGTGACCATTGTGCCCAGCGGATTGCGCAGCTCATGGCTGACCGTGGCGGTGATCTGACCGATGGCTGCCAGACGCTCGTTTGAGGCAAGCTCTTGCTGCGCCTGCCGAAGCTTTTCCAGCGAGGTGACGAGATCGCGCTCGGCCAGCTCCCTGCTTTCATGCGAAAGAACGATCCACCATGCGCCAATGGCAAGCAGCGGAAGAAGCGCCAGGAACACGCGCAGAAGAAGCGCGCCGCTTTCCACATGCGGCTGAAGCGCGGTCGGCTCGATCAGCCGGTAGGTGAGAAGGAAGACCGCGGCAGTCATCACGGCGAGCGAGAAAAGGACGCCGCTCACCTTGAGCAGCCGCTGCGTCATGCGTGGCGCGATCTTGCTGCGAAGGGCGCGTCCGAAATACCGCGAACGCGAGGTCTCCAGAACCGTGCCCGACGATTTACAGACATCGTGGCAATGGGAATCGAGACTGCAGCAGAGCGAGCAGATCGGGCGCTGATAAAAGGTGCAATGCACCATGTCCGGTCGTTCGTACTCCAGCTCGCAGATTTCGCATCGCACCACCGGTTTTTCGGGCTCGGCGAGCGGAGCACGCGGGCGAGCGAGATAATAGCGGCCGCGTGTGACCACGCCTATCAGAACGGCGCCTGAAAGCGCGGTGAAGAAGGCGATGGGAGCGGCATAGGCTTCGGCCAGATCGCCGAAACTGCCCATGAAGCAGATGATGGCGAACAGCGAGGCAAACGCCATCGATCCGCAGCCGACCGGATTGAAATCGTAGAGATAGGCGCGCTTGAACTCGGTGAAGGGAGGGCTGACGCCCATCGGCTTCAAGATGGCGAGATCGGCAAAGATGGAACCGATCCACGCCGCGGCGATGACCGAGTAGACCGCCAGCACCAGCTCCAATGTCTGGAAGATACCGAGCAGCATCAAAAGCAGAGAGATCAGGATGTTGAAGATCAGCCACACTACGCGGCCAGGGTGATAATGCGTGACGCGCGAGAAGAAATTGGACCAGGCGAGCGATCCGGCATAGGCGTTCGTCACGTTGATCTTGACCTGAGAGATGAGGACGAAGATCGCCGCCAGCGCCAGCACGGTGCGGGGGTCGTCACTCACATATTCATAGGCCTTGATATACATGTGGATCGGCTCGAGCGCCGTCGATGGCGAGAGGCCGGCCGAGACCGCGAGCACGGCCAGAAGGCTGCCGCAGAGAATCTTGAAACCGCCGACCACGATCCAGCCGGGGCCGGCGGAGATGACCGCCGCCCACCAGCGCCAACGGTTTTCGCGCGTCTTGTCGGGCAGGAAGCGCAGATAATCCACCTGCTCGCCAATCTGGATGGAGAGTGCGCAGAGGACACCTATGGCCGAGCCGAAGGCGAGTACATCGAAACCGCCATCCGGCGTTTCGCTGCCGGCAAACGCCATCCACTGATCGAGCGTTTCGGGATGGCCGACCGCGATGTAAATGAAGGGCGCAAGCAGCATGGCAATCCAGATAGGCTGGGTGACCATCTGCAGCTTACTGATCATCGTCACGCCCATGAAGGTGATGGGAATGATGACGAGCGACGAGATAATGTAGCCCAGCACCAGCGGCACATCCGCAAAGAGCTTCAGCGCCTGCGCCATGATCGCGCCTTCGAGCGCGAAGAAGATGAAGGTGAAGGTCGCATAGATCAGCGACGTGATGGTGGAGCCGATATAGCCGAACCCCGCCCCGCGGGTCAGCAGATCCATATCGATGTTGTAGCGGCTCGAATAATAGGCGATGGGGAGGTTCGTCACGAAGACGAACAGACAGGTGATGAGAACGGCGGGAAACGCATTGGCGAAGCCGTAGCTCAGCGTGATCGCGCCGCCGATCGCCTCCAGTGCCAGAAACGAGATGCCGCCCAGCGCAGTGTTGGCGATGACGAACGGAGACCAGCGCCGGAAGGACCGTGCGGCATAGCGCAGCGAATAATCCTCCAGCGTCTCATTGGCGATCCATGAATGATAGGATCGCAAGGCAGGCGATTGCGGTGTCTCCACTAATCCGCACTCCGCCCCGAACACTGCCCATCAGGCAGGGTTTGTGCTTTTCGCATCTTGTTTTTGCTCTCCCATTCTCCCCTTCAGTGATGATCACACAAAGCCGACGTCGAAACCAGTGGGCGTTCTTTCCATGCCCCGTCTGACGACTCGCCGAGCCTGCCGGCCGCATGGTCTCTACAGGCTGCCAAGTGCGTGAGCGCTGTTGACAAAACAAAACAATTATTTTTTATATCTCGGAACATTTGTTTTATTTTCGTTGGATGAAGTATGCGTATCGGCATCGCTCGCCTTTGGCACGAAGCGAACTCCTTTTCGGTTTCCCAGACACGACTGGAGCATTTTGAGGCGCGGGAATGGTGTCGCGGCGAGGGCTGCATCGCGCATTATCGCGGCACGGCAACGGAACCTGGCGGCGCAATTGCCTGGGCAGAGCTGCGCGACGACGTTGAGCTGGTTTTCTCGCGCTGCGCTTCGGCCGCTCCGGCAGGCCCCGTGGATCAGGAACTTCTCGACCAGCTGACGGCCGAGATCGCCGAAGACCCGGCACTGGAAGGCATCGACGGTCTGTACCTGTCGCTTCACGGCGCCTGTATCGGCACGATTGATCCGGATCCCGAAACGACGCTTGTTGGGGGCCTTCGCCGCCGCTTCCCGGATTTGCCGATTGCCGCTTCCTTCGACATGCATGCCTGCATCGCGCCGGAGCTTGCCGGCATGCTCGATGCCGCTACCGTTTACCGGACCTATCCTCACATAGACATGGCTGAGGCCGCGCGCGACGCGCTGGACATGCTGGCGCATATTATAAGGGACGGTGCGCAGAGCCATGTGGTCTTGAAGGCGATCGACAAGATCCTGCCGAGCTTCAACATGCACACCGATGGACCCGGCCCCATGCTGGACATCGAAAACGAAGCGCGGGCGGCGGGCATCAAGATCGGCGGCAAGTCTCTCTTTCCAGTCGCCTACCCCTTTGCCAGCTTCGCCTATGCCGACGTTCCGCAGGCCAATGCCGGCGTTCTCGTGACATGCGAAGACAAATATCAGGGGCAGGCTCTGGCGGATCATGCTGCCGGCTACATGCAGGCCGCGCAGGCACGTTTTCAGCCTGATCTTCCCTCGGCTGAGGCGGTGCTGGCAGGCCGTCCGTGGGCCGATGGAAGTCGCGTCGCGATCCTTGAGCCAGCCGACAATCCCCTTTCCGGAGGCATTGGCGACACGCCAGGGCTCTTCAGAGCCGCGATGAATGCGGGACTGCCAGAGGGCAGCGTGTTTGCGTTTTTTGCCGCACCGGAGATCGTGGCAGTCGCCCATCGGTCAGGCGTTGGTGCAGAGCTCGACATCAGCCTCGGCGCGAGGCTCGACGCCCGCTTCGGAGAGCCGGTCGCCTGCCGGGCCGAAGTCCTGCGCATCACCGATGGCCGTTTTCAGAATGAGGACGCCATGGAGCGGGGCATGAAGGTGGACCTCGGCCCGACAGCTCTGCTGCGCATCGGGAACCTTCGGGTCATCGTGACCACGGGCTGCCAGGCTCCCAATGACAGCGCCTATTTCCATCTGCACGGCATCGAGATCCATCAGGTGCCCGTGCTGCTCGCCAAGGCAAAAAATCATTTCCGGGCTGCATTCGGCAACCGGTTCGACGTCATCCAGTCCTGCGAAACGCTGGGGCCAGCCATGGCTGACGTTTCAAAACTGCCCTTCCGAAATGTGCCTCGGGAGCGCTTCAACCTGAAAGATCAGAGGGTAACATGAAGAAAACCATCACCGCCGCCATTCTCGCTCTGGCCGCCAGCACGGCCAGCGCCGCTGCGATCGAACTCACCGTCAGCTCCTGGGTCGCTCCTTCGCACCCGACGATTTTCGCTGGCTATGAAACATATTTCCCGGCGGTGGCCGAAGCATCCAATGGCGAAGTGACCTTCAACCTCGTCTCAGGCGGCGCGCTTCTGGGCGGCAAGGAAACCCTGACCGGACTGGGCGATGGGGTGGCCGACGCTTCCGTGCTCGCGCTCACCTACAACCCGGCACAGCTTCCCACCAGCCAGCTTGTGGCAGAGCTTGCCATGCTGAGCGGCAACTCCCTTGCCGTTGCGGCGGCGGTCACCGAGTTCACTCTGTTGAACTGCGCGCCCTGCATCGCAGAATTTTCCAAGCAGAACGTGGTCTATACCGGCAGCTATGCCACCGCGCCCTATGCGTTGATCAGCAAGAGCGAGATCGGCAAGACGGCGGACATCGCCGGCAAGCGGGTTCGTTCGCCCGGCGGCGCGTGGGATCGCTGGATCGGTGAGGCCGGCGCGACGGTCGTCCACACCTCCAGTTCGGAAATGTATGAGGCCCTCGACAAGGGTGTCATTGATGTTGCCATGCAGCCCGCCGCTTCGTTGAAAACACACTCGCTCTGGGACGTTGCCGACACGATCACGCTCGGCAGCTTCGGCGTCTACAATTCCGGGCCACTTCTCGCCTTCAACAAGGACAGCTGGGCGGAGCTCACCCCCGAGAACCGTCGCGTCATGCTCGACAAGATGGCCGAGGCCATCGTTGCAACGACCAATGCCTACGTCGCGCAGAACGAAGAAGCGAAAGCCGAGGCGGCCGATCACGGCATGAAGGTTCTGGACAAGCCTGAGGCGCTTGAAGCCGAAATCGCCAGCTTCAACAGCCAGGACGTTTCCGCCATCGTGACAAAGGCGAAGGACGTTTATGGCGTCGACGACGCGCAAACGCTGATCGAGAGCTATCAGGCGGCTTTGGCCAAGTGGGAAGAGATCACCGCATCCGGCCTTTCCGACGAGGCCCTGGCAGAGCGCATGAAGACGGAGATCTTCGACAAGCTCTCCGAGAACGAATACGGCCTTTGAGCCCCTCACGGCGGCGCCCTTGCGGGTGCCGCCCCACGCTTTTGATCAGCCGGGATCCACCATGCAAACCATCGATCTCTTTCTGGGCCGGATTGGCCGCCTGCTGGCGTTTCTGGCCAGCCTGTGTCTCGTCGTCATGATGTTCCAGATCTGTCTGGATGTCGGCGGCCGTTACCTCTTTGGTAAGCCGATGCCCTCCACACTGGAGATCGTGTCGGACTGGTGGATGCCGGCACTCATCTTTCTTCCGTTGCTCAATGTCGAATGGCGCAACGAGAACATTGCCGTCGATCTTTTCTATCAGGGGCTGGGACCAAAAGCACAGGCATTGCTCGATGCCTTTGCGCTGATCTGCTTCGGCGCGTTTCTGGCATTGATCGCCTATGCGGGGTTTGAACAGGCGCTGCGCGCCTATCGTCAGGGCGAGTTCATTGTCGGCATGATCCCTGTCATCACATGGCCGCCGCGCTTCTTCCTGCCGGTGGCGGGTTTCCTGACCGCACTTCTCTGCCTTGTCCGAGCTGCTGGCGCGGTTTCGCGTGCCGCTTCGTCCCAGACACAAAACAGCGACCAGTAAGGGCCTTACCGTGGATAGCATCACCCTTGTCTACTGGGCGCTTGGTGCGCTCATGATCCTCCTCGCGCTGCGCGTTCCCGTTGCAGCGGCGCTCGGCCTCGTCGCAATCGTCGGCATGTATCTCCTTGTGGGAGAACGGGCGACCTGGGGCGTCATGCGCTCGGTTCCCCATGCCTTCGCCGCCCATTGGAGCCTGAGCGCCATCCCCATGTTCCTGTTCATGGGCTATGTGTGTTTTTCGGCCGGTCTGACAGACGGGCTTTTCCGTGTCGCCCGCGCCTGGCTCAACTTTCTGCCCGGCGGGCTCGCTATCTCTTCAGTGGGTGGGGCCGCGCTCTTTTCATCCGTCACCGGATCCTCTGTCGCCTGTGCAGCCGCCATGGGCAAGATCGCCGTGCCGGCCATGCTCGACCGTGGATACGACGCCAAGCTTGCCGTGGGCACGATCGCTGCCGCCGGCACGATGGGATCCCTCATCCCACCAAGCACCATTCTGCTTCTTTATGCCGTTTTCGCCGAGGTTCCCGTCAGCGAGCTCTTCATCGGTGCAGTGATCCCCGGCCTTCTGACCGCGCTCATGTACGGCCTGATGATCCTGCTTCGTGTCAGGCACAACCCGGCTCTTGCTCCGCGTGAGACCAGCGTCGACTGGCGCGAGCGGTTTCTTGCTCTGGGCGAGACATGGCCGCTCTTCCTGCTCGTCATCACCGTGTTCGGCGGCATCTTTGCCGGGCTTTTTTCCGCAACCGAGGCAGGCGCCATCGGTGCCCTTGCCTCCATCGCCATCGGCTTTGCCAAGCGCACACTTTCCTGGGAAGCGCTGAAAGCGGCTGCGTTCGAGACGATTCGCTCCACCTCAGCAATCTTCCTCATTGCTGTGGCCGCAGCGCTTCTGACCCGGCTTTTCGCCTTTGCGGGCTTCCCCGACTATGTGCAGGGCCTGATCGGAGAGGACATGTCGCCGCTTCTGATCATCATCGCGGTCTCGCTGATCTATCTCGTGCTCGGCATGTTCCTCGATCCCATCGGGGTGATGCTGCTCACCCTTCCGGTTCTCCTGCCCATCTTCGAGACCGCGGACATCAGCCTGATCTATGCCGGCGTCATGATCACCAAATATCTGGAGATCGGGCTCATCACACCGCCGGTGGGTCTCAATGTCTTCGTCATCAAGAACGTGGTCGCCGATAAAGTGTCCATCAGCGATGTCTTCCGCGGCGTGGGATGGTTCCTGCTTGCCGATGTGGTGACCGTCGCCATACTCATCGCATTTCCGGCAACCGTCTTGTGGTTGCCCAGCCTGATAAGCGGGTAAAAGGATGGCAGAGATGACAGACCTTGAAGCGCTGACACAGCGTATGATCTCGCAGATTGAAACGCTGCCCCGCCGGCTTGCCGATGGAGCCCGCTACCTGATCGATCACCCGGACGATGTCGTGCTGCTCTCCATGCGCGAAATCGCCAACCGCGCCGGCGTTGCACCAGCCACACTCGTGCGCCTGGCGCGTACGCTGGATTTCGCCGACTGGTCGCAATTGCGTGCCGTTTATGCCGAAAGTTTCAGGACCGGACCCGCGCGCTATGCCGACAAGGCCGTGGAAGCGGTGAAACAGGACAAGGGTAGCGGCCTTCTGGCCGAGACCTTCAAGGCGCAGGAGGCAAGCCTTGCCTATGCGCTGAAAAGCAATGCGACCTCGGACATCTCCGCTGCAGCAAAAACACTTGCTCATGCCGAGCGGCTTTACGTCGCCGCCTTCATGAGCTGCCGGGGGCCGGGGCTTACCTTCACCTATCTTTGCAAGATGCTGCGCCCCAATGTGGAGCTTCTCGGCAGTGAGGGATCTTCGCTGGTGGCCGACCTTGCCATGCTGACGGAGCGCGATGCGGTTCTCTCCATAAACTTCCAGCCCTATGCGCGCGAGATCGACATGGTGGCCGAGGGCATCCGCTCCTCCGGCGCGAAACTGGTTTCGCTGAGCGACAGCCGCGCCACGCCATTGCAACCCCATGCATTCACCAGCCTGCTCTTTTCAGCCGAAAGCCCATCCTTCTTTCCGTCCGTGATTTCGGCTGTCGGCGTTGTCGAAGGGCTTGCCGCCGCCATGCTCACGGAGCTTCAGGACACGGCGATGGAGCGCATCGGCACCATCGAAGAACAGCTTTACGCCTCCGGCTCCTACCACGCGCACCGGCGCGCACGATAACAGAGACATCCGAATGACCCATGTTTTTCACCGCACCCCCGGCAACCCGCTCCCGGTCGCTGTTGGAGGGAGCGGCGCTTACATCACCGACGAGACCGGCAAGCGCTATATCGATGCCTGCGGCGGCGCTGCCGTATCCTGCATCGGGCATGGCGATGTGCGTGTTCTTGAAGCCATTCAGCAGCAGATGGCGCAGATCAGCTATGCGCATACCAGCTTCTTCACCTCCAATGCGGCCGAAGCACTCGCCGACCATCTGTGCGCCGCGACGCCGCTCCCCCTCGACAAGGTCTATCTCGTCGGCAGCGGCTCCGAAGCCATCGAGGCGGCGATCAAGATGGCGCGTCAGTATCATGTCGAGCGCGGCGAGCCCTCGCGCAGGCTGGTGATCTCCAGACACCAGAGCTACCACGGCAACACGCTGGGAGCACTCTCGGTCGGGGGCAATCCGCCACGGCGAAAACCCTATGCGCCGTTCCTGCTCGAAGAACCCAAGATCGAGCCCTGCTTTGCCTATCGCTATGCCCATGCCGGTGAGAGCGCGAATGACTATGCAAACCGTGCTGCCAACCTCCTTGAAGACAAGATAAGAGAACTCGGCCCTGAGAACGTCATCGCTTTCCTGGCTGAAACAGTCGTCGGTGCGACCGCAGGCGCGGTTGCCGCCGAAAAGGGCTATTTCCAGAAAATCCGGGAAATCTGTAACCGCTATGGCGTGCTCCTCATTCTCGATGAGGTGATGTGCGGCTCCGGCAGAACCGGCAGCTTTCTTGCCTGCGAGCAGGAAAATGTGGCGCCCGACATCCTGACGCTGGCCAAGGGTCTTGGCGGCGGATACCAGCCCATTGCCGCCGTCATGTGCTCAAAGGATGTCTACGAGACGATCACCGGTGGCAGCGGCAGCTTCGTTCATGGGCACACCTATTCGGCCCATCCGCTGGTGTGTGCTGCCGCACTTGCCGTTCAGCAGATCATTCACGACGATGCCCTCATCGACAATGTGATTGCGCGCGGGGATCAGTTGCGCGAACGACTGCTTGCCCGGTTCGGCAACCATCCGCATATCGGCGACGTGCGGGGACGCGGCCTGCTCCAGGCCATCGAACTGGTCGAGCATCGCGATACGAAAGAGCCGTTTTCATCCGGCCGGAAAATCGGCGCTGCGATCAAGAAAAGCGCCATGGAGATCGGCCTCATGATCTATCCGGGAAGCGGCACGATCGACGGGACCTCCGGCGATCACATTCTCCTGGCACCGCCTTACAATGTCGACCAGGACACCATCGACCTGATCGTCGAAAAACTGGGCCACGCCGTCGACGCCGCGCTCGGAGGACAGTAGATTCCGAATGATCCGGTAGGGTGATGGCGGACTAATGCTCCATGACAAAGTGATCCGGTCCCACCTCCAGCATTCGGCGCGCGGGCCTCTCCCAGCCTAACGGACGCACAGGGCTCTTCAACTCCTCGGCGATAAGACCGCGCCGGCGACCGCGTGTCGCCGGATCGGGGACCGGAACCGCGTCGATGAGTTTGCGGGTGTATGGGTGGCGTGGATTGGACAGGACCGCGTCGCGTGGCCCGATCTCGACGATCTCGCCGAGGAGCATCACGGCAATGCGATGGCTGACCCTTTCGACGACCGCGATATCATGGCTGATGAACAGATAGGCCAAGCCTAGCTCGCGCTGCAGATCAAGCATGAGATTGACCACCTGCGCCTTGATCGAAGCATCGAGCGCTGAAACCGATTCATCGGCAACGATGAGGCTGGGTTCAAGGGCAAGTCCTCGGGCAATGCAGACACGCTGGCGTTGACCGCCTGAAAACTCGTGCGGGAAACGCAGCGCGTGCTCCGGGGTGAGCCCAACGAGGTCCAGAAGTCTGGCGACCTTATCCTGCGCCTCCATGGGATTGCCGAGACCGTGCACCCGGATCGGCTCGGCGATAGCGGATCCCACCGTCTGACGGGGATTGAGCGAACCATAGGGATCCTGAAAGATCATCTGCATGCGTCGGCGCGCCGCACGCAGGCTCGCCGGGTCGGCATCCATCAGGTTTTCGCCCTCAAACGAAACGCGACCGGCGACCGGCTCGACCAGCCGCAGGATGGATCGACCGGTGGTAGATTTTCCGCAGCCGGATTCACCAACCAGCGCCAGCGTCTCGCCAGCGCGCACCGAAAACGACACATCCTCCACCGCGTGAACCTGGCCCTTGACCCCTCCAAGCAGGCCTCCCCGCACCGCGAAACGTGTCGTCAGCCCCTCGACTTGCAGAATAGGCTTGCCGCGATTGTCCGGTTCACCTTCTGGCTCGGGACCTGGGCCAGAGAGATCCATTGCCGGGAAACGGCGCGGTGTCTGCGTGTTGGCCAGTGTGCCAAGTTTGGGCACTGCGCCCAAAAGCATTCTGGTGTAGCCCTCTTTCGGGGCGTTAAAGAGCTCTGCTGCCGGCGCCTCCTCAACCTTGTCGCCTTTCAACATCACCACGACGCGGTCGGCGATCTCGGCAACCACGCCCATATCGTGGGTGATGAACATCACCGACATGCCGATGTCTTTTTGAAGCTCGCGGATGAGCTCGAGAATCTGGGCCTGAATGGTCACGTCGAGCGCCGTTGTCGGCTCGTCAGCAATCAGAAGCTTGGGCTGGCAGGCAAGCGCCATGGCGATCATCACACGCTGGCGCATACCGCCGGAAAAACTGTGCGGATGCTCGCTCGCGCGGCGCTTGCCATCCGGTATGCGCACAAGCTCGAAGAGGCGTTGGACCTCGGCCTCGGCCTGGGCAGCATCCATGCCCCGATGGCGGCGCAGTGCTTCCGCCACCTGGAAGCCGACGGTGAGAACCGGGTTGAGGCTCGTCATGGGCTCCTGGAAGATCATGCCGATCTCGCCACCGCGCACGTCGCGCATGGCTTCCTCGTCAAGGGTCAAGAGCTCACGGCCATCAAGCCTGATCGAACCCTCTATGCGCCCCATGCCCTGCTGGATGAGCCGCATGATGGAGAGTGCGGTAACCGACTTGCCGGAACCGGATTCGCCGACCACGGCGACCGTCTCGCCGCGACCGATATCGAAGCTGACATTGCGCACCACCGGCAGCCATTTTCCCTCCACGCGAAAGGACGTGGTGAGCCCGTTGATGGATAGGATGGGCGTGCTCATTCTTCACCCCGCAATCTCGGATCAATGGCATCGCGCAATCCATCACCGAGCAGATTGAGTGCGAAAACGACGATGAGGATGGCGATGGATGGAAAAAGGGCCAGCCAGAAGCTGTCGAGAATGTTCTCGAATCCCTCCCGGATCATGCCGCCCCAGGTAGCGGTCGGCGGGGCCACACCAAGGCCGATGAAGGCAAGCGAAGCCTCCACGCGAATGGCCGTGGCGAGCCAGAGCGAACCCATGACGAGGATCTCGGGCGCAATGTTGGGCAGGATATGGCCGAACATCAGGCGTGAGTCGGAGTAGCCCAGCGCACGTCCGGCTTCTATGAATTCGCGGTTCTTTACCGCAATGGTGGGTGCGCGTGCGATGCGGGCAAAGGGCGGGATGGCCGTCAGCGCGATCGCGATCACCAGATTGGCGATGGAAGGCCCGAGCATGGCAACAACAATGAGGCCGAGGATCAGCGAGGGGAAGGCCAGAAGCACATCCATGATCTGCATGATGATGATATCGGTGCGCCCCCCGTAATAGCCGGCGATCATGCCGATGAGCGTACCGAGGATCATGGCCGAACCGATGGCAAGCAGACCGATGGCAAGCGAGATGCGCGCGCCCCAAAGAATGCGGGAGAGCGTATCGCGGCCGTAATAATCCGTCCCGAACCAGTGCTCGGCCGATGGCGGCTTAAGGCGAAACAGGATGTTCTGATCAAGCGGATCATAGGGCGCAATCCAGGGCGCCAGGATGGCCAAGGCGGCGACGATCAGGAAAACACCGAGGCCGACCCAGGACGTCTTGTTGGCATTAAAAGCCTTCAGGAGGCCACTGCCGGTGGCGGCGAGCGCGCTGCGCAGATAGGCAACGCGGGAGAGGGAGGTTGTTGTAGCCTGTGTCATGAGTACTTGATCCTCGGGTCGATCAGACCATAGGTCAGGTCGGTCAACAGGTTCACGAGAACGACGATGAGCGTGTAGATCACCATCATGCCCTGCAGCATGGTGTAGTCGCGCTGGTTGAGCGCACCGATGATGAGCTTGCCGAGCCCCGGACGATTGAAGACGATTTCGGTCAGAACCGAATTGCCGATCAGAATCCCGAGATAGAGACCGACGACCGTGACGACCGGGATCATCGCGTTGCGCAGGCAGTGGCGCCAGATGATGGTGGCAAAGGCCAGCCCCTTGGCATAGGCCGTTCGCACATAGTCCTGATTGAGCACCTCCAGCATGGCTGACCGCGCCACACGGGTGATGTAGGCGGCCATGATGAGGCCGAGATTGATTGCAGGCAGCGCGAGATCGCGCAGGCGCTCGCCCAATGTCGTGCCCTGCCCCGAACTGATCACCGGGAACCACCGGAGCTGGATGGCGAAAACCAGTAGCAGAAGAACCGCCGAAACGAAGGCCGGGAAGGAAAGCCCGAGCAGCGATGCCATACGGGTGATGTAATCCGGAAGCTTGTTGCGCCGGACCGCGGACCAGACACCGAGCGGAATACCCACCACAGCGCCGAGGATGAGCGATACGATCGTCAGCTCAAGGGTCGCAGGGAGGACCTTCAGAATTTCTTGAATGACCGGTCGGCCAGAGACCATGGAGACACCCCAGTCTCCGACGATCACGCCTCCGAGGAACTGGACATATTGTACATAAAGCGGCTGATCGAGGCCGAGCCGGGCACGCAGAGCAACCAGCGCTTCCTGGCTGGCCTGGTCACCAAGGATCGCCATCGCCGGATCGCCCGGAAGAATGCGGACGATGAAAAACACGATGGTCAGAACGGCAAAGAGCGTGATGACCGCGAAGCCAAGCCGTTTGAGGACGAATGCTGTCATGGCACCTTTCGGTGCGCCGAAGCCAAACCGGCGACGCTCCGCCCCTTGCCAAATGGATACAGGCAAGAGGCGGGCCGGGTCATCGGGATCGGCGCGATACCGTTCCCTATTCGGTGAAGTGGGCTGCTTCGGTCACCGGCGGGCTCAGATTGAGCGAACCGTTGACTTCCACGCCGAGATCAAGCGTGTCTTTCCACGCCCAGAGCTGGAGGCTCTGCACAATCGGAATGGCGCAGACCTCATCCATGATCTTGCGCTGTGCTTCCGCCCACAGTTCAAGCTGCTTCTCCGGATCCGTCGCCACACGGGCACCGGTGATCTCCTCATCCGCCACAGCACAATGGGAGAAATTGGTCACCGCCGTCGGTGTACCGACGATGGAATCGGAGTGGAAGAACTGAGTCAGATAGGTGTCGGCAACAGGGAAGCGCGCTGCCGAATAGTGGGTCACCTGGCTCAAATCCTTGCGGATCTGCTCGTGGAAGGTCGCGTGCTCGACGGTCTCGATCTCAAGATTGATGTCCGCCTCACGCAGAAGAGCCTGAATGGCTTCCATCGTGGTGATCATCCCTGGAAGCGTTGTGTGGATCGCCTTGATCGTCACGCCATCGGGGTGGCCCGCTTCAGCAAGAAGCGCCTTGGCCTTCTCGATGGAATATTCGTAAGTCGGCACATCATCGGTGAAGCCGAGATAGCCTTCCGGCACGGGCGATACCGCGGCCAGCGTCACGTCCGGTCCCTTGAACTGAACCATCGCATCACGGTTGACCGCATGGGCAATGGCGCGGCGGACACGAACATCGTCAAGCGGCGGCATCGTCATGTTGAGATGGATGACGGACATTTCGCCAGGCTTCATCACCGCCACTTTCGTGCCGGGAATTTTCGAAATGCGCTCGACCCAGGTCTGATCCTGCTTGCCGTAGATCATATCGATCTCACCCGACTGGAACGCCAGGTCACGCGAAGCATCCGAGGGGATGTAGCGGTAGTAGATTTCCTTGATCTTGGGTTCGCCGCGGAAATATTCGGGATTGGCCACAAGCTTCACATATTGCTGCGGCTGGTATTCCTCGAACATGAAGGGCCCGGTGCCGATGGGCGTGCGTTCGAAATCCGCACCCAGTGCCTCGACCGCGTCCTTACAGACGATGTTGCCACCATGATAGGGCACGAGCATGCCAAGGAGGCTTGGAACCGGGTTCTTAAGTTTGATCGTGACTTCGTAGTCACCCGTTGCCTCGACACTGTCGAACGCTGTGTAGTCCTTGGCGAAGGCCGAGACATCCGCATTTGCCGAGCGATTGAGCGAATAAACGACATCTTCAGCGTCAAGCGCGCCGTAATCTCCGTGGCACTCCACATCCTCGCGCAGCTTGAAGGTCCAGGTCAGTCCGTCCTCCGACGCCGTCCAGCTTTCCGCGATGTCGGGTTCAATATTGGCAGGGCTTGCCTCACCAGGCTTGATCCGCACAAGGCCGTTGAACATCCAGTGCAAAAGGCCCTTGTCGGGTGTGGATGTTGCCACATGCGGGTCGAGCTTGCCCGCATCGGCGCTTCCCATGCCGATGTTCAAGGTCTCGCCCGCGGCAAGCGCGCTGCCTGCCATCAGCAGGCTTATCAGTGTCGTTCCGATTGTTCTTTTCATTGGTTCCACCTCTTCGAGTTTCGATCTGTCGTGACGTGCTCCCTAAAGCGTGTCTTCGAGCCGGCAATTCACCAGCATTTCGGCCATCGCCGCCGTGTTCGGCAGGGCGATCGCAGTCGCAGCAAGCTCGGCAAGGTCGCCGGGCTCTATCATCTCCTCGCGCGCCACCTTCGTGACGCCCGCGGTGAGATCGGTTGCAACGAAGCTCGGGCAAAGCGCGGTTGCGCGCACGCCATGCTCCCAGCCGATGCGGCGCGTGCCGTGTGTCAGCGCCATCATGGCATGCTTCGTCATATTGTAGGCGATGTTTTCGTTGCGGACCCGCTTTCCCGAAAGCGAGACCACATTGACGATGCGTCCGCTTCCAGACGCCTTGAGATGCGGAAGGCAGGCACGGGTGAGGAAAAGAGGCCCCTTCACATTGATCGTCCAGAGTGCATCAAGATCGGTTTCTTCGCCGCTTTCGATGGAAAATGTGTTGGAGGTGCCTGCGTTGTTGACCAGAGCATCGAGGCGGCCGAATTTTCCCAGCGTCGCCGAAAGCCAGTCGGCATGTGTCTGCCGGTCGCCTGCTTCATACCGGGCGCAGAGCAGCCGGTCTCCAGCAAGGTGGGTGAAAGCGGCCTCCAGCGACGCCGCATCCCGCGCGCCCGCACTCACCGCGTATCCCTTGGCGTGCAGCGTCTCCACCAGCGCCCTGCCAATCCCCCGGCTGGCACCGGAAACCATCACCACACGCCCTGCTGGATCAAGCACTTTTGTCTCCCCTCATCTGTTCCCTCTCAGCCATGCAATGTCAGTGCTGCTTGCTCCTTCGAAGAAAGGTTCGAGAAACGCCCAAAACGAAAGGCACTGACATCCAACTCTGGTCGCCGCTTCAGGACAAGCTGCGCTGCCAGCAGGCCGCTTATCGGGCCGATCCCGAAACCATGACCGGAGAACCCTGCAGCAACCACCAGATTGTCGAAGCCGGGAACGCTATCAATGACCGGCAAAGCGTCCGGAGTGAGATCAAGTACCCCGCCCCAAACGCTCTCTATCTCCGCATCAGCGAAGGCTGGAAGAACTTGGGAGATGCGGGAGATCGTCTCCCGGATCTTGCCCATGGAGGTCCGCGCCACGGGCTTTCCGTCCAGTTCATCAAGTCTGCCCTGCCAGACATCTGCGCCACTCGTCGCCCTTAGCTGGCCACCAGCTTCCTGACGCACAGCCATATTCGCGTTGGCAACGCCGAGCACCGGAGCAACCATCGGTTCGCAGGCCGCACTTCGCAGAACGGTGACAAGCGGATGCTGCAACGGGACGGCGTGACCGAGCGGTTCCAGAAGCCGATTGACCAGGATGCCTGGGGCCGCAAGGACTGCGCCGGCCGAAATCTCCCTGTTCTGGGTAACGGCACCACTGACATTCGCTCCGTCCACCACCAGACGCTGGACAATTTCTCCGGTCGATATTCTCGCCCCTTTTCGCTCCGCCAGCCGGAGATAGGCGTTCACCGTGGCAACCGGATCGGCGTGACCATCCGTTGGACACCAGGAAGCTGCCAGCACAGATGCCGAAAGGGCCGGCACCATGGCGCGGACCGCGCTGTTGTCGGCCAAAAAACTTATGTCGAGCCCCGCCTTCTTCTGATCGGCAACCAGCGCCTTAATCGTTTCCACTTCGGCTTCACTGCGCGCCAGACGCAGATTTCCCTCCTGCCGGTAATGGGTCTTGGCTTCCAGCCTGTGATCGAGTTCCTGCCAGCGGGCCACCGCAGCCCGCGCCAGCGGGAGCTCGGCTGGATGCCGGCCCGACTGCCGCACACCAGCCAGTGTCCAACCGGATGCCATGGCAGCAGGGCCATACCGATCGACCACTTCCACCCGCGCGCCCATCTCCGCAAGCTCAAGGGCCGCCACGGCGCCGGTTATACCTGCTCCAATGACAAGGACATCGGGTGCGCTCATGCCGCCGCTCTCCTTGAGAACCTGGAGAGGCTGAACGGTTTCGGATCCACCACCGGCGTTTCGCCTGTCGTCATCTGCGCGGCAAGCAGGCCTGCGCCCGGCCCAATCCCGAAACCATGCCCCGAAAGCCCTGTTGCGATCAGGAGCCCCTGCCATCCCGGCGGTGAATCCAGAACAGGAATTTCGTCTGGCATGACGTCGATCATCCCGCCCCAGGTTTCAACCGGTCGGGCATCGGCGAGTTGCGGATGCAGCTCTCGCGCCGCATTTATTACCCTGTTGATGAGCCTCGGGTCAGGCTTCGGATCGAAGACGCGGACACGCTCGAAAGGTGTTTCTTCATCGGCCTGCCAACGGGCCGTTCCGAGCGGGCCGAAGAAATCGCGCCCGGCCCTGATTGTCATGATGCGCCAGCGATCCCGCAACACGGGCAGAAAAGCGCCAAAATGGCGGAACGCCGCCGGAATGAGCTGAAACTCGGCCGCGCCGCTGCGCGCTATCGTGTAACCGCCATCCAGCCGCCTGCGCACGGAAGCACGCGCCGCACCCAGGCCGCCGGATACGATCTCCGGCGCGGGGCTAGTTCGCAAAACAGATGACTTGACCGCAAGCTGCGGCAGATTCAGCCCAAGATTTTCAAGGAACGTGCGCGACCACACGCCGCCGGCCAGAATGACCGACTTGCATGCAATCTCACCGTGTTCGGTGACGACGCCGACGACCGCCCCATTGGCTCTTTCCACCATGCGAACCGCGCAGTTTTCAAGAATGGTAACGCCGCATTTCTTCGCATAACGGGCCATTGCCGGCACTGCCAGCGAGGGCTCCGCCGTCGCATCCGAGGGCGTGTGGATGGCGCCCCGGAAGCGGCGGTCACCGCGCCCTAGAAACCGATCCGTCTCGGCTGAAGACAGGAGCATCGTGTCGAGCTGAAAGGGTTTTGCTGCCTCGTGCCACGCCTCATGAGGTTCGAACTCGGCGTCATTTTCCGCGAGATAGGTGGTGCCGCGCACGCCATAGCCGATGTCCGTGTCGAGCTGCGGGACGATCCGCGCCCACAACCTTGCGCTTTCGATCATCAACGGCAACTCTCGAAGGTCGCGTCCCGTCTTGCGGATCCAACCCCAGTTTCGCGAGGACTGCTCGCCGGCTATGCGCCCCTTTTCGCACAGAACGACCGGGATGCCGCGTTCCGCCAAATGAATGGCCGCGGTGACACCGACGATGCCGCCACCGATAACCACGATTTCGGTATGGTTTGGAACGGAGGACGGATCAATTCTCTCCTGGGACCTGCTACCGTTCACCTTCATGCCCCTCACATGATCGGATGGATTTATCCTGTCAGTGAACGGCTGATGTCGCTATAAGGCAAATAAGGATTCATTCCGTCTCTATCAGAAAAACTTATAGTCAAATGCTCAGCCCACGATCTCTGGAAGCCTTTCGCGAAGTGATGCGCACCGGCAGTGTTTCCGGTGCTGCAGAAGAACTTCTGATCTCACAACCAGCCGTCAGCCGCCTGATACGGGAACTGGAGGAGCGGCTCGATCTGCGGCTCTTTACCCGCTATGGCGGACGGATTGTTGCAACACCTGCCGCACATGAATTCTGGATGGAGGTTGAGCGCAGCTTCACCGGACTGAAGCATATCGAGCGGGCTGCCCAACAGATCAAACGCGGGCAGCGAGCCACTCTCAGCATCGCAGCCGCACCGGCGTTCGCCCAGGCGGCGCTGCCTCAGGCTGTTGCGGAGCTCCACCAATTGCGACCCGAGTTCAGAGCGGAGTTCTTCTCGATGACCACGCTGCCTGTGGTGCGACAGGTGGCGTTGCGGCAATGCCAGATCGGGTTTGGCATCCCGACGCAGCACAAATCCGAAATAGACGTGGTGCGAACCGGCGCGCTTCCCTATCGCTTTATTGCCCCAGCCGGGCATTTCCTCGGAGACAAGGCGGAGGTGGATATAGAGGATTTGTCAGATCTCGACTTCGTGGGGTTTGTCGATTCCACCATGACCGGGCGAAGTTTCGACCGACGCTTTGCAAGAATGCGCAAGCCGCCTGTGATGAAGATGCGCAGCTATCTTTCCATTGTCATTGCCGCTCTGGTGCGCCGCGGGCTTGGTGTTGGTATCGTGGATCCGTTCACCGCGGAAGAACACGAGCGCGCCGGAGGTATCGTGCGTCCTCTCAACACTGAAGAGCGCTTTGAATACTCGGTTATCAAACCGATCGGAGAAAAGCTCAGCCCGGAGTGTGAAGCGCTTGTGGAGATCTTTGAGCGTCTGGCCGAGGCACACCGGCACGAACCTGGCTAGGGGTCATACCATATGCCTTGCGAAAGGCCGTCGTGAAGCTCGAAATGTTGTTGTAACCAGCCAAGTGCGCTGCATGCGCGATCGGGATTCCATCCTGCGCCAGGGCCGCGCGGGCAGCTTCCAGGCGCTTCTGCCGAATGAAGTCGAAGACGGTCACGCCGAAATGCATCTTGAAGTGCCGTTGCAGCGTGGATGTGCTGCACCCAACCTCACGTGCGATCAGGCCAATGGTGAGTTCCCGATCCAGATTGCCGCTTACGAAGTCGCGGGCGCGCTCGCAATACCGCAGGCTCATCAGCGTCGGCGAGGGAAGAAGCTCCTTCGTTTCAGCGAGCATCGTCAACAGGGACTGCCACATCAGATCAAGCCCTTGAGCTCTCAGATAGAGGGACGACAACTCGCCCTGCAGGGCAGGTGGTGGCTGCATGATCTTCCGGGCTGACTGGACAATGTGTTGCCCCGGTTCAAACGAGAAATTCGCAAGGTGCTGAGAGAGGAAAGTCCTCAGGACCGATTTCTCTGCCTCATCCTGCACCTCGAAGAGACGCTGGAGCCATGGCAGTGGTGCAGAAATCATCACCTTGCGCAGCGGTGTGGTGCTGTCATTGAAGAATCGCAATCGGCTGTCCTTCGCGACATTGAGCATAAACACCGTCGGCGAGCAGGCTGCCTCCGTGCCCGCATCGATCTCGAATTGACACCCATCGATCTCGAAGTGCTGGGCTCCCTGCAACAGCACCATCAACATGAATTTCGGCCAGATGCTCAGCTCATCTGTGTCGGACGTGCAGTTGGGCACCCCCTCCAGGGCACCAACAAAAAGTTCCTGTGATGTGTACTGCATTCAGAGACCCTGACACCGGCACGGCGCAACCGACATCGCCACCGGCACAATGCCGTTTGAGCCTAAGAGATTGCAGTTCCTGACAAACTCTTTCGGCTCGACACGTTTTTGAGGTCAGACGTATATATGACCAATCTTCTCAAGATTAAGCTGTACGGGTGAGAGAAGCAAGGCTGACGCCTCCAAAAGCGAAAGCATCCGGCACAGGGCTTGAGTAGTTCGCGAGCAAGGGGACATTCCGGTGGGATCGCGAAACGGTGTGTCTGCTTCCGCAGCCAGGAAGCCGTTGTGACGTCTCTTACCGACCTCTTGCTGGACCAGAACATTGGCTGCCAAGCCGGAGCCCAGCGCTTCCCGGCCGGGAATCAACAGGGAAAGAAAAATGACGTTTACGCGGATACTGCCGCTTACCGGTGTCTCGTTGCTTGCGATGGCTTCCGCATTGCAGGCGCAGGAAGGCAATCAGACGACCACCGTCCTCGACACAATCACCGTCATCAGTGACGGCAAGGAAAACATCGAAGCGACAGGTGGCACGGTTGTCACAAGGGAGGATCTGGAGATCCTGCAACCCAGCAACACCTCGGAGCTCTTCTCGCGTAAATCCTCGATCAGTGTCTCGGGCGGTGAAGGACCTTCCAAGCGTATCCACGTTCTGGGCATGGAGCAGTCGCACCTTGCCGTCAGCGTGGATGGCGTGCCGCAGACCGCAACAAGCTGGCACCATACCGGTTCGAACGTCGTCGATCCCGTATTCCTGAAGCGGGTGGAGGTGGAAGCAGGTGCCGCCGCCGCCGATTCCGGTTTTGGCGCGGCAGCCGGTGCAATCCGCTACGAGACCGTCGGTGCGCTGGATCTGCTCGAAGACGGAAAGAACCTGGGGGCCCGGCTTGGTCTTTCCTACGGTACGAACGGCCGTGGCTTCTCGGGCAGTGCCGCCGGTTATGGCCGATACGAAGGGTTTGACTGGTTCGTCATGACGCACGGCGCAAGCGGCAAGAACTACAAAAGCGGCGACGGGCTTGAAATTCTCGGCACCGAGCCTGCGGCGCGCAACATTCTCGCCAAGCTCGGCTATGAAGCAGAAGGGCATCGCCTCGAGCTCGGCTATGAGCGCAGCCGCGACAAGGCCGACCGCCTGATCAAGATGAACATGGGGCTTGCCGGCGACACGGTGCATCCGCTCGAAGTGGCGCGCGATGCCGTGAACCTGAAATACACCACAACGGCACCCACCGACATGTGGGATCCGGAGGTGACGCTCTATTACAGCGAGAACAACTATTGGCGGCCGAACTACGAGAACCGCACCAACGGTAATATGGCGCTGGATGAAGACCTGTTCGGCGGTAAAGTGCAGAACCGTTTCACTTTCGACAGCGGCAACATCACGGCTGGTGTCGATTTCGGCCGGCATGGCTATTTCACCGACAATTATGGCAATAACGACCGCCGTTATCGCGACTTCTCGACCGTGCAGATCGGCGCGTTTGCGCAGGGGCGCTTCGAATTCGACAACGGCTTCAACCTGTCCACAGGTGTGCGCTATGACGGCCATCGCTTCACGGACTGGAACGACAACGCATTCTCTGACAGCGGCGCCAGTGTGAACGCGACTGTTTCCTATAAATTCAACGACCATTTCGAGGTGTTTGCCGGCGCCTCGCGGACCTGGCTCGGCTACGTCATAGGCGATTATGGCTATGTCCATGCCCGCGACGACAGCTTCACCACAGACCCCGGCTTCAGCGCCGGCACCGCGCAGAACCTTAAAGTGGGAGCGAATTTCGGAGGCGAGAACTGGAACGCCGGCGTGACCTTCTTCGACACACGCATTGACGGCCTTCCCGTCTATGAGTGGGGAACAGGTGGCACGCTGCACAATTCCCCCGATGGGTCTCGCTCCCGTGGTGTGACCCTGAATGCCGGGTATCGTTGGGAAAACACGAAGATCGGCGCGACTTTCACAAAGGCGAAGGTGACGATTGGAGACAACACCGCCCTTCCCAACAGCGGTACCTTCATGCCGATTGGCGATATGGCCACGTTGTATATCGATCACGAGATCCCGGACTACAATCTGAAGCTGGGCGCATCCTTGGCCTGGGCGGGGAAGATCTCCGATGCCTATGCCGCGGCTGAAGGGTTCTACGATCAGCCTGCCTATACCGTCGTCAACACCTATGCCGAGTGGACGCCGCCATCCTATGAAAACATGACGATTCGTGTCGGCGTCGAGAACCTGTTCGATAAAACCTATTTCGAGCGCACCGGCTTTGCCGCGAGCTCGAACCGTGGCGGAATCGAACCCGTCTATGCGCCGGGCCGGACCTTCACATTCCATACGGCTGTGAAGTTCTGACCTTGCCGAAACTACAATAGAGACCTTGAAACCGGGGCCGGCCACGACGATGGTCGGCCCTTCCCATTTTCGGCTCATCCGTTCGACCACCTGAACACAGTCCTGTAAAAATCCTGTCGCATGCACTCGCTACGGTTACCGGCAGATGTCGCCACCGGCGGCGCAATCCAGCCAAACAGCCAGAGGACTGCAGTCATGAACAAGCAGGATATCGTTCGCCTGTCATGGGACGAATTCGACGAGATGCGCGACCCGCGCCCCGAGGACAATGGTTTTGACGCCGTGGTGGAGCGCGCCATTTCGCGTCGTGGCTTTCTTGGTGGTGTTCTGGCATTCGGCTCTGCTGCAGCCGCCATGGGAACAGGCGTCTTCTCTACCACCTCAACTGCGAAGGCAGAAAGCGCGGCGTTCAATTTTGAGCCTATCGGGATCGCGACCGACCACGAAATACACGTTCCTGCCGGGTATAACTGGAAGCCCCTGGTGCGCTGGGGCGACCCGCTTTTCAAGGAAGCGGAAGGTTCCTATTCAGCGGAGAATGGCGTTGCCGTCGACATGTCGGACAAGGTGTTCGGCGAGAACACAGACGGCATGGAGACTTTCATAGATGGTGACAAGACAATCCTTGCCATCAACTCCGAATATGTGAACCCCGAGATCAACCTGCCGGCCGAAGCCGAAGGCATGCCCCGCAACGCGGACGAAGTGACGCTCCTTAAGAACATGCAGGGCGTGACCGTGATGGAGATTGCCGACACCGGCGATGGTTATGCCGTGGTGCTCGACAGCCCCTATAATCGCCGCATCACGCATGAAACTCCCATGACGATGGATGGCCCGGCGGCGGGCTCCGACCTCGTGAAAACGAACGCAGATCCGGAAGGTCTCTCGCCGAAAGGCACGATGAACAATTGCGGCTCGGGCAAGACTCTCTGGGGCACCTATCTGACCTGCGAAGAGAATTTCAATGGCTACTTCGGCACGACCAGTGAGCGCGAAGCCACGGAAGGCGAAGTGCGCTACGGTATCGGCGGCGAGAGCCGGTATGCCTATGAAAAATTCGACGAGCGGTTCGATCTCGCCAAGGAACCCAACGAGCCGAACCGTCACGGCTGGGTAACGGAGATCAACCCGCTCGACCCCGATTCCACGCCTGTGAAACACACGGCGCTTGGGCGTTTCAAACATGAAAATGCTGCAATGGTGCAGGCAGCGGATGGTCGCGTCGTCGTCTATATGGGTGACGACGAGCGCGGCGAATTCATCTATCGCTATGTGTCCAATGGCACTTGGGCCGAGGGGCAAGCCACGGACGGGCTTCTTGCAGACGGAACGCTCTACGTCGCCAAGTTTAATGACGACATGAAGGGCAAATGGCTGCCCCTGACACCCGAAAGCACGGGAATGTCGATTGAGGAGATACTTGTCTTCGCTCGCATTGCAGGCTCGAAGGTCGGTGCAACCACCATGGACCGACCAGAATGGATTGCCACCAACCCGCTTCGCGTTGAAGCCTATTGCGCGCTTACCAACAACAAGAACCGGGGCGTTTCCGCCAATGCCGGTGGCGACGAACAACCCGCCGGCGGCCCGAATCCGCGTGAGACAAACAATTTCGGCCAGATCGTCCGTTGGCGGCCCGAGGGTGAAGACCATGGCGCAGACACGTTTGCCTGGGACCTTTACGTGATGGCCGGCAACCCCAAGGTCTACAGCAATGTCTATGCCGGATCCGACAACATCACTGAAGGTAACATGTTCAACTCGCCTGACGGGATGATTTTCTCCTCCGACGGCATGTTGTGGATCCAGACCGATGGTGATGACAGCAATGAGGGCGAGTTCGAAGGACAGGGGAACAACCAGATGCTGGTTGGCAACCCCGAAACCGGTGAAATCGCCCGCTTCCTGACGGCTCCGAACGGCGCAGAAGTGACCGGTCTGACCTGGTCGGCCGACCGCAAGGTTGCATTCGTCGGCATCCAGCATCCGGGCGGCAGTTGGCCCGACGGTAATGGAAAGCCACGTTCAGCGGTGATCTCCGTCTGGCGGGAAGACGGTAAGGTCATCGGCTAGCCTGAACGACTACAATTGATGGACCAGGCAGGAAGCAACGCTTCCTGCCTGGTTTCGTTTATCGAGATGAGCACGAGGCTCCCGTTTTGCCGGTGATCGCTCCGCAGGCGCATTCTGACCGAACTGTCGGGCACGGCTTGACGTTTTGCCGAATTCATCCCACCTGTGTGCCGCTCAATTCTTCCAAAAGCCAAGCGGACTCCCAAACGTGCAAGCGCTCAAAAGCCTGATCGAATCCCGTCGCTTCGAAGCGGCCATTACTGCCCTTATCGTCGTCAACGCGATCACGCTGGGTCTTGAGACTTCTGAACGAGCCATGACTGCATTTGGTCCACTGTTGAAAACGCTGGACCAAGCCATATTGGGCGTCTTCGTCGCCGAACTTCTCGCACGGTTCGCTGTCTACCGGCAGAACTTCTTCCGCGACCCCTGGCGAATCTTCGATCTCGTTGTGGTGGGCATTGCGCTTGTTCCGGCGACCGCCGGGCTCTCTGTGTTGCGCGCGCTGCGCATCCTGCGTGTCTTGCGTCTGGTCAGCATGGTGCCATCATTGCGGCGTGTGGTCGGCGGACTGATCTCGGCGCTGCCGGGCATGGGCTCTATCATGCTGCTTCTGGGGTTGGTCTATTACGTGTTTGCAGTGATGGCCACCAAACTGTTTGGCACATCGTTTCCCGACTGGTTTGGCACGATCGGCCTTTCCGCCTATTCGCTTTTCCAGATCATGACGCTGGAGAGCTGGTCGATGGGGATCGTCCGTCCGGTGATGGAGGTCTATCCACTCGCCTGGCTCTTCTTCATTCCCTTCATCGTCTCGACCACGTTCACCGTGTTGAACCTCTTCATCGGTATCATCGTCTCGGCGATGCAGGCCGAGCATGATGAAGAGGCATCGGCCGAACGCACAGCCCTGCAGGCCGAGCAGGAGATCATCCTCAACGAGATTCGCGCGCTCCGCAAAGAAGTGCAGGCAATGGCCGCGGAAAAGGCGCGGGAAGAGCGCTGACCTTTGCGGTCAGGCCATGCGGAAATGTTTGGAAAGCTTCAGCGTCTGCCCCTGGTAGTTCGATTTCAAGTCCGCGCCATAAAGCGCATCAGGGCGTGAGAGCATCCGTTCGTAAACGAGGCGGCCAACGATCTGGCCATGTTCAAGAATGAACGGAACCTCATGGCTGCGCACTTCGAGAACCGCGCGGCTGCCAGTGCCACCGGCCGAAGAATGGCCGAATCCGGGATCGAAGAAACCCGCATAGTGCACACGGAACTCGCCCACCAGCGGATCGAACGGTGTCATCTCAGCCGCATGGTGCGGCGGCACATGCACCGCTTCCTGCGACACGAGAATGTAGAACTCGTCAGGATCAAGGATCAGGCCGTCCGCACCGTCGCCTGTCAGTGGCTCCCAAAAGTCTGCGATGTCGTGCTGGTCGCGCTTGTCCACGTCGATCAGTGCCGTGTGGTGTTTTGCGCGGTATCCGATCAGCCCGTTGCCGCCACCGCTCAAGTCGACCGAGAGCGCGATGCCACCGCCAGTGATGTTGGGGTCTTCCGAAGCAACGAGCGTCTCGCGCGCATGCAGATCCGCCAGCGCGCTTTCATCGAGCAACGCCTTGCCGGTACGGAAGCGGATCTGCGAAAGGCGAGAGCCGGTGCGCACCACGATCGGAAAAGTGCGCGGGCTAACTTCCATATAGAGCGGGCCCGAATAACCGGCCGGGATCTTGTCGAATTCCTGCCCGTGGTCGGTCATCACACGCGTGAAGATATCGAGCCGTCCCGTCGAGCTTTTCGGATTGGCGGAGGCCGAAATGCCATCGGGCAGATCGAGCCCCTCCAGCAGCGGGACGATATAGACGCACCCCGTCTCCAGAACCGCTCCTTCGACGAGGGCGATCTCGTGCAGTTTGAGTTTCTCAAGCTTCTCTGAAACACGGTGGTTCGGCCCAGGCAGGAAGCTGGCGCGTACACGATAGGCAACAGTGCCCAATCGCAAGTCGAGACTGGCTGGCTGAATCTGGTCGTCATCCAGCGGACGAGCCGAGGCGAGCGCTCCATTGTCGAACAGTGCCGCAATATCCTTGTCCGGCAGAATTCCCGCTTTTGCCAACGCCCCTCTCCACGCACGCAGTTCAATTGAACGAGGTTTAGCGTTGCTGGTCGTTGACGCAAGGCGCTTGAAGGCGTAATGGAGCTTTATCCCGTGGTGATTTGGCCGGTCGGCTTGCAGCCACGTTAAAGAAGTCGCTAAAAGGCCGCGCTCGATCACCGGACCGGCATGCGGCTTTTCGCGGCCGGTTTTTTGATGGGTGGTTAAGCGATGACAGAGAATTCCAAGAACGACTGGAAACCACAGACAGCGCTTGTTCATGGCGGGGTCTCCCGCTCGCATTTTGGCGAAACCTCCGAAGCGCTCTATCTGACGCAGGGCTTTGTTTATGACAGTGCCGAAGCTGCGGAGGCCCGATTCAAGGGCGAAGAACCCGGCTTCGTCTATTCCCGCTATGCCAATCCCACCGTCGATATCTTCGAGCGCCGCATGTGCGCGCTGGAGGGCGCCGAAGAGGCGCGCGCCATGTCTTCCGGCATGGCGGCGGTCACAGCAGCGCTGCTTTGCTCGCTCAAAGCCGGCGACCATGTGGTGGCGGGCCGTGCGCTTTTCGGATCCTGCCGCTGGGTGGTCGAGACGTTGATGCCCCGCTACGGGATCGAGACGACACTTGTCGACGGCGCGAAGCTCGAAAACTGGCAAGCGGCCATACGCCCCAACACCAAGCTTTTCTTTCTTGAAAGTCCCACCAACCCGACATTGGAAGTGGCTGACATTGCCGGCGTCGCGGCCCTTGCAAACGAAATCGGCGGGCGGCTCGTTGTCGACAACGTGTTCGCCACCCCTCTCCTGCAAAAGCCGCTTGAACTGGGCGCGCACGTGGTCGTCTATTCGGCCACAAAGCACATTGACGGTCAGGGCCGATGCCTGGGTGGTGTCGTCTTATCGGACAAGGAATGGGTGGACGAGCATCTCCAGGACTTCTTCCGCCACACCGGGCCCAGCCTTTCGCCCTTCAACGCATGGACGCTGCTTAAGGGGCTGGAGACACTACCGCTGCGCGTGCGCCAGCAGACCGAAAGCGCCGGCCGCATCGCCGATCTGCTTGCCGACCACCCCAAGGTCGCCCGTGTCATCTATCCGGGCCGCGAGGATCACCCTCAGGCAGACATCATCGCCCGGCAGATGAAGGGCGGCTCGACGCTCATCTGCGTTGAATTGAAAGGTGGAAAAAAGGGCGCATTTGCCTTCGAGAATGCTTTGAGGATCTTCCAGATTTCCAACAATCTCGGCGATGCCAAGAGCCTTATCACCCACCCGGCAACCACCACTCACAAGAACCTGTCGGATGATGCCCGGGCAGAACTGGGAATTGGTGACGGCACCCTGCGCCTGTCGGTCGGTCTGGAAGATTGCGACGACCTTCTTGCCGACATCGAAAGGGCGCTGGCCGCAATATGAAGCGCGTTCAGCCGAAACGCCTGCTCGCCAAAACCATGCGTGAAACAGTGGTATAGGCGGTGAGCGCGGCAAAACCGTAGGCGAGTACCGGAAACCAGGACGGTAAGAGACACATGGCCACGAAGACGGCCAACGTTTCGCTCGCTTCGGCCAGTCCAGTGGTGAAGAAGAGCGATTTCTCCCCCCGTGCATCGCTTTTGAGGCGACGTTTTTCGGCCATGACCGCGTAAGCAAGAAAGCTGGCACCATTGACATAGAACGCCAGCAGGAGCACTGCGCCGGCGATTGCGTTGGCGCCGGGGTCGGCGATAATGAAGCCGAGCGGCACGGCTCCGTAAAACGCAAAGTCCAGAACGATGTCGAGATAACCACCGAAATCGGTCTTGCCGTGAATTCTGGCTATGGCTCCGTCCAACCCGTCGCATAAGCGGCTGGCCAAAATGAGCGCAAGCCCTGCCCAAAAGCCCTGATAAGCAATGGCAGCGGCGGCGGCCAACCCCAGTGCAAGTCCCGCATAGGTGACGGCATTGGCGCGCACCCCCGCTCCCGCAAGCTGAGTGGCTACGGCAGATAATCCGGGGTTGATCTTTCGATGTGCCCAACCGTCAAGCATGTTTCACCAGTGTGTTGTTCTCACTGCCCCTTGCTTATCGCCATTCGACCTCTCATGCCGCTCACAATGGCGTCATGAAAGATCATCGAACCTCATGCATGATCCGCCATGCCATCTCTGCTATGCTCTTGATCTTTCACGGGAAGGCCCCATCCTTCCTGCGTCGAGTGCGCGCAATGCGAGTTTGAGCCATGTACAGAGCTGTTACCCAATCAATCGAAGTCAGCGCCGAACCGAGCTATCTGTCAGCACAGTCAGATCCCGAAAGCGGCCATTTCGTGTGGGCCTACCGGATCACGATCACGAACCACTCGCCCGAGACTGTTCAACTCGTCGCGCGTTACTGGCACATCACCGACGAGACGGGGCGGGTTCAGGAGGTTCGTGGAGAAGGTGTGGTGGGAGAGCAGCCCGTCCTACAGCCGGGGGACAGCTACACATATACGTCCGGCTGCCCGCTGACCGCTCCCTCCGGCATCATGGTGGGGCGTTACACGATGCGAGGACCGCGCGGGGCGCTTTTCGAAATTGACATCCCCGCCTTCTCGCTTGATCTTCCCGGCGCCTCGGCCCGGATCAACTGAAGTCCTTCGGATCGAAGACATACTCGGTCGAACAGAACTCGCAGGTGACGCGTATGACGCCATCCTCGATGCTGTCGGCCACCTCTTCCGGTGTGAAGCCATCCAGAACAGCCTTGATCTTGTCTCGTGAACACGAACAATCATCGCGCACGTCAGAGCCTTCATAAACACGCACACCGTGCTCGTGAAACAGGCGGTAAAGCAAGCGTTCAGCCCCGACCGTGGGGTCGACGAGTTCCGTCATCTCCGCAGTGGAAAGCAGCATACGCGCTTCCTGCCACGCATTGTCTTCCGGATGGGTGGATCCTTCGTGATCCTCGTCACCGTCGCCGCCGGGAAGATCGAGACTGCGCATGCGTTCGGGCGCGCTGGGAAGAAACTGCAGAAGCAAACCGCCTGCTCGCCAATGTTCCTGCCCGCTCTCGCCGCCAGGCAAAACCATCTTGGCAACACCCAGACGAACCTCGGTCGGTATCTGTTCGGACTGGCGAAAATAGGTGCGTGCTACGTCTTCCAACGTGGCCCCATCGAGCTGCACGATGCCCTGATAGCGTTGCATGTCGGTGCCCTGATCCACAGTCAACGCCAGAACACCGGCGCCAAGCAGGTCTTCCGGAGCATCCTTACCGGCTGCAACCGCCTCTTCGAGACGTGCCTCGTCAAAGCGAGCATAAGCCCGCATGGAGCTCGGTGTCGAAAAATCGGCAACGAGCATATCGACCGGCCCGTCAGAGCGGGTCTGAACGATGAACTTGCCCTCGAACTTGAGCGAGCTTCCCAGAAGCACGGTGAGAACGATCACCTCTGCAAGCAGACGTGCAACCGGCTCGGGATAGGTGTGGCGCGCAAGAATCTGATCGAGCATCGGCCCGAGCTGAACCGCGCGACCGCGCACATCCAGCGGCTCGACGTCGAAAGGAACGACGTGGTCGTCTCCGGCGAAACCAAACTCGCCCAATTGTCTTGTTTCGCTCGTCACCTGTTGAGACACCATGCAAGAACCGCTTTTTGCGCGTGAAGACGGTTTTCCGCCTCGTCGAACACCACCGAATGAGGCCCGTCAATGACTTCGTCAGTCACTTCCTCGCCACGATGAGCCGGCAGGCAATGCATGAACAGTGCATCGGATTTGGCGTGCTTCATCAGCGCTTCGTTCACCTGGAAGGGCTTGAAGACATTGTCACCGCGCGCGCGATGCTCCTGCCCCATTGACACCCATGTGTCGGTGACAACGCAGTCTGCATCGGCCACGGCCTCTTCGGCAGTTTTCATGAAAGTGACCCGTCCACCATTCGCGTGCGCCCAATCGACATATTGCGCCATTGGCTCGCTGCCCGGAGGCACGGCGATATTGAGACGGAACTGCATGCACGCAGAAGCCTCGATCAGAGAATGCAGCACATTATTGCCGTCCCCCGTCCAGGCAAAGAGCTTGTCCTTCACCGGACCCCGGTGTTCCTCGAAGGTCAGGATATCGGCCATGATCTGGCAGGGATGCGTGTCATCCGTCAGCCCGTTGATCACCGGGACTGTGGCATTCTCCGCCAGTTCGATAAGACGCTCATGCGCCGTTGTGCGGATCATGATTGCATCCACATAGCGCGAGAGCACCTTCGCAGTATCAGCGATGGTCTCAGAGCGGCCAAGCTGCATCTCGGTGCCGGTGAGCATGATCGTTTCACCACCAAGTTGTCGCATGCCGACGTCAAAGGACACGCGGGTCCGGGTCGACGGTTTGTCGAAGATCATCGCCAGCGCCTTGCCTTCCAGAGGCCTTTCGCGCTCGCCGGCCTTCAGGCGCGCCTTGCGCGCTCTCGCATCGTCGAGCATCAAACGCAGATCCTGCGGATCTACCATGGAAAGATCAATGAAGTGGCGCAGACCACTGGCCATGCCCGTCTCCCTGGTTTTCTCAAGCATCGGCTTTTTCGGTCGCCCTCACGGCAGCGGCGGCATCGTGGATGCGTTTCACGGCCTCGCGGACCTCACCTTCTGTGATGATCAATGGTGGCAAGAGCCGAAGCACGTTGTCGCCAGCCGGTACCACGAGCATTTTCTGATCGCGCAGCGCTTCCAGAAGGCGCAAATTCTGCACCTTGCATTTGATGCCGAGCATGAGCCCTTCGCCACGAACGCCCTCTATGATGTCCGGGAACTCATCGGCGACGGCAGCGAGGCTCTGCTTGAACTGGAGCCCTTTTTTGCTGATGCTTTCCATGAAGCCATCGGCGAGAACCACGTCCAGAACCGCATTGCCCACGGCCATTGCGAGCGGATTGCCGCCGAACGTCGTGCCGTGGGTGCCGGGGGTCATGCCCTTCGCGGCTTCCGATGTGGCAAGACACGCGCCGAGCGGGAAGCCGCCGCCAATGCCCTTCGCCACGGCCATGAGGTCGGGTGTGATCTCCGCCCACTCATGGGCAAACAGCTTACCCGTACGCCCAACACCGCTTTGCACCTCGTCGAGAATGAGGAGCAGCCCATGGCGATCGCAAATTTCGCGCAGCCGTCTCAGGGATGCGTTGGGGATCGGGCGAACCCCGCCCTCGCCCTGAATGGGCTCGACAAGGATTGCCGCCGTCTCGGGACCAATCGCTTTCAAAAGCGCTTCGGCATCGTCAAACGGAACCTGGTCGAAGCCCTCGACCTTCGGGCCAAAACCTTCGAGGTATTTTGCTTGCCCGCCAGCGGCGATGGTTGCCAGCGTACGGCCATGGAAGGCGCCTTCGAAGGTGATCACGCGATAGCGCTCCGGCTGCCCATTCACATGGTGGTAGCGCCGCGCTGTCTTGATGGCGCACTCCAGCGCCTCTGCGCCGGAATTGGTGAAAAACACCTTGTCGGCAAAGCTGTTTTCGGCCAGCCGCTCTCCGAGCCGAACCTGACCCGGGATCTCGTAGACATTGGAGACGTGCCACAGCTTGCCCGCCTGCTCCGTCAGCGCGGCGACAAGATGCGGATGGGCGTGCCCCAGCGAGTTGACCGCAATGCCAGCTGCGAAATCCAAATAGCGCTCGCCATCGGCGGTCTCTATCCAGCATCCTTCGCCACGTTCAAACGCCAATGGTTGGCGCGCATAAGTTCCATAAAGCGCAGATTCACGCATCCACACGGTCTCCGCTGAGCCTGAGATTGGTTTCCGGTCCGAGCACACACGGGCACGGAAGAATGAAATCAAAATGCCGCCCAAGGGGCGGCACTCGTGCGATTTATCGGTTGTTTCCGCTTGGCTGTCAACGCACGCAGGAACGACAGCTCAGTGACAGCAAAAACCAGCAAATTGGGGAAAACCCCAAAAAGCGAATCAGCTTACGGTAAGGACTCTTGTCACGGAGTCTTGCGATAAGGTAGTTTCAGCCCAAGCAAAAAGACTACATTTTGTGCGGCGGACCACATCTACCATGATCATATGGTGCTCCCTCGGCTTTGGCTGGGCGAGATTGGATTCGGATTCCGCACGCTGGACAGGAGCGTGTCCCGATGAACTGGACTGACGAAAGAGTCGAAACCCTGAAGAAATTGTGGGCGGAGGGCCTGAGCGCAAGCCAGATCGCTGCACAGCTTGGCGGCGTCAGCCGCAATGCCGTTATCGGCAAGGTCCACCGCCTCAAGCTGTCCAGCCGGGGCCGGGCGACCAGCCCGCGCACACGCCAGAAGAAGGCAGCGCCCGCGACCCAGGGCACGACGACGACACGCCGCCCCCGCAATACCCGACCGACCACGGTCAGCGTTGGTGCGACGGCCCTGCAGGCTCAGTTTGACGAGGAGCCTGTGGCTCGGACCTATCTTCGCCCGACAGAAAACGTGGTGGTCCCGATCTCGCGCAAGCTTGAACTGGTGCAGTTGACCGAGACGACCTGCAAATGGCCGAACGGTGACCCTCTTTCCGAGGATTTCAGCTTCTGCGGCAATGAAGCGGGCGAGAACGGCCCTTACTGCACCTATCACTCCCGCCTTGCGTACCAGCCGGCGTCGGAGCGGCGCAGGAGCCGCTGAACCTATTCTTCTCTTCCCTCTGGACTAACCCGGCCGGCTTACTCTGCGGCCGGGTTTTCTTTGTCGATCGATCGAGCCATCTTCGAAAGCGCCGCACACCACCATTGCCAGGCGGCTTCCTCGGCGGCGCTCCGTCGTTTGCGGGCACGAACCAGGCGAAACTGCCCATAGGGGAGAAGCGGCCCATCCAGTCTCTGCAGAAGACCCGCGGCCAGTTCACGCCCAAGCAGGCTTATATTCGCAAGAAGAACTCCCTGGCCGCTCAATGCCGCCTGAACGGCATGCGCTTCATCCGAAAACCATGCGATCCGACCGGTATCGAGACGCCCAAGACCAGCCTCCTGCCACCACTTTTCCCAATCAGGCGCTTCGGGGTGAGGTGACATCCATTCAAACGCCAGAAGCGGCGCGTCGCGGACGCTCAGAGGATAAAGAGACGGCGCCGCCACAGGCGCAAACCTGCCGGGGGCAAGATCAAAGCTTTCGAGGTTTCGATCGCTGCTCCGCTGGAACCGGACTGCAAGATCGGCTTCTCCGCCCGACAGGTCGACCACATCGTCGGACGCCAGAATACGCCAGCCCTGCTCGGGAAACGCCGCCCGGAACGCACCCACCTGCGGCGCAATCCAGAACGTCGAGACGGCCATGGTCGCCGAAACCACGAGAGAACTCCGTGAAAGATCCCGCTGGACCGCATCCAATGCATCGGCGATCCGTCCAAATGCTTCCTCCAGCACCGGATAGAGCCGAACGCCTTCCCGGGTCAGCGCAATGCTCCGCACATGGCGCTCGAAAAGATCACAACACAGTTGCTCTTCCAGCTTTCTGATCTGATGACTGACGGCTGTTGGTGTCACATTGAGTGCATGGGCCGCTTTTTTAAAGCTTCCCCAACGCGCAACTTCGACAAAAGTGCGCAGCGCGGGCAACGGCATCCAGGGCAAGGCGGCCTCCATATAGATGAGCAGAATTCATTTATATGCTGAGAATTCACCTTTTGTCACAGTGAGGTAGCTGCGTCATAGCTGATGTATAACTCAAATGGAGAACAGCCATGACACTCAAGCAAATCCAGACCGAACCTGATCCTTATGCGCCCTACCTTTTGTCTCAAGGAATTCAGGCCGGCAATCTGGTCTTCATTTCCGGGCAAGCTGGCTATGGCGATGACGGCAAGATCGTCGAAGGCAACTTTCTCGCGCAAGGCCGTCGCGCTTTCAAAAACCTGCAACGCGCACTCAAGAGTGGAGGGCTGGGTTTCGGCGATGTCGCCAAGGTCACCATTTTCGTGACCGACATGCAGAATTTCGCTGATGTGGTCACTTTGCGGCGGGAGTTTTTTTCCGCACCCTACCCCGCCGACAGCATTCTTGAGGTGAAAGCTCTCTACACCCCCGAAGCAATGATCGAAATAGAGGCCATCGCCATCGCAAACGCATGACGCAGCCTACCAGCGCACGCTCCGCCGTGCGCTGGACCGCGTTCTCCGGCATCAAGAAATTCCTAAGCCTCGGGATCCGCGATGACGCTGTGGCTTTGATCTTCCTTTGGACGCTCCAGCGGCAACTGGCGTCCTGTCACGATGTGGTGCACGGTCTCGGCGATGTTGGTCGCATGATCGCCGATACGCTCGATATTCTTGGCGCAAAAAAGAAGATGCGTACAGGCAGTGATGTTGCGCGGGTCTTCCATCATATAGGTGAGAAGTTCGCGGAAAAGCGACGTGTACATCGCGTCGATTTCCTCATCCCTGTCGCGCACGAAGCCGATCCGCTCGACGGATCGGGAAGCATAAACGTCGAGCACTTCTTTCAGCTGGGTGAGCGCCAGGCTGGCCAGCGCTTCCAATCCGCGAAAGAGACGAACCGGTTGCTTGCCCTCTGTAACGGCCACAACTCGCTTGGCGATGTTTTTGCCGAGGTCGCCGATACGCTCAAGATCCGAAGAGATGCGGATCGCGCCCACAATCTCACGCAGGTCATCTGCCACCGGCTGGCGTTTGCCGATAATGATGACAGCCCGCTCGCCGATCTCCCGTTCCTTGGCGTCGAGAAATGCGTCGTCCTCCACCACTTTCCGGGCGAGACCTGAATCTGACTGAACCAGTGCGGCAACGGATTCGGCAACCATGCGCTCTGCATACCCACCCATCGCTGCGATCTGATCCGACAGGTAATTCAATTCATCGTCGAAGGACCGCATCGTATGATGGTTCTGCATTTTATCATTCCTTTTCAGCCAAACCGGCTTCACCGTTTCCCACCCCTATTATGTGATTGTGATGGCGGGAAAATGAAGGTCGCGCAACCCTGCGCAAGTGCTCTCTCAGGCGCGCTCCCCACCGACATCGGATGGTGGAACCGGTGGAAAGTGCACCATAAACACAGCGCCGTTGCCGGCTTCCGACCTGACCGACAATCGAGCATCATGCCGCGTCAATATATGCTTTACGATCGACAAGCCGAGGCCGGTCCCCTTCTGCGTGCGGCTGGTTTCCACGTCGACACGATAGAAGCGCTCGGTGATGCGGGGAATATGTTCTTCGGGAATGCCTGGCCCAAAATCCCGCACCGTGACCCGCACTTCGTCCATGGGGCTTGCCTGATCCGCTGAAACGACAATCCGTTCGCCCGAACTGCCATATTTGCAGGCATTCTCCAGCAGGTTTTCGAACACCTGGACCAGTTCATCGGAATGACCGGCCACCAAAAGCGGCGTATCGCCAAGCTCGGAGACGATCTCGACCCCGTTTTCACTGGCGATATGCCGCATGGATTCGATCACCCCTTTCACCAACACCACCACGTCCAGCTGAACATTCGGCTTTTGGTAGGGCTTCATTTCCAGGCGTGAAAGCGAAAGCAGATCATCAATCAGCCGCGCCATACGCTGGGTCTGGTTCTGCATGATCTGCAGGAAACTATCTCGGGCCGCGGGATCATCGCGTGCGGGGCCGCGCAAGGTCTCGATGAAGCCGGAAACAGAGGCAAGAGGCGTGCGCAGTTCATGGCTGGCATTCGCGATAAAGTCCGCGCGCATCCGATCAATCCGACGCGCCTCGCTCTGATCTTTGAACATCAGCACATAAAGGCCGGTGTCGTTTCCGATCCGGCTAGCCACCACGCGGTAGGCGCGCTCCACCGGAACACGTTCGGCGTAGTTGATCGCAGTCGATTGCTCCTCGCCCGATATGACACGACTGACCAGCTCGTGCATCTCGGGTGCACGGAACTTCAGCCGCAGCGATACGCTTTTTGCTACGGGCCCAAAAGCGAGGTCGGCAGCTTCGTTGGAGTAGAGAATGCTTCCGCCAGCGTCGAAAATGTAAAGCGGATCGAGCACCGCCGCTGCCAAATAAATGGCGGGCAGGGAGTCAATGTCACCCCGCGCCGTCAAGCTTTTCTCGCCGTGTTCCTGAGGAGAGTCGCGCTTCACAAAAGCATGGAGAGCCCGCACAAGAGGTGTTCCGCTCTGCGTGATACGCCGAAGAACCTTCCCCTGCCCTACTTCCCGTTCTTCATCACTCATACCACCAACCAACCTTGCCCCCTCGGGCGCCAACACGCGGCACCGGGGTTCGTTTCCTGAAGACTTGTTGTCGCTTTGCCGTCGCCGCTGGACCTTGTATCAAGCTGCAAATAGCATGGACACTCCCACGGTTCAGGATCGATTTTATGAACAAGCCTCTGGATAACCCCGCCCTGAAGGAAATCGAGCCCTTCAAGCTGACACTGTCAGGCAAGAAACGCGAGTTCGATATAGACGATCCGGACCTGCCAGACTGGATAAAAGACAAGGAACTGACGGCCGGCGGATATCCTTGTGACGAAAAGCTCGACAGGGACGACTATGAAGAGCAGCTAGAGGCCCTTCAGGTAGAACTCGTCAAGCTCCAGGCCTGGATGCAGAAAAGCGGTGCCCGGGTCATGGCTCTGTTTGAGGGTCGGGACGCTGCAGGCAAGGGCGGCACGATTTCGCGCATTCGCGCCTATCTCAACCCTCGCACCGCTCGCAATGTTGCCCTGCCAAAGCCGAGCGAAACCGAGCGGGGACAATGGTATTTTCAGCGGTATGTTGCACATTTCCCCACCAGCGGGGAGTTGGTCACCTTCGATCGGTCCTGGTACAACCGGGGCGGCGTGGAACCGGTGATGGGCTTCTGTACACCGGCCCAACACGAGCAATTCCTGGATGAAACCCCTGATTTCGAACGCGCGATCGTCAATGACGGAATTCACTTCTTCAAATTCTGGCTGAATATTGGCCAGGAAACGCAGCTTGGGCGGTTTCATGACCGACGGCACAGCCGGCTCAAATACTGGAAATTCTCGCCGATGGACGTGGCCGGCATAAAAAAATGGGACGACTACACCCGTATGCGCGACATCATGCTCGAACGCACCCACAGCGCCCATGCGCCATGGACGGTCGTGCGCGCAAATGACAAACGGCGGGCACGTCTCGCTGTCATTCGCCGCATGCTCCTGTCAATTCCCTATGACGGTCGTGACCTTGAGGCGATCGGTCAGGAGGATCAACTGATCATCGGATCAGGCCCCGGGTTTCTGGAGTGAAGCCGCGGACTGGTGGCGCCTTTTGTGTGGCGTCTTTTCCCAATGATGGGGATTCCAATAGAGTTGCCAGACACAACGCCAGGCGGCGATCGACATCAGGCACCAGTAAGCCGGGGTCCATAAAACGCGCTTCCAGAAGCCCGGCCTCTCGGTTTTCTGAAGCGTGGACCAGCCCAGCATCAAGAATGCGCCATGGCCTAGAACCACATTCACGGTATCGATGATCAACAACCAGCCTTCCACAGGCCTGAACTCACCACCAAAAAACCAGAAAACACCGATGCCGAGCGCGGTGGCCCAGAACACACTATAGGCCAGCGCCGACAACACCATGCCTGCGAACAGAACCTGCATGATCAGAAAGGATGGCAACCCGACTTCGCGCAGTGTTGCGAGAGGATTTCGCATGTGGACAAGCCAAGTCTGAACCCAACCTTTGAACCAACGTGTACGCTGAGGCAACCACGTGCGAACATCTGTCGGTGCATCCTCCTGAGTGGCATTGCAGATTACGTCCGTGCGGTAACCGAACCGACAAAAGCGAGCGCCCAGATCCGCATCTTCCGTCACATTATAGGGGTCCCATCCGCCAGCGGCCTCAAGGGCTGTCCGCCGGAAGTGATTAGACGTGCCACCCAAAGGCATCATGTACCCACGCCGGGCCAGCCATGGCAGAACCGCTCGGAAGAGTGCTGAGTATTCAAGAGCGAACATCGACGACACCCAGCTTTCGCGTCGATTGGAAATGCTGAGAGGCGCCTGCAAACAGGCAAGCTGCTCGTCCGCGTTGCGGAAAGCATGCCAGGCTTCAACGAGTTGGAACGGGTGTGGGCGATCCTCGGCATCATAGAGGGCGACGAAGGTTCCCGAGCTCATCGGGATTGCATAAGACAGCGCTTTCGGCTTGGTGCGTGGGCCTCCTGCAGGAACTTCTATGACCTCGATATAGGGGCGTAATTCCTGCGCGCGCAGAGCTGCCAGTGTCTCACCATCATCCTGCTCGCAGACCAGCTTGATCTCCAGCTTCGCACGGGGCCAGACGATCTTGCCGAGCGCGATCAGCAAATCGGGGACAATCTCTGCCTCCTTGTACAGCGCAATCAACACCGAATAGACAGGCATTTCCGCCGGTCGCACGGTTGCGATAGACGGCTCCGCACGAACGCCCCCACCAATCCGAATGATGACTCTCAGAAGAACGCAGGAGAAAAAAGCCAATGAAAACAGGCTGTGCAACACGAGGAGTGTTAGCCAAGGCGCGAACATGGCGGCAAAGACCAAGGAAACTAGGGTAGCCCCAAGCACGCCCCCCTGCCATGCGTTCGCGACGAAGCGCGCCGACATCTCCGGTGCGATGGAAAACAGTTTTTCCGTGGCGATGCGCATAAGCGCCTTTTGAGACCGCGCCGAAATAGCGTCCCTCAACACGGTGGGTTGCACCAGTCGAACCCGTGTGGACGCGCGAGGATAGCGCTGCACGAACGATATCAAGGCCGGAATGTTCAGCTTGTCCGGAGCAATGAGCACTACAGACAGCCCACGCTCGTCAACAATCAGGCTCACACGAGCCCCTCCGCGTTGTCCAAGTGCGGCGAGACCCTGTTTCTCACGCATCACAAGCGCATTCGGGTCCACCCGTTGAACAAAGTCCAAACCGAGATGTTGCGCAAGCGCTAGAAACAGCGCCCGTTCGGACACCAGACCGGACGACAAAAGTTCCGTCTGGAAGCAGACTCCAGCCATTCTGGCCCGTGCGCCAATCCGGTATGCCTCATCTTCGTCGACGGAAAGGCTTTTCAGGATCGGAAGCCAATCCTCAACAGCGGACGGAACCGCTATCCCGGGTAACTCATGCCCTTCGGTTGCTTCCCCGGAGTTGCTTGCAACGGCCTGACCTTCGGAGAGGTGATCCATGATCGATCATCCCATCAGATGATCAACCTACATGCCAAGCTCGTCTTTTCGACCAAACCTGTATCGTCTTGAGCAGACCTTTGAACAATCCCGAAGCTTCCAACTGAAATTCCACGCACCGGTAGGAAATTACACCCCATAACCCCCAACTCCCCGCCAAATTTCAACTATAGCATCACAATACCTTATTTTCACAACTTATGTAAGAATTTACCGAATGTGTGTGATCCGATGTTTTTTGCTGTCAATTGAGAATGCCACAACGAATGGCCTCAGCGACTGCATGAACACGATTTGAAGCGCCCAGTTTCGTTTTCGCGTTGAGAAGATGTTTTTCTGCCGTGTGCTCGGAAATCCCAAGTATCTGGGAGACTTCCCACTCCGACTTTCCAAATGCGGCCCACTGCAGACACTCCTTTTCGCGCGGTGTGAGACGCGGTGTTTCGCCCTGCCGATACAGTGCGTGGCCGGGACCGATTTTCTCTCGCGCGCGCTTGATCGTTTCAGTCACCTCGTCTTCTGTGACGTCAAGCTGCTCGGCGATTTCCGCGACCGATCGGCCACGGACCGTGAGATGCAAACACTCCTTTTCCAAACCCTCAAGTTCCGCAAAGCGATTCTTGCCGCGCAAACTCAATGCGTGCGCAATCGCGAAAGATGAAGCAAACCAGAGCATCTGCAATTCGGAATGAGAAAGCTCAACCCGTTCGCCGCCCAAGGACATGAAGATCTGAACTCCCTCAAGGGTGTTGAACCACATGGCGATGCCGTCAGCGAGCCTGAACTTACGCGCCTCGCTCAAAAGCATTGACGCTTTGGGCGATGCACCGTGTGCCTCCAGAATGTCTCGCCACAAAACGGCATTCCCGGTTTGGCGGACATGGTTTACGATGGGGTCATGAAAGATGTAGTTGCACGACACATAGCGGTCGACCCATTCAGTTGGCCAATTGCTGAGCACGACATGCCCCACCTGATCGCAAGCTGTCGTGCCTTTTGCGGGTAATGTGCCGGCGCAAACCGAGTGAAGACCATAGTGTCCAGTAAACGAGATAAGTGTATTGCAGATCGCAAGGGAGCTTCGGGTCTTCTGAATTTGTTCAATAAGGGCCCGCGTCTTTCCAAAGTCGAACATATGTATTCGTCCCCACCGCCATGCCGTCCCCCGCGCAGAATTTTAACGCGCAACTCGGCGACTTTATACCGTCATGAAGGAAGAATATAACTATGTTGAAGAGCATCCCACAAAACATTGTTTTCAAGAAACTTCCAACATATTTGCCGGCTATGTGGTCAAGGCAATGAAGTGGTCTGCTTTTTTTATCGCAATTGCGCTGTTCTTCTTTCACCTGACGCAGTTCACCATTGCGCAGGACGCAGCCCCTCCAGGTTTCTGGGAACCCAAGCAACGGCAATCGAAGCCGGACCTTTCTGCGTTGGCGAGATTGCGCTTCCTCACCACGGTCGATTTCTTTCCGTTCAACTATCTGGATGCTGAGAACCGACTCAGCGGCCTCCATATCGACCTCGCCCGCGAGATCTGTTCTGAGCTTGAGATGGCGGAACGTTGCCAGGTGCAGGCTTTGCCGTGGAATGAACTCGATACAGCTATCGAGAACAGACAGGGCGAGGCGATTATCGCAGGGATGGCGATCACTGCCGAAAACCGGGAGCGCTACCTGTTTTCGCGCCCTTATTTACGCTTCCCGGCACGGCTCGTCACCCGAAATGGCGAGGCGCTGGCTGAGCCGCTTTACACAACCATCGCGGGAAAACGGGTCGGAGTCATCGGCGCGAGCGCTCATGAGATGCTCTTTCGCGATCTATTCCCGCAGGCACAAAGCGTTGTTTACAGCCGGGCCGACTGGTTGTTTGACGATCTGAAATCAGGCAAGATCGATGGTGTTTTCGGTGATGGTGTAAAATTGAGTTTCTGGCTTGCCAGCCGGGAGTCGGAGAATTGTTGCACCTTCGCGGGCGGACCTTATCTGGCTCCCGAATATCTGGGTCAGGGTCTTGCAATCGCCGTACCACGCGATATGCCGCAGCTTGCTCAAGCCATCGACTTCGCCCTCCACAACATTGATACAGGCGGGCGCTTCACGGATATATACCTGCGCTATTTTCCTCTTGGTTTCTACTGATCCCTTCGCAACGCGCGAAATGGCAGCGCCAGCATCCAAGCAAGCTTCGCCGTGAAGGTGCCGCGGTAGGCGGAAAGCCCAATATTCATGTTCTCATGGCCCAGTTTCGGTTGGGCGATATATGTGTCGAACAAACGATCCCAAAACGGGAAATTGAAGCCGTAGTTGGAATCCGTCTCCTGCCTGATCGTGGAATGATGGACGCGATGCATATCCGGGGTCACCACGAGCTGCCGAAGCGCGCGATCAAGCCTGGGCGAAAGCTTCACATTCGAGTGGTTGAACATCGACATGCCGTTCAAGACAATCTCGAAAACCAGAACGGATAAAACCGGCGCGCCAAGTAGAATGACAATGATCGCCTTCCAGACCATCGAAAGAAGGATTTCGAGAGGATGGAAGCGCAGACCGGTGGTCACATCGAAACCATTGTCGGCATGATGCATACGGTGGATTCGCCACAGAACCGGGATCTTGTGGCTGGCAACATGTTCAAGCCAGACAGCGAAATCGAGCACAATGAACGAGACCATCCCCGCGAGAACCGGGTGGACGCCAAGAATACCCTGGAAGAGGCCCAGACCGCGCGCTTCTGCCCAGAGCGCAGCCCCCACGGCAGCCGCCGGGAAAACCACCCTGAGCATCACCGATGAAATGAGGACCATGGAGAGATTGGCAAACCACCGGCGCGATTTCAGCGCACCGGTCATCTCCGGTCTTTCCAGACGCGGCGACCAGAGCTCATAAAGCCCCATGGCTGCAAATATTCCGATGAATGCGAAGAGGCGGATTGCCGCTTCGGAAAACAGAAACGAGGTCATGGCGCCATTATTCTGCAAAGCCGATCAAACGCCAGTCACATGCGCTTGAGCGGACACCCGGTCAGGCGAGTGTCCGCTTGCGTGCCTGAACCGTTCGTTCGATGGCCGCGGCCACGAGAGGCTCGAGTTGCAGTCGGCTGCGAACAATATGGAGCATGCGCTTTTCTTCAGGCTCGACATGCATGTCGGCAGCGGCAACCTCAACCGCCAGCGCATAGGCTGTGTCGTGCAATTTCGCCGGCACGGTGTCGCGCACGGCATTCAGAATGCGATCGAGACCGGTGTCCTCCTGGAGTATCTGCTGGCACTGACGTGCCACCTCGATAATGCGGTTGTCGTCAAACTCGCGAAACACCGGCCAGGAACGGATTGTGTCGCCAATAATGGCTAGCTCGGCATCGGTCATGTCCCTGTCAGCGGCCGACATGACGACCATCAAATAGATCAGGGCTTCGTGGGCGGTCGGCTCGGCCATTTCAATCTCCGCTGGCAGAACAATAGAGCCTGAAGGTAGGTAGCCGGGCGACTTGTCGCAATGAAAAATCACCGCTTCGATTGACGCACCGCGTGAGCCGCCTTACAGGCATTGCTCTTGATGAAACCCAAACCTTGGAAAGCGACATGACGACGGCAAGCCGAGACGCGCTTGAATTGACGCCTGAAGTGATGGAGGCAGCGGCCGAGAGCAAGGCCTGGCCCTTCGAAGAGGCGCGCAAGATCGTCAAACGCTACGAGGGCACCAGCTTCCCGGACACCGTCCTGTTCGAGACGGGCTATGGCCCTTCCGGTCTGCCGCATATCGGCACCTTCGGCGAAGTGGCCCGCACCTCCATGGTGCGGCACGCGTTTCGCGTGCTCACCGAGGACAGGATCAAGACAAAGATCCTGTGCTTCTCCGACGATATGGACGGATTGCGGAAGGTCCCCGACAATGTGCCCAACAAAGAGATGCTGCGCACCCATCTGGGCAAGCCGCTGACCAAAGTGCCCGATCCGTTTTCCAACGAGTATCCATCCTTTGGCGCGGCGAACAATGCGCGGCTGCGGGCTTTCCTCGACCAGTTCGGCTTTGAGTACGAATTCGCCTCTTCGACCGAGTATTACGCTTCGGGGCGTTTTGACGAGATGCTCCTCACCATGCTCGAGCGTTATGATGCGGTCATGGACATCATGCTGCCATCACTTCGCGAGGAGCGAGCGCAAACCTATTCGCCCTTCCTGCCGATCCACCCGAAGACGGGCGTGGTGATGCAGGTTCCTCTGGAAGAACGTAAGGTGGACGCCGGGACCATCGTCTGGCGTGACCCTGATAATGGCGAACTGTTTGAGACGGCCGTGACCGGAGGCCATTGCAAGCTGCAATGGAAGCCCGACTGGGCGATGCGCTGGGCAGCCCTTGGGGTGGATTATGAGATGTCCGGCAAGGACCTGATCGACAGCGTCAAGCTTGCCGCGCAGATCTGCACGGCCCTCGGCAAAAAGCCGCCGGAAGGGTTTAATTACGAACTGTTCCTGGACGAGAACGGCCAGAAAATCTCCAAATCCAAGGGCAATGGTCTGACCATCGACGAATGGCTTTCCTACGCACCGACGGAGAGCCTTTCCCTATACATGTTCCAGAAGCCGAAGGCCGCGAAGAAGCTTTATTTCGACGTGATTCCGCGCGCGGTGGACGAGTATTACACGTTCCTGTCAGCCTACGACCGGCAGGACTGGAAGAACCGGCTGGGCAATCCGGTCTGGCATATCCATGATGGCACACCTCCGGCTATGGCACTTCCGGTGCCGTTTGCGCTTCTGCTCAATCTCGTCAGTGCGTCAAATGCACAGAACACGGATGTCCTGTGGGGCTTCATCTCGCGCTATGCGCCCGGTGTCACACCGCAGACGCATCCCGAACTCGATCGCCTTACCGGCTATGCGCTCCGCTATTTCGAGGATTTCGTGAAGCCGTCCAAGGCCTTTCGTGCACCCGACGATGTCGAACGCGAAGCGCTGGCGGGCATCAACGACGCACTTGCAGCCCTGCCGGCGGATGCCGATGGCGAAGCAATCCAGAATGCCATTCTGGATGTGGCCCGTAGCAACGAGCGTTACCAGGATCACAAGCGCAAAAGCCCGAACGGCGGACCCGGCGTTTCGGTCGCCTTTTTCCAGATGCTCTACCAGGTGCTTCTGGGCCAGGAACGGGGGCCACGCTTCGGCTCCTTTGCAGCCCTCTACGGGATCGCAGAAACGCGCGCCCTGATCACCGCAGCGCTGGACGGCGAGCTCTAAGCCTCGTCGTCTCCAGCGCCAGTTCAAGAACCAGACGGCCCGCCACTGAATATGCCCTTGCCGGCATCGCGGGCCGCGTTTTCTTCTGCCGTGTAGGGGCCTTCCGTCTGGGACAGAGCCCAACCGTTTTCCACCAACCACGTCCCGACGTCGTAGCCTGCAAGCGAACAGCGCATCGGCTGATCATCCTTCTCCTCCTCAGCGCCAGTTTCCGCCGCCTCTTCGGCGTGGCACTCCAGTGCGCGCCCGCGCAGCCAATACCGAAAAGCCGTGCGGGCACGCTTGCCACAGGGCCATGCTCCGCCGTCAATTGCATCACAAACCTGATCAGGCGCGATAACGCGGATGCCGGCAATGGTGATGGTATGTCCTTCGGACTCAAACACGCCAGAAGCGATCGCTAATGGCCGGTAGTAGAGAGTATCCTGAGGCTCTGGTTCGGGTGCGGGTGCTCCCAGCTCGCTCAATGGGGTACGCGGGTCCGCACGTCTCAGCCCAGTGGCGTCGATTGGCGGTGGGGCCACGAGCTCGGGAGCGATGACACGGGGTTGGCGGGCTTCCTGAGCCATTACAGCGCTGGACCCCACGGGCGCCCATAACACAGTGCCGACCAGAAGCGGAATGCAGCAACGTACGCTTCCGCGGATCACTGACTTGCCCAGATGATGCGCGCCATCCACTCCATCTGCGCTTTTTCCAGCGTGCGATTGGGATGATCTGGATTGAGAGAAAGCAGCTCCACCTGCCGGCTCGTCTGACGCAGGAGAACCTTTGCCATAACCTCACCCCCCGCAGTCTTGACCACCACGCGATCGCCGCGGCGCATGCGCGCGGTCGGGTCGACGATCAGCGTATCCCCGTCACGATACAGCGGCATCATGGACTCTCCCTGCACCTGAAGAGCATACGCCCCCTCATGCGCCTGCCCTGGCAGATCGACGTGCTCCCAGCCCTCTCCCAACGGAAATCCCGCATCGTCGAAAAAACCACCGGCGCCAGCCTGGGCAAAACCGATCAGGGGAACGCTCGACGGAGGTTGCTCATAGGGTTCGGATGGTTTGCCATCACGCTGTAACAGCGCGACGAACTCCCAAATCGTGGTGCCGGTCGCATCCATGATTTTCGAAAGGGATTCTGTCGATGGCCAGCGTGGCCTGCCGTCAGATGAAAGTCGCTTGGATTTGTTGAAGGCAGTCGAGTCCAAGCCTGCCTTCCGGGCCAGGCCGGAGGCGGAAAGCGAGTGACGCACAGCCAGTGCGTCTATGGCTGCCCAAACCTTGTCGTGCGAAAGCACGCTGCTCATCCTTCCGGGACCGTGAAACAGGAAAAAATACCTGTTTCCTGTTTTACCGTTGGTTCTGGGACTTGTCCATAAACCCATGTTAGCCTACGGGCTGCAAAATCCCGGGCTCAGCTTCGGTTCCGGCATCAAAATCAGCCCGAGGAACCCTAGCGTGGTGCACGCTTGGCAAGAATACGCTGCAGGGTGCGCCGATGCATGTTCAGCCTGCGTGCCGTTTCCGAAACATTCCGATCGCACATTTCGTAGACACGCTGGATATGCTCCCAGCGCACACGGTCGGCGGACATGGGATTTTCCGGCGGAGCAACCTTCTCACCAGCCTGACGGGTGAGTGCCGCGTAGATTTCATCCGCGTCTGCGGGTTTGGCCAGATAATCGACCGCGCCAAGTTTAACCGCAGTGACTGCAGTCGCGATGTTTCCATAGCCGGTGAGGATGATCGTTCTGGAGTCCTTGCGCTTTTCCCGAATGGTAGCCACCACGTCGAGGCCATTGCCATCGGCAAGCCGCATGTCCACTACGGCGAAAGCCGGCGGCGCCGCTTTGGCGTGTGCAATGGCTTCCTCGACGCTTTCAGCCGTTGCAACGGTGAAGCCACGACTCTCCATCGCCCGCGCCAGGCGCGTCAAAAACGGCTTGTCATCATCGACGATGAGAAGGGAGCGGTCTTCACCCAGGGCCGCTTCCGGGTCTTCCACGGTGTTGCTTGTCATATCCGGCACGTTCAGCACATCACTTTTCCTGGAATCTTTCTAACCGAAATCCGTCAGCTTTCCAATTTAGGACTCTTTTCGCCTGAATCCAGATTATCCTCTGGCACAACGAAGACTGAGCGGGGCCAGATGACTTCTGCGAATGCACCCTTGCCCTTTTCGGCGAGGTTCCCGAAGCGGATCTGCGCGCCCGAACGCTCAAGGAGCGTCTTGGCAATGAAAAGGCCAAGTCCCAATCCACCGCCGCTGCTCACACCTGCCGACCGCTTCGACATATAGGGCTCTCCGATCCGGTCGAGGATTTCCGCCGGAAATCCATTGCCGTCGTCAATCACGAGAAGGCCCACTGCCTCGCTATCCCAATGCCAGCGGATCGTTACGCTTTCACGCGCAAAATCCACGGCATTCTCGACGAGGTTGCCGAGCCCGTAAATGACACCCGGATTGCGCCGGCCCACGGGCTCCGGCCCTTCCGTGGCTCCAGGCTCGAAACGAATGTCGATCCCGAAATCACGATGCGGTGCGGCTGTTTCTTCGATCAGTGAGGTGAAGGGCTGGCGCGCCATATGGGCCTCACCCTCGGTGGAAAGGCTGGTCAACTGGCGTAGAATTTCCCTGCACCGCTCACTTTGCGTGCGCAGCAGCGTGACATCCTCGCTAAAGCGTTCATCCTTGCCGAGCGCACGTTCCATCTCTCGTGCCACCAGCGCGATGGTGGCAAGCGGCGTGCCCAATTCATGTGCTGCAGCCGCTGCCAATCCGTCCAGCGCCGAGATGTGCTGTTCGCGCTGCAACACCAGTTCGGTCGCAGCGAGCGCATTTGCAAGCAAACGCGCTTCCTCCGCCACCCGGTAGGCGTAGACACCGGTAAACGCGATGCTCGAAACGACGGCAATCCACACGCCGATGATGTAGACCAGAGGCATGACGAGTTCTGTGCCGGAAAACCATGGCAATGGTCTGTGAAAGAAAGCCAAGGCGGTGGTGAGCGCCACCACAAGCACGGCCAGCAATGTGGTCCAGCGCAAAGGCAAAGACGTGGCCGAGATTACGACCGGGACCGTCATCAGCAGCGAGAACGGATTGGTCAGTCCGCCAGTCATGTAAAGCAAACCCGCCAACTGGAACGCATCGAAGGTAAGGATGCCAAGCGCTGCAAGCGGCGTCATCCGGTGCGCGGCCGAATAGCGTATCGCCAAATGCACGTTCAGCCAGGCTGAAGCAGCAATCAGTGCAAAACACTGACCCACCGGCATCGGGAAATCGAGGCCGAACGCGACAACGATCACCGCTGCACTCTGGCCGATGATCGCCAGCCAGCGCAGTTTGATCAACGTGTTGAGCCGCAGGCCGTGGCTCGGATCGTGGGCTCGGATGTCTTCAAGCATGGCGGGGTTATGGGGGAAGTCTGCCCCCACTCCAAGCGTTATTTTTTGCGCGGTTTGGCGCGATGTGTCGCGGTTGCGTTTGCCGGATCTTCCGGCCAGATATGTTTGGGATATCGTCCGCGCATGTCGGCGCGCACATCCGCCCACGAGCCGGACCAGAAGCCGGGCAAGTCGCGTGTGGTCTGGATCGGTCTGTGGGCCGGCGACAAAAGTTCCAGCTTGAGCGGTATGCCGTCCGCCACCGTTGGGTGATGTGTCAGCCCGAAAAGCTCTTGCACGCGGATTGCCAGCACCGGCCCCTCCGCTTCGTAGCGGATGGGCACGCGGCTGCCTGAAGGCGCGTCGTAATGGCTAGGTGCCATCTGGCCAACGCGCCTTTGGAATTCGTGCGGCACCAGCGAGGTCAGCCCTTCGCGCAAGCTGTGAGGCGCCAATTTAGCAAGCGACGCTTCGCCGGTGAGAAAAGGGAGAAGCCAATCATCAAGCCGCTCGAGAAGTGCTTCGTCCGACATGTCCGGCCAAGGATCACCTTTTGCCGTGTGGAGCCATGCAAGTTTGCCCCGCAGGGAATTTGTTTCCCTGTCCCATGGCAGGAGCGCAAGTCCGTTCGCCCTCACAGCCTCGACCATAGCACGGTCGGCTTCGTCTCCTGATGGCGGTGGAAGCCCTTGCTCGACCAAAATGAGCGCGCCAAGACGGCGAACCCGCCGCTGACGCAACGATCCCGAGGCACGATCAAACCGTGTCTCCGTGAGGTCTTCGATGTGATGCCCGAGAGCGGCAATCATCTCGTCTTCGTCAATTGCCGCTGCCTGGGCGATGCGTGCGTTCTGCGCCCGTCCCTGAAGATCAGCCACCACGAGATAGTTCGCGCCGGCTAGTCGCTCTTCCGGCGCCAACACGCCACCGCGGCCATTGGCCATGACGAAATGCCCGTGTGCGCCGCGGGCTTTGGCAACGCGGTCTGGCCATGCGTGGATCAGCAGCGTCCCCGCTTGCAATGCCTCAGCGGATCGTGCGCCACCCGCCGTTTTGGCGAGCCGCGCGGCCAATTGGCGCGCTTGCTCTGCCCGTCCGCCCCGCTCCCTGCGGAAGCGATGCAAACGGTCGTCCAGATCGACGGACCGGCCACCAAGACCACGCTCGGAGAGGACAACGGCGAGTTCGGCGGCGGCGAGCGCATGACCATCTTCCGCCGCACGCGCCACCATATGCGCCAACCGCACCGGCAACGCGAGCTTTCGCATCGCCTCGCCCGAAAGTGTGAGACGACCGTTGTCATCCAGAGCTCCGAGCCGCTTCAAAAGGCTGCGCGCCTCGGCAATCGCCGGTGAAGGCGGAGCATCGAGGAAGGAGAGGGAAGCCGGGTCGCTGACACCGAAAGCGGCACAGTCGAGGAGCAGGCCCGAAAGATCGGCCTCCAGGATTTCAGGCGGTGTGAAAGCGGGCAGGGCCGCCGTTTGCTCGGCGCGCCAGAGCCGAAGCGCGATGCCCGGCGCAGTACGCCCCGCGCGGCCAGCGCGCTGATCAGCTGAAGCGCGCGAGACGCGCACCGTCTCCAGCCGCGTGAGACCCGTTGAGGGCTCGAATTTCGGCAGGCGCGACAGGCCGCTGTCGATCACCACCCGCACACCATCGATGGTCACCGAGGTCTCCGCAATGGCGGTGGCCAAAACCACCTTGCGCCGGCCTTCGGCCGGGGGCCGGATGGCGGCATCCTGTGCCCGCCCGTCGAGACCGCCATAAAGCGGTGTGATGTCCACATCGCCGGGCAATCGTCCGACAAGGCGCTCCGCCGTTCTCTCGATCTCGCGCTGTCCGGGCAGAAAGGCGAGCACACTGCCCTCTTCCTCCGCCAGAACCGCGCGCACCGCACGCGCCATCGTGTCCTCGACGGCCTCGCCGGCGGGCCGTTCCGCATAGCGAATTTCAATGGGAAAGCTGCGGCCTTCGCTCTCGATCACCGGAGCATCACCCAGAAGCGCGGCAACCCGCGCGCCGTCGAGCGTGGCCGACATCACCAGAAGCCGCAAGTCAGGCCGAAGCGCGGCCTGCGCATCAAGTGCCAGCGCGAGCGCGACATCGCCATCGAGCGAGCGTTCATGAAACTCATCGAACAGCACCGCCGCGATACCCGAAAGTTCAGGATCCTCAACGATCATGCGGGCGAGGACGCCTTCCGTCACCACGAGAATGCGGGTTCGGGCGGAGACCTTACGTTCCATGCGCATGGCATAGCCGACTGTCTCGCCCGGCTCCTCACCAAGGAGTGCCGCCATGCGGCGAGCTGCGGCCCGCGCGGCAAGCCGGCGCGGCTCCAGAAGCACGATGCGCCCGCGCGAGGCCCATTCGGACTCCAGAAGCGCAAGCGGCGCAAGCGTTGTCTTGCCCGCCCCGGGCGGCGCGACCAGCACTGCCTTGCCATGGGTCTCCAGTGCGATAATGAGCGCCGGCAGCACTTCCGTAACCGGCAGATCGGGCAGTTTCAGCCCCTTCATCACGCGCCAACCCGAACGATGTCGCCGCCAGCGGCCTCAGCGTCTGCCTCGTCATGGGTGACCAGAAGCACCGGTAATCCGCTTTCGCGCGCCTTGGAAAAGACGAGTTCACGGGTCTGCGCACGAAGATCCGCATCGAGCTTGGAAAAAGGTTCGTCCAGCAGCAAGGCGCGCGGTGACGATGTGAGCACCCGCGCCAGCGCCACCCGAGCCTTCTGCCCGCCGGAAAGCGTTGCTGGATCCCGGCTTTCAAGTCCGGCAAGGCCGACACCCTCCAGTGCCTCGGCAACGCGCGCCACCCTTGCTGCACGACCGCGCACCGCCTGCGGCAGCGCAAACATAAGATTGCCGCCCACACTCATATGCGGAAAGAGAAGCGGGTCCTGAAAAAGCACCCCCATATGCCGGTCTTCGGGCTTGAGGGCGGTTACCTCGACGTCATCAACGAGAACCCGCCCCTCAGCCCGAAACACCGGGTCGAGAAAGCCGCCAATATAGGCAAGCAACGTGGATTTTCCGGCACCGGAGGGGCCCATGACCGTCAGCACGTTTCCAGGCGCCACCCGTCTGGTCAGCGAAACGATTTCTCGCTCTGCCAGCGTGATTGTCACCTGATCGATGAGGAGTCCTGTTTCCGTCAATGTCGGTTTCCGTTCAAACATGCATGTCGCGGTACCGGCGGAATATCAGCGCCGGCACGATTGTGGCAACGGCAAAGCCCGCGGCCGGCAATACCATCTGCATGAACGCATAAATGCCGATCACGCGGCGATTGCCGCCGGAGGCTAGCGCTACGGCTTCCGTCGTGATGGTGGTTAGCCGACCGGCACCAATCAGGACTGTGGGCAGGTAGAGCCCGATAGAGACGGAGAACCCGATGGCGGCGACCGCGAGCAGTGGCCGCGTCATCATCGGCAGCCGGACCAGGAAAAAGCGTCGTGCGGCTCCTTGTCCAAGCCCCGCAGCGATCTGGTCGTATCGGCGATCGAAGGCGCGCCAGGGATCCCTGAGGCTGAGCCAGGCATAGGGCAGGACAAAGACGAGATGAACGAAGACAAGGGCGATCCACGTCGCCTCAATCCCGACAAGGATGAAGAAAAGCTGGAGTCCGAAGAGGAATGCCACCTGCGGCACGAGAAGTGGCAGGTAGAGCACGGTCAACGCACCGCGCCCTGCCGATCTGGAGGTTTCATCCTCACGCGCAAAACACAGAACCGCGATAACCACGGCAATGAGTGTCGAGACGACAGCCACCGAGAGTGTGGTTGCCAACGGATCCATCAGATTGGGAAGGACACGCTTCCAGTTGCGAACTTCAAAGCGCGCGGGCAGGAGGTCGGGATACTGCCAGAGCCCGGCAACAGACCAGAGCGCAAGCGCCGCCATGCCAATGAAGATCGCCCCTGCGGAAACGAGCATCACGACCAATACGCCTATTCGCAGCGCGCTGTCGCTCCGATACCGTCGCCCCGCGCAGGCAAGACGCTCGCGAAGGAACGCGCCGAACTTCTCCAGTCCCATCCAGATCACGATTGCAGTCGCCGTGACGCCCAGTTGTAGAACGGCTCCAGCCGAAGCGAGGAACCGCATGGAAAGGTCGGGATCGTTCATCCAGCGCACCAGCCGAACCGCCAGTGGCGCCGGTGTGGTCGGCCCCAGGATGGTGGCCACATCGACCACCGAGGTGGCGAAGGCGATGACGGCGAAGACCGGAAGCCGGATCTGCGGGTAGATGGAGGGCCAAAGGCCGAAAACAAAGCCGGAAATGCGCCCATACCCCATCGAAGCAATCAGTGCGCGCGTGCGGGCCGGCTTTACCAGCGGCAGCGCTGCGAGAGTGACCAGCAGCAGAAACGGTATTTCCTTCACGATCAGCCCCGTCATCATGGAAAGGCCCATCGGATCATGCACGATCAGGAGATCGGGCGGGCGCTCCCAGCCGGTCAGTTCCGGTGAGATCAGCCGCGCGATCATGCCCGACGGCGCAATCAGAAAAGCGAGCGCGAATGCTGCGCCGGCATGCGGTACGGACAGCAGCGGCGAAATCAGATGCTGCATGCGCATGAAAATTCGCGTGCCACCCCAGGCCGCTGTAAAGAGCATCACCGAAACAATCGAGAAAGCTGCTGTAACGAGCCCCACCACCAGGCTCATCACCGCCGACGAGAGGATCGCCGGCTCTGCAAGAAGCTGCCTGAATGGTGCCAATTCGAACATCGTGCCGCCCAGTGCCGGCAGATAACCAAAGGCCGGCAACAGAGTGCCCGCCAGTCCGAACACAACCGGCACTGTGAGAAGTACAATGGCGAGAATGGGGCCGAGACGGGTCAGCATGGATTCGAAGACCTGAAGCCTGGCCGGGACAACGGCCCGGCAACCAAGCTAATTGCCAACTCCATAGCGACGCTTCCACTCGGTTTCGATATGTTCCAGCCAACTTGGATGCGGCTCGTCCAGCGCAGGACCAAGTTCGTCAGGACGCAGCGTGGCAACACCAAGGTCTATGGCATCGAACCGGGCGCGATCTTCTGCCTCGAGCTTGTCAATTGCAAGGACCGTAGGGTCGCCCCAGATGGCCGGGTCCTGCTTGCGCGCCTGCGCCTCTGGCGACAACAGGAAATTGGCTGTCACCAGCGCTCCCGCTTTTGCAGACGCATTATAGGGAATGGTCAGAAAATGCGTGTTGGACAAAGTGCCTTCGGGAAAGGTGAAGGAACGCACCGTTTCGGGCAGCTCACCATTGGCTATCGCATTGGAGGCTTCGGCGGGGTTGAAGGCGAAGATGATGTCGAGCTCCGCATCCGCCAGAAGCTGTTTCATCGCCGGGTAGTTTTGGGGATAAGCGCGGCCTGATCGCCACATGACCGGGTTCAACGCATCAAGATAATCGAACAGCGGCTTTGTGACGTCCGCGAAGGAATCTTCCTCCACCGGCCTGAGCAATACTTCAGGGTCTTCGACCGTCTCGGCAAGCACCTGCTTGAGGAATGAAGACCCTATGAAATCCGGAGGCTGCGGATAGGAAAATCGACCAGGATTCTCTTTCGCCCATGCCAGCAGACCATCTGCATCCTGTGGCAAGGTGCTCACTTCCGTGCGTTCGGAATCATAGAAGAACACGAGTTTCGCCATGCCCCAGGGGCTTTCCAGCCCTTCCACCGGCACCGTGAAATCCGTACGTATCGTCGGTTTGTTCTCGACGTCCACATAGGCCCAATTGGGAAGTTTTTCCGCCCAGCCGGGCGACAAAATCAGCCCCTGTCGCTTCATGGCGGCAAAATTCTCGCCATTGATCCAGATCAGGTCGACCGTACCTTCTTCATCACGCCCGGCCGCCTTTTCTGCCACCACGGTGGCCACGGCGCTGGCCGTGTCTTCCAATTTCACGTGTTTGAGCGTGACGCCGTAGCGATCCTTCAGCGCAGCGCCGGCCCACTCGATATAGGCGTTGATGTTCTGCGATCCGCCCCAGGCATTGAAATAGACGGTTTCGCCACGCGCATCTTCCAGTACAGATGGCCAATCCTCAGGATTGAGCGTTTGCGTATCCGCGCTTGCCACGACCGAACCAAGCGCCAACATGGATGCCGATAGAAAAAACGCCCGCACGTGCCACCTCATTGCGATCTTCATTGGAATGGGCCGATAGAGCACACCGTCGAATGGCAACGCAACGCAATCCATATCGCGCCTCGGTCACTTCACGGTGAGGTGGAGGTGAAGTCGACCTCAGCTGCAATCCACCTTGCCGGCGCCGGGAATGTGCAGTTCGATCCGGTCAGCCGCAAAGCGTGTCTCGGAAGATTGAACGGGGCAGCCATCCGTATCAACATTGACGGCGTTGGTGACAATGACGATGGCTCCAGGAGATAAATTGAGATCCCTGAGATCCCCCGCATCGGCGTGCCGAGCCGTTACCGTGGTGGAAGAACGCAGGTAATCTGCCAGTCCCAACTCTCTGAACGACGCGGTGATCGAACGTGTGCGCTGGAAGACCTCGGCCATGCCCTGAAAACGATCGGCGTCAAACCAGCTCCTTGCTCGAGACACGGGCCGCCCATCGACCAGAGACCGCGTTTCCAGCCGGATCACCGCCGCTCCGGGCGCGAGGGCGAGCGCCCTTGAAACCTCTGACGATGCCTTCTCGATTGCATGATCGAGGAGCTCTGCCCGCAGACCGCGCGACTGCCCGGCCAACCCTTCGGAGAACCGCGTTCGATTGCGGATCGGATAAGCCAGTCTTTTTCGTCCCTCCACGAAGGTTCCCCGCCCCTGCTCGGCTCTGAGAACGCCCTCCTGCACCAAAGCCGCAATGGCGGTGCGCACCGTGTGACGATTGACACCGAAACGCGCGGCAAGGGCCATTTCGGGTGGCATCCTGCCGTCGCTGCCGAGCACGCCTTCGCCGATCTCTCGCCGCATCCGGTCGGCGATCTGCCGCCAGAGCGCGATGCCGCTGCGCCGCTCGATCATAGGATCACTTGCCTGTGTCAAGAACTGTTCTCCCCAGCGGAAATGTCATCAACACGTCATGGAAACCCGCTAGGCAGAAAACATAATATGTTTAGTTGTCTAGAGCAATAGACAAATTTGAACGATAAGGATGAAACCATGGTTTCACGACAGGACAGGCGGGCGGCAAGCGAACAAAGGCGCGAGGCGATGGCCGTGCTCGCAATAGCGAACAAGGATGATCTGATCAGCCTTTGGGAAAAGGCCGGATTGCCCGATGATGCAAGGACATTGCGCGGACCGGAAACCGGCCTCGTGACGGTGCGCGGTCGAATGGGCGGTGGGGGCGCCGCCTTCAACTTCGGTGAGGCCAGCGTGACGCGCGCAACGGTCAAACTGCCAAGTGGAGAAGTAGGTCACGCCTACGCGCTTGGCCGCGAGAAATCGAAAGTACGGGTCGCTGCGCTCATCGACGCGTTGCGTCAGAAGCCGGGCCTGCAGGAGGAGATAGAACGCAAGATCCTCGCGCCGTTGCGCGCAAGCCAAACCGCAGCCGATTCCCTGCGACGTTCCGAAACCGCCGCCACCAAAGTCGATTTCTTCACAATGGTTCGGGGAGAGGACTAATGCTTGATTCCATCGCCATCGAAGGCGGCTTCCAGGATCCCGTGTTCGACGCTCAGACGATTTTCCGCGTGATCATGCAGGCCATGGCAGAGCCCGGCACGGTTCACCAGAATATTGCGCTGTCCAAACCACCCGCACCGCTGACGCCCGAGGCCGCTGCAGTCGCGATCGCGCTCTGCGACCAGGACACCCCGTTGTGGCTTGATCCGTCACTTGCCGCCGAAGACGCCGTTCGGGCATGGCTTGCATTCCACACGGGGGCTCCGCTCGCAAACACGCCAGCCGACGCGCATTTTGCCTTTTCCGCCGATCCGGAACACCTGATGGGGTTGGAGAACTTCGCGCAAGGTTCACAGGAATATCCCGACCGCTCGGCGACACTGGTTCTTCAAGTGAATGATCTTTCGGGCGGCGAGGAACTTGTCCTGAAGGGACCGGGGATAGAGAGCGAGGCGCGCCTTGCACCACATCCCTTGCCCCGACACTTCGTCCGCCAGTGGATGCAGAACCATGCCCGGTTCCCGCGTGGTGTCGATGTCATCCTCGTCAGCCGCGAGGGTCTCGCCGCCCTGCCTCGCTCCACCCGCATCACCAGCCAGGAGGCCTGAACCATGTATGTAGCCGTCAAGGGCGGCGAAGCCGCCATCCAGAACGCGCACCGGCTCCTGGCCGACCGACGCCGAGGTGACCGCAACCTGCCTGCCGTCACACTCGAACAGATCGCCAGCCAGCTTTCGCTTGCGGTCGACCGCGTCATGTCCGAGGGCTCGCTTTACGACACGGGTCTTGCTGCCCTTGCCGTCAAGCAGGCGCGTGGAGATATGATCGAGGCGATATTTCTTCTCCGGGCCTATCGCACGACTCTGCCGCGTTTCGGTTATACGCGCCCCGTGGACACGGCGGCCATGCTGGTGGAGCGGCGCGTCTCCGCCACCTACAAGGATCTGCCCGGCGGACAGCTCCTCGGCCCCACCTTCGACTACACGCACCGTTTGCTCGACCCGGAACTGGCCGAAGACGTCGAGCCGGACACCCCTGAAGCGCGCATCGAGGATGAAGAAGCCATGCCGCGCGTGTCCGACATTCTCGCCAATGAAGGTCTGATCGAGGACGACGGCTCTCTGCCGGAAGACCGGGAACCGGGCGACATCACCCGCGAGCCACCGGAGTTCCCAATGGAGCGCGATCAGCGTCTTCAGGCCTTGTCGCGTGGCGACGAAGGATTCCTCCTTGCGCTCGGCTATTCCACCCAGCGCGGCTATGGCCGCAACCACCCCTTCGCCGGCGAGATCCGCATCGGCGAGGTGGAGGTGGAGATCGACGTGCCGGAACTCGATTTCCCACTGACGCTCGGTCGTATCCGCGTCACCGAATGCCAGATGGTCAACCAGTTCAAGGGGTCGAAGAAGGTGCCGCCGCAGTTCACCCGCGGCTACGGGCTTGTGTTCGGCCAGTCGGAGCGCAAGGCCATGGCCATGTCGCTGTGCGACCGGGCGCTGCGCGCGGGCGAACTGGACGAAGACATCACCGCACCAGCGCAGGACGAGGAGTTCGTCATTTCGCATTGCGACAACGTGCAGGCGACCGGCTTCGTCGAGCATCTGAAGCTGCCGCACTATGTGGATTTTCAAGCCGAGCTTGGCCTCGTCCGCCAGATGCGTCGTGAATATGAAGAGGGTCAGAAGGACAAGGCCGCCATGCCGGAGGCCGCCGAATGACCTCAGTCGCCACCGCAATCGCCGCCAGACCCGCCGTCGTAGCCACCGGGGATATGGTCGTCATTGCCGGTTCTGTCCGTATGCGCGGCGCGCCAGATCAGGATGGCAAAGCCGATGCAAAGAGCGACGATTCCGAGACTTTCGATCGTTTTGATGTTCGGCATATCCATTCGGAAGCTCCATCAAAGGCTGTGACCAGCCCTACACCAAAACCCCTAACAGAACATTGGGGCCTGTGATGAACGAGATTGCCCAGTACAACTTTGCCTATCTGGACGAACAGACCAAGCGCATGATCCGCCGCGCGATCCTCAAGGCGATCGCCATTCCCGGCTATCAGGTGCCCTTCGCCAGCCGCGAAATGCCGATGCCCTATGGCTGGGGCACGGGCGGCGTACAGGTGACCGCATCAATCATCGGGACGAATGATGTGCTCAAGGTCATCGATCAAGGCGCCGACGACACCACCAACGCGGTCTCCATTCGTGCCTTCTTTCAACGAGTGGCCAAGGTTGCCGTGACCACGCACACGAGCGATGCAACCATCATCCAGACGCGCCATCGCATTCCAGAAGAACCATTGAAATCAGGGCAGGTGCTTGTCTACCAGGTGCCGATCCCCGAACCTTTGCGCTTTCTCGAACCGCGCGAGACTGAAACACGCAAGATGCATGCGCTTGAGGAATATGGCCTCATGCATGTGAAGCTTTATGAAGACATCGCCCAACACGGTCACATCGCCACAACCTTCGCCTATCCGGTGAAGGTCGAGGGACGCTATGTGATGGATCCCTCGCCGACACCGAAATTCGACAATCCGAAAATGCACATGTCGGCAGCGCTCCAGCTGTTCGGTGCGGGCCGCGAAAAACGCATCTACGCCGTGCCGCCCTATACACGGGTCGAAAGCCTCGATTTCGAGGATCATCCCTTTGAGATCCAGACATTCGATGAACCCTGCGCGCTGTGTGGTGGCACGAATGTCTATCTCGACGAAGTGGTGCTCGATGATCGCGGCGGGCGCATGTTCGTCTGTTCCGACACCGACAATTGCGAGGCGCGCCGCGCGGAAGGCCATCGCGGGCATCTGTCCGGCGAAGAGGCGGCGACATGAGAATCGACAGCGCATCTATGACAGCGCCGCGCAACGCCCCTCACCCTCACCCTCTCCCCGCCAGCGGGAAGAGGCGGGCCTTGATGTTGGCGCCTGGATCGCAGCCATCCTCCTTCTCCCCGCTCGCGGGGAGAAGGTGCCGGCAGGCGGATGAGGGACTGCGCAAACTTTTGAAAATTCGCGGAGAAATCCAATGACCGACGAACCGCTGCTTCGCGTTCGCTCCATCTCGAAATTTTACGGCAACCGTATCGGCTGCAACGACATCTCCTTCGACCTGTGGCCGGGTGAGGTTCTGGCTGTGGTGGGTGAATCCGGCTCCGGCAAGACCACCCTCCTGAACTGCCTCTCGACACGCCTCCTGCCCACGTCCGGCACCGTGTCCTACCGCATGCGCGACGGGGCCTTCCACGATCTCTACCGCATGAGCGAGGCCGAACGCCGCTTCCTGATGCGCACCGACTGGGGCTTCGTTCACCAGAACCCCGCGGATGGGCTGCGCATGACGGTCTCAGCCGGCGCGAATGTCGGCGAGCGGCTGATGGCGGTGGGCGAGCGGCACTATGGCAATATCCGCGCCACCGCCACCGATTGGCTGGGCCGTGTGGAAATCTCGGAGGATCGCATCGACGACCAGCCGCGCGCCTTCTCCGGCGGCATGCGCCAGCGCCTGCAGATCGCCCGCAACCTCGTCACCGGCCCGCGCCTCGTCTTCATGGATGAGCCGACCGGCGGTCTCGACGTGTCGGTGCAGGCCCGCCTGCTCGATCTCCTGCGCGGCCTCGTTCACGAGCTTGGCTTGTCGGCCATCGTCGTTACCCACGACCTTGCGGTCGCCCGTCTGCTCTCCCACCGCATGATTGTCATGAAAGACGGTCATGTGGTCGAAAGCGGCCTGACCGACCGGGTGCTCGACGATCCGCAGGCGCCCTACACCCAGCTTCTCGTTTCCTCCATTCTGCAGGTGTGATCATGGCAACGCCCCTCGTCGTCTCCGAAGTCTGCAAGAGTTTCACCATGCACCTCCAGGGTGGCATCCGCCTGCCCGTGGTGGCTGATGTTTCGTTTTCGCTAGCAGCCGGCGAATGCGCCGTTCTTGGCGGCCCGTCCGGCGCCGGTAAAAGCTCCATTCTCAAGATGATCTATGGCAGCTACGCCATCGACAGCGGCCAGGTGATCGTGACCCATGAGGGCAATCTGGTGAACCTCGCCACCGCCGATCCGCGCACCGTCATCGCCATCCGCCGCGACACAATCGGCTATGTCAGCCAGTTCCTGCGCGCCGTGCCCCGCGTTTCAGCCCGCGATGTGGTGGCCGAGCCGCTGATTGCGCGCGGTGAAGCGCTTGAGAAGGCTCGCGCCAAGGCCGAACACCTGTTGAAACGCCTCAACCTGCCAGAACGCCTGTGGGATCTGCCGCCCGCGACCTTCTCCGGCGGCGAGCAGCAGCGCGTGAACATCGCCCGCGGCTTCATCACCGATCATCCGGTCCTGCTTCTCGACGAGCCAACCGCCTCGCTCGACAAGGCCAACCGCGAGATCGTCATCGACATGATTGATGAGAAGAAGAAGGCGGGCGTGGCACTGCTCGGCATCTTCCACGACCAGGATGTGCGCGATGTGGTTGCCGACCGCATTATCGATGTCACCGATTTTGCACCGCACAGGAAAGCGGCATGAGGCAGCTCTCGGAGAAACCCTGTGTTCACCCGACCGCAGAGGTAAGTGGTTCGACGCTTGGCCGCTATACGGAAGTGGCCGAGCGCACGCGCCTTCATGAAACGGTGCTTGGCGACTATTCCTATGTGATGCAGGATTGCAGCGCCTGGCGTGCACAGATCGGCAAGTTCTCCAACATCGCAGCCGCCGTGCGGATCAATGCCACGAACCACCCCACCTGGCGCCCCACGCTGCATCACTTCACCTATCGCTCCGCCGACTATTGGCCGGATGCCGAACATGACAGCGAATTCTTCGGCTGGCGGCGGGACAACATGGTCAGGATCGGCCATGATACCTGGCTCGGTCACGGCTCCACCATTTTGCCCGGCGTCACCGTCGGCGATGGGGCGGTAATCGGCGCCGGTGCAGTCGTCTCGAAGGATGTCGCGCCTTACACGATTGTCGGCGGCGTTCCCGCCCGCCCCATCCGCGATCGTTTCGACCGAAGAACCGCCGAACGCTACCAAGCGCTTGCCTGGTGGGACTGGAGCCATGATCGCCTGCGTGATGCCCTAAGCGATTTTCGAACACTTGAAGCGGAAGCGTTTCTTGAGAAGCACGAGGCCTGAGCCCGCGCCATCTGGTCGCAACATTCCCTGAATATAATCGTCATGTTTTTATTGACAGGATCGAGGACCTGCGGTTTCTATGATCCTGCATCCGCGCGATGCGTCCATGATGTCTGGGCCTTTACCCCTTTCGATCGCAGGACGTCTGTCGTTGCCCATTGAGCTGTGTGCCGTCTGTTCTGACGGACACGTTTTTGTTCGCTGGGCGCCTTTTCCGACAAACTCCGGCACAAGGTTTTGGCTCTGCATCGGGGCTCGACCTTGCAAAGCCACGGAGTTTCCGACGTCGCCATGCTCGTCTGCCAATGCAACATGATTACCCAGAAAGAGCTCGAGGAGACGATCGTCTCTATGCTCGACGAGGATCCCTGGCAGCTTGTTGTGCCGGCGAAGGTCTACCACACCATGTCCAAGCGCGGCCGCTGCTGTGGGTGCTTTCCGAATGTCGTGGAAACAATCATCCACGTCACCGAAGCCTATCATGCACGCCTTGATGCTGCCCAGAATGCTGCTACCGTGACCTATCTCGATCAGGTACGCGCGTTGCGCGAGCGTTTTGGAAGGAAGTTCAATGAAAGGCGACAAAAAGGTCATCGAGCGGCTTAACGAGGCGCTCACCCACGAACTGGGGGCAGTCAACCAATATTGGCTGCATTATCGCCTTCTGGAAGACTGGGGCTTTACCAAGCTCGCCAAGAAGGAGCGCGAAGAATCCATCGAGGAAATGCACCACGCCGACAAGCTGGTCGAGCGTATCATCTTCCTTGAGGGCCATCCCAACCTGCAGGTTGTTGGCCCGCTGCGCATCGGCCAGAACATCAAGGAAGTGCTTGAGGCCGATCTCGCCGGTGAGCATGACGCCCGCAAACTCTACAAGGAAGCGCGCGACGACTGCCACGACGCGGGCGACTATGTTTCCATGAAACTGTTCGAAGAGCTGCTCGCAGACGAGGAAGGTCATATCGACTACCTCGAAACCCAGCTTGAACTCCTTGAGACAATCGGCGTGGAAAAATACGGCCAACTCAATGCCGGCCCTGCCGACGAAGCCGAGTAATCAAGATTTGGGGATGGCCGGTCAGAGTGTTGATCTGGCCATCTCTCGCCGCAGACTGAAGCAAATCCCGGAGGTGTAGGAGTGCCTATTGAACCTTCGGACGCTCTTTCCGGTGGTGTGGGACTGCGACCTTGGCGGCAGCAGCGCCCATCCCGGTTCGCTTGGCGACGACCACCAGTCCTTCGATAGGCTCGCCGCGATCCATGCGGATCGCCGCCCTTTCAAGCAACACAGGTTCAAACCCGGCATCCGCCATGACCGCTCGCAAATGCGGCTCGGAGTGGGCGTAGCGCCGTGAAGGGCGCAGCACCATTGCCTCCGGTCCCGCATGGCGCTCGACCGAGAAAGCGAAAAGCGCCCCCGGCGCAAGCGAGGCGCCGGCCACCGCGAACAAGCGGTCAAGCGCACCCAGATACATGAAGACGTCTGCCGCCGTCACCAGATCCGCCCCGCGGGGCAGCGTGGTGAGCACGGAAAGATCGGCCCGTTCCAGCCGGTCGTAGATCTGTTTGCCCTCCGCGCGCTTCAGCATTTCCGCCGAGATGTCGATGCCCTCCAGAAAGCTGACATGGGCTCTCAGACGCTCGCCCATCAAACCGGTGCCGCATCCAAGGTCGATGGCGTGAGCGAAAGCATGCTTTCCGATCCGCAGCAGCGCCTCATTCAGCAATTCGGGTACGCGATAGGAGAGCTTGTCCACCAGCGCCGTGTCGAAGGTTTCGGCATATTGATCAAACAGGGTTTCGACAAAAGCCGAGGGTACCGCACCAAGGCCATCAAGCGCGCCAAACAGTTCCAGCTTCAACGCCGCGCCCAGCCGATCCATTTCATCGAGCCTGAGCACATTTCGCCAGGCGTCCAGCGCGGCTGCGACTTCCCCTGCCTCGGCCAGCATCTCACCGTGGCGGAAATGTCCTGCCACCCAATCCGACGCGCGCGTCAGAGCTTCGCCCATCAGATCGGCAGCGGCTTTTAAATCCCCGCTTTCGAACAGCATCTCCGCATACTCCGCACGGCGATCGGCGAGCAGATCACCCGAAGTGAAGAAAATCGGCTTCATTCGATATGTTTTCCAGGAGGCCCGCATGCGGGCGGTGAGCGCTTATGCTCCCGGAAATGTCTCCTGACAAGTCTGTCTTTCACTGCCTGAAAAATGACCTATCTTCTCATTCCATGAAGCCGCAAAACCTGCTCCAGCCGCGCCCGGCGGGACTTTATTGCCCGCCCGGTGATTTCTACATCGATCCTGTGCGTCCGGTGGAGCGGGCCCTGATCACGCACGGGCATGCAGACCACGCCCGCGCAGGTCATGGACACGTTCTGGCGACGAGAGAAACGCTCGACATCATGGCGCTGCGTTACGGTACAGACTTTGCGCGAAGCCGGCAGGCCATCAACTACGGCGAAACGCTGACACTTGATGGTGTTGGTATTTCTTTTCACCCTGCTGGCCATGTGCTGGGATCGGCACAGATCGCTGTCGAGAAAAATGGCCTGCGCATTGTCGCCTCTGGCGATTACAAGCGTCATCCCGATCAAACCTGCGCCGCCTTCGAGCCCGTGCGCTGTGATGTCTTCATCACCGAAGCGACCTTTGGGCTTCCCGTTTTTGTTCACCCCGACCCCTTGCAGGAGATCCGGCGTCTGACCGCGTCATTGACGCAATTTCCTGATCGCGCGCACATTTTGGGGGCTTATTCCCTTGGCAAGGCGCAGCGCGTCATCAGTCTCTTGCGCACCAGCGGATACGATACACCGATCCTCATTCACGGTGCCTTGGAAAAACTCTGTCGCTATTATGAAGGCCAGGGCATCGACCTCGGCGAACTTGAACCGGCAACTGTCGAAGGAGGCCTTGCCGATCGCGCCGCGGGCCGCGTTATAGTCGCACCTCCATCCGTGTTCGGCGAACGCTGGACGCGGCGCTTCGTCGATCCGCTCAACGTCTTTGCCTCCGGCTGGATGCGCATCCGCCAGCGGGCCAAGCAACGCGGTGTCGAACTGCCCCTGATCCTTTCCGACCATGCAGACTGGAATGAGCTGATCGCCACGATCCGAGAAACGGAGGCAGGCGAAGTGTGGGTGACACACGGCCGCGAGGAAGCCATCGTTCGCTGGTGCGAACTGAACGGCATCAAGGCCCGGCCGCTCAACCTTGTCGGTTATGAAGACGAGGCCGAGTGATGCGTGACTTCGCCAACCTGCTTGATCGTCTGGTTCTCACACCCTCCCGGAACGGGAAAATCCGCCTTCTCACGGATCATTTCCAAGCCGTTTCCGACCCTGATCGTGGCTACGCGCTCGCTGCGTTGACCGGAGGGCTCGACTTTCCCGCCGTAAAGCCCGCCATGCTGCGAAGCTTGATCGGCGAACGCATGGACGAGGTGCTTTTTTCCTACTCCTACGATTATGTCGGCGACCTTGCAGAGACCATATCTCTCGTTTGGCCAACCACCCTGGCGGAAGAAACTCCACCGCCGCTCTCCGAGATCGTTGAAACGCTCTCCAGGCTCGGTCGAGCAAAGGCGCCTTCGGTCATGGCGGATCTCCTCGACCGGCTCGATCCCTCCGCCCGTTTCGCTTTGATAAAGCTCGCCACCGGCGGCTTGCGGATCGGCGTATCGTCACGGCTTGCAAAGCAGGCCCTCGCCACGTTCGGCGACAAAGACATCAGCGAGATAGAAGAACTCTGGCACGGGCTCGAACCACCCTATGAACTGCTCTTCGCGTGGCTCGAGGGCAAAGCGCAAAAACCCGTCAGCACCGCAAAAGCGCTGTTTCGGCCGGTCATGCTTGCCCATCCGGTCGGCGACGGCGAACTTTCAAAGCTCGACCCTGCCGACTATGTGGCCGAATGGAAATGGGACGGCATTCGCGTTCAGGCAGTGTGCGAAGACGGTGTTCAACGGCTCTATTCGCGCACAGGCGACGACATATCCGGTGCATTTCCGGACCTCCTGTCATCGTTCGAAGCCGAAATGACCCTGGATGGAGAGCTGCTGGTCGGGAATCCGGATACGCGAACCGGCACCTTCTCGGACCTTCAGCAGCGCCTCAACCGCAAGACGGTGTCTAAGAAGATGCTTGGCGAGTACCCGGTCTTCCTCCGCTGCTACGATCTGCTTCAGGCGGAAGGAGAAGACTTGCGCGGACTGCCCTTCATCCAACGCCGGGCGGCACTTCAGGAGCGGATATCGGGGCTGTCGCAAGATCGTTTCGATCTGTCCCCGCTCGTCGATTTCACAAACTGGGAAGATCTGGACGCCAAACGACGTGCTCCACCGCATCCCGTGATTGAAGGGGTCATGTTGAAGCGGCGCGATTCCTCCTATGTTCCCGGCCGCCCCAAGGGGCCATGGTTCAAATGGAAGCGCGACCCGTTCATCATCGATGCAGTGCTGCTTTATGCGCAACGTGGTCACGGCAAGCGGTCGAGCTATTACTCCGATTACACATTCGGTGTATGGACCGGGCCCGAAGACGCGCCCGAGCTCGTACCTGTCGGTAAGGCCTATTTCGGTTTTACCGATGAGGAACTGAAGCAGATCGACAAATATGTGCGGGACAACACGATCGAGCGTTTTGGCCCCGTCCGATCAGTCCGCGCCGAGCGCGATCACGGTCTTGTTCTCGAAATTGCCTTTGAGGGGCTCAATCGCTCAACGCGACACAAATCAGGCGTGGCGATGCGCTTTCCACGCATTTCCCGCCTGCGCTGGGACAAGCCGGCAGCCGAAGCGGACCGGCTTGAAGCCCTGACCTCCATGCTCGAAGATTAGCACCTGTCATTGCGTCGCAATGGCCGCGCGGATGGAGAAGACGTCGAGCGCATGACCTTCGCCGGTGGCATCCGGAACAATGGTGATCGTTCCGCCGCTGCTGGGCGATTGATTGGGCAATTCGACCTCGAAGAGATAGTCCGAACGCGTTGGCCCGACCACGTAGCGGGTGCGACCGCAATCGCCAAGGGCGCCAAAGTTGCAGGAGAGCGAAAGCTGTGTCTCCTCCCCGTCCTGCGCTCTGGCCTCGATGCTGAAAATGGCGTTGCGTCCGACGAGCGTCTCCAAAATGCCGCGCCCGACATCAAAGGAAATGCCTGCCCCGCCGGATGTGCTGACTTGGAGAAAAACCTGATCGTCATTGCGCATCACGTCGATGTTGCCGCCATCGGGGGCAGAAACGGTGGTGGGATCGGTTGGGTCGAAAATGGTGATCCATTCGCCCTCCGCGCGGCTTCCTCGCGACCCGGAGGCTGTTGTTTCCTCGTCCGCAGAATAATTGTCTTCCTCCAGGGCAAGCGGCGGGTTGCGCACACTGGTGTCCCGCTCATCGCTGGACATCAGAATGCCACTGGACATCGTCCACCAGAGCCCCAAGCCAAGAAACGCCACCACAGTCGCAATCAGAAAGAGCATGGCGTATGAGCGCCGCGGCCTTGGCAGGGCCGCGCGAATGCGTCGTTTCGCCTCTTCGGGAGAAGGATCATCCGACACGCCGCTGCGATCTCGCGGGTCAATCTGTGGAGCGAACGCCTCGCTTTTTTCTCTGGCGCGTGGGGCGCTGCGCGCCTCAGGCTCGACTTGCGGCGAGGGAGCCGGCCGCTCTCGCGGCGCAGGCTTTGAAACCTGCGGACCCCTGGCTTGTGGGGCGGCGGGAACGAACTCTGTCTCGATCTCGGTGATCGTTGTCTTCAGGTTCTCGCGCCTGGCAGTTTTTGCCTCTTCAGAAAGATCGTCGCGTGCTTCAAGCGTGCGCTCCAGCGCTGCAAAGGCAGAACGATACACCTTTTCACGAAAGGGCCGTTTGCTAGCGTCGCCCTTTTCGAACGCCTTTCTTATCGCATTTTCTATCGCGTCCAAGGCTGGCTGCCCTCTTTGCCTGTCTTTGTCACATGGTTAACCGTTGGTGAGTATGCAATCAACGGTCATAACAAGGTGTGAACAATAGGCTATTCCGCCCTGATGAGGTCGAGCCTGGTTTTTCTCCACCCTAACCATGCCCGAGGAGTTCAGAATGCGGGATTTCGCGCTTGAGGTTCACTTTTCCCGCTGGGAGTTCAATGCCCGGCATCACATGACCGCCTCCGACATGGAAAGCATGACGCTCGGTGAGCTGACGCAGATGGCCGGGCCTTCCGCACGCGAAGAGCTCGACGGGCTGTGGCTCGGCTACACTGAAACCTGGGGCGCACCCGATCTGCGCGAGGCCATCGCTACCACCTATGACGGTCTTTCCGCGCGAAATGTCCTTTGCTTCGCCGGTGCCGAGGAAGGCATTTATGCAGCCATGCGGGTGCTGCTTTCGCCCGAGGATCACGCCATCGTTTCCGTTCCGAACTACCAGGCTGCGGAAAGCGTGCCTCTGGGGCTATGCGCCGTGACTGGCGTGCCGCTTCTGGAAAACGCCCATTGGAGGCTTGATCTCGACGCTGTGCGTGCCGCGATCCGTCCCAACACCAAACTCATCTCGGTCAACCTGCCCAACAATCCGACCGGCGCCCTGATGCCCCAGGACGATTTCGCCGCGCTCGTTGCGCTTTGCCGCGAGCACGATCTCTACCTGTTCAGCGACGAGGTCTATCGGCTGCTCGAAAGCGATGAGAGCAAGCGCCTGCCACAGGCTGCCGAGGCTTATGAAAAGGGCATTTCCCTCAATGTCATGTCCAAGTCCTATGGCTTGCCGGGCCTGCGTATCGGCTGGATCGCCAGCCGTGACACGGCGCTTTTGCAGAAGCTGGAGCGCTACAAGCATTACCTGTCCATCTGCAACTCTGCCCCGAGCGAACGGCTGGCGGTGATGGCGCTTTCAGTGCGTGACCGCATTCTCACGCGGAACCGTTCGCTGATCGCGGAGAACCTTGAGAAGATGGATGCATTCTTCAGCGAGTATTCGGAACTGTTTGACTGGAAGCACCCGGATGGCGGCTGTGTTGCCTATCCGCGCTACAACGGACGCGACGGGGTTGAGCGGTTCTGCCACGATCTCGTGGAACAGGCAGGGGTGCTTTTGCTGCCGGCCTCCGTCTACCACTCGGAACTCATGGAAACCCCTGCGGAGCGTTTCCGCATCGGTTTCGGACGCAAGGGGATTGATGCAGGGCTTGCCGCGATGCGAGACTTCCTCGCGCGGCGGCACAACGATATCGCTCCTGGTTGAGACAGGAACTCCGTAAAATGTGCAGCCGGAGGTTTTCATTCGGCGTCGAGATGCTGTAAAAAGTTTTGACGTTTACGAATACGTCAATAAAAGGGGTTTCACATGGCGCTTCCGGCCGTTTTCGACACTCTGCGTTTGCCCGTCGTCGGCGCGCCCTTGTTCATCATCTCGCATCCGCCTCTGGTAACCGCGCAATGCAAGGCCGGCATTGTCGGGTCTTTTCCTGCGCTCAATGCCCGCCCCAAAGAGCAGCTTGACGAATGGATATCGCAGATCAAGGAAGAGCTGGCAGCACATGATGCGAAACACCCGGACCGCCCCGCCGCTCCTTTTGCCGTCAACCAGATCGTCCACCGCTCGAATGATCGGCTGGAGCATGATCTGAGGGTCTGCGTCTACCACAAGGTGCCGATCGTCATCACTTCGCTGGGTGCCGTCGAGGAGGTGAACCAGGCCGTTCATTCCTATGGCGGCATCGTGCTGCACGACATCATCCACGATCGCCATGCACGAAAGGCCATCGAAAAGGGCGCAGACGGGCTTATTGCGGTGGCCACGGGGGCTGGCGGCCATGCGGGCACGCTTTCTCCCTTCGCCCTCGTTCAGGAAATCCGGCAATGGTTCGACGGACCGCTGCTTCTGTCAGGTGCCATTGCCAATGGCGGTGCGGTGCTGGCGGCCGAGGCAATGGGCGCGGACCTTGCCTATATCGGTTCCCCCTTTATCGCCACTCAGGAGGCGCGCGCCACCGACGATTACAAGGAGATGATCGTCGCCTCGCGTGCTGCCGACATCGTTTATTCCAACCTCTTTACCGGCGTACACGGCAACTATCTGAAAGGCTCCATCGTCAAGGCCGGCATGGATCCAGACAATCTGCCGGAAGCCGATCCCTCCAAGATGAATTTCGCCAGCGCCGACGCAAAGGCCTGGCGCGACATCTGGGGAAGCGGTCAGGGCATTGGAGCG